>RECJ01000167.1 GCA_007694115.1 Leptolyngbya sp. DLM2.Bin27 | reverse complement strand
GGGATTTGAGGAGTTCGCAGCTCCTCTCTTCCCCGCCCAGAGTCATTCCCCGCAAGAATACGGTACAAGAAGCACGTCTGGGGTGCAACCGTATTAGCTGAAAAAGACCAGAGCTGCGATCGTTAGGCCTTGGGGCAAGATCTGGAGTCGATCCCTCGAATTGGCCGCTGAGCCAAGGACTGAAGTCCAAGGCTCAAAGCCGAAATCCTCTGACGAGGATTGGCAGCCGAGTTCCCCAGTCTGCTTTAGCAGACTTTCGCTATGAGCCAGGGAGTTCACTCCCTGGTGGTTGTGGCCGGAGTCCCTTAGCCTATGGGCTTGACAGGGCTGGGTGGGCACTGCCCACCATTCCATCAACGCTTTCCACCCATCACTCCGCGATCGCCCGTTCCTCCCCAAGTCATCACCCTTCTTGGTACCACCCCTAGTCGCAAAGATGTTGTGGCCTATGCGCCTCGAACCATTGGCTATCGATAACGGTTCAGCAGATCCCCCAGCAAGTCTTCAAAGCTACCAGAGCGGCCAAATTCCATTTCATCAAAGTCATCAGGCGGCCTAGCGCTGGGGTAACTGGTAGCCCCATAACCTTTCTGAGCTTGTTTCCAGTGGGCACCGTAGCGGTCGTATTGGCTGCGCTTTGCACTATCTGAAAGCACCTCGTAGGCTTCGTTTAAAATTTTGAACTGCTCTGCCGCCGTCTCATCGTCAGGGTTGAGATCGGGGTGCAGCTGGCGGGCTAGCTGTCGGTAAGACCGTTTGATTGCCGCCAGGCTGGCCAGGCGAGTGACCTTTAAGATCGCATAGTAATCTGTAGAGTCCTGGGGAATAGGCATTGGTTGGTAGTCTCATTACCTGCTGGCTGAAGCCCAGCCTTGTCTTTTTTACTATAGTGACAAGATTATCGGCTGTCTGTTTATGGATGAGACCCGCTTCACAACCCGCCAAGGACCACTGCTACGCAACGTTCAGCTCGAAGGTATTGCCCTATGACTATGACCGATGACCCAAAAAGTCAGTATCTACCGCAACCCACTGTTTACACGAAGTCTAGTTCAGTTGAGATCGCAGGAGCTGATTGACTGACAAAACTCTTGAAACCCTCATTCTGCCGTAGGTTGGGTTAGCGATAGCGTAACCCAACGAAACCGTTGCTGGTGTTGGGTTTCGTTACCTCAACCCAACCTACAAGGGAAACTTTTGTCAGTCAATCAGTCGCAGGAGACAAGGCTCCTCAAAATTTGCGGTTAGCAGGCTCTATGAAAGGCACCTTTGTCTTGCCACTGCCCGATAACTTTGACGAACCCCTAAAAGAGTTTGAGGGCTATATGTGATGAGTTCAATATAGGTCAAAGTTTTCCGGTAGCTTGGAGCCACCAAAAACCCCGGCTTTTGAACAAGAAACCGGGGCTCTGGAGCATATGCTTTTGGAAGAAAAGCTCCCTAGCTGGCCAGGTATTCGCGGATATCTGACTGGCGCTTGCGTAGCTTAGTCAACGCTTCGCGCTCGATCTGGCGCACCCGCTCGCGGCTGATCGAGAGCATATCGCCGATCTTGGCCAGGGTCATGGTCTTGCCGTCGGCGAGGCCAAACCGCAGGGCCAGCACCTCTCGCTGCTGGGCGGTCAAGTCGCCCATCAGCCGCTCTAGGTCTTGGCGCAGCGCTACCTGGGTGGCAAAGTCTTCGGGTGAGGGGCCATCGTCTTCGAGCAATTCGCCTAGCTCGGTGTCTTGGTTATCGCCCACCTTGAGGTCGAGAGACAGGGGCTGGCGAGACTTTTCGAGGTAGTCGCGCACCTGTTTGACGGTGAGATCGCACTCGATGGCTAGCTCGGCCATGGTGGCGGCCCGGCCATGGCGCTGGGAGAGGGTGCGCTGGGCTTTTTTGAGCTTGTTGAGCTTTTCGGTGATGTGGATGGGCAGGCGAATGGTGCGGCTTTTTTCTGCGATCGCGCGGGTAATCGCCTGACGAATCCACCAGTAGGCGTAGGTAGAGAACCGATAGCCCTTGGTGGGGTCAAACTTTTCGACCCCCCGCTGCATGCCGATGGTGCCCTCCTGAATCAGGTCGAGCAGATCGACGTTGCGCTTGATATATTTCTTGGCGACCGACACCACCAAACGCAGGTTAGCTTCGACCATCTTGCGCTTGGCCAGGCTGCCGTCGCGCACGATCTTTTTCAGGTCGCTCAGGGGTACGTCTACCGCCTCGGCCCACTGCTCCAGGTTTAACCCATGGCCTGCGGTTTCTTCGAGGTCTTTTCGCTTTAGCTCTAGGGCGGTCAGCTTCTGCACCTGCTTACCCAGCACGATCTCTTCTTCGTGGGTGAGCAGGGGCACTTTACCAATCTCTTTCAGGTAAGTACGAACCAGGTCTGTAGAGTTTTGCACAGTTCTCATAAATCGGCAAAGTGATGGAATAGCGACGGCGGAACGTTCAGAGCCCAGTAGCCCAGGAACAAACTCTAGAAGGAACTTCGAGCAAGTGGATAGCTCTAATCAGCCATCCCCCATTGCAGTCTGCCTGGTGCAGCCTAGAGATTAGCGGCGAGAGCGCACCGGAACTGGAATCGGCTCGGCTTCAAGGGCGGCTTCTTCGGCACGGCGACGCAGCAGCCAGCCAGCCGCTACCACAGCTACGCCGACTTCGATGAGGAATCCAACAATGTTCATGGTTGAAGTGTTATTAATCTTTTATGTAAACAACTGTAACATTTATGAAGCCAATCGTGAATGGTTATTAATACTCAGGTGGCGCTGCCTAGACGGGGCCACATTCCAACAGGTTAGAGCGATTGACGGGGATAGATTGCATTCCACGAGACATATTTTTGGGGTTTTCGAGGGCGAAATTCTTAAAATCTAAAAAGAATGTTAACGAAAGTCTGAGAGCCGTTTACACCGATGAGGCAGCCTTGCCCCCGTTTTGGGCCCTCGTTTTAGGCCGAGAGGGAGAGCTGTGATCCGTGGGCGGTCTGGGCGACGTCGATGCGAGGCTGAAAGGCGGCACGGCCGTGGGGCAGGTGGGTAACGGTGAGGGTGCAGGCAAATCCGGCTACGCCGACCCTATGCAGCCCGCTAAAGTCGAGGCTGCCATCGCGGTAGCTCAGAAAACTTTTCAGGCAGATGTGCTTGGGAAGCATCGGTTCATCGGCACCACTGACCCCCGCCTACAGTATAGATAACCCCAAAGTATGCCTGTACTGTCAAAATAGGTCTTCGCCAGGGGTAAAGAACATAAACAAAGGCCAGATGTGATCTAGTCACACCTGGCCTTTGCTGACGCTCAAAATACGGAAGCGGTGGGATTTGAACCCACGAGGGAAGGTTTACTCCCCTACCTCCTTAGCAGGGAGGCGCTTTCGACCACTCAGCCACGCTTCCAAAGAGTAGTTCTTTGTAAGTTTAGCAGACACTTGGCAGAGACAAGAGCCTCACCCAGGACTTTTTATCTCTGCTCTGGTGTTCAGGCCGATCTGGGTTTCCGCTGGCAGAGACCTAACCACCCCTGCCCAGGCGGAAACTCCACTGTGACCCAGAATCCCCCTGCCGCCTTCTACCTTCTGCCTTCCGCCTTCCGCCTTCCGCCTTCTGCCTTCCGCCTTCCGCCTTCCGCCTTCCGCCTTCCGCCTTCCCGCCCTAGAACCGTCTAATCCTGGGGCTGAACCCCCATGGTCGGCGGTTGCCAATCGCTGAAGCCGTCTAGGTGGCCCCAGAAGGCGCGATAGCCGATGATCGCCCACACCAGCGCCGCCAGCAGCAGCACCAACGCTCCCAGGGTGCGCCAGCCTCTACTGCCGCGCAGGTAGGCCAGGGTCGGCGCAGCGAACACGCCGCCCAGCCCGGTCAAAATAAACCCTAGCCCGGCGACCAGGGGCTGTTGAGTTTGGCCCAGGCTGATAATCCGGAGGCCAATCAGCACCGAGGTCAGGCCCGCAAAGCAGGCGTAGATCGCCAGCGAGAGCAAATCCCACCCTTGGGCCATGGCGATGGCCGTGGCCACATACAGCGCCCCAAACAGCACCGTGGTTTCGCCAAAGGAAATGTTGAAGCTGCCGGGTACGGGCCAGGTCAGGGTCATGTGCAGGCCGGTGACCAGTGCGATCGCCCCCACCAGCCCAAAGCCCGGTACCCAGCGCTTGAGATTGCCCCCGTCTAGACCGCGATAGACAAAGTCTGCCAGCAGCACCAGCCCAGCCGCCAGATTGATCAGCATGAGGGTGATGTAGTTGATAAACATGGGCCAGGTCAGAATGCAACGCTTTCCATCCTACGTGAAGCGCCATCGGTAGCTCGGGCACCCGACTGGGGGGCCGCTGTCCCAGGGATGCATTAGACCGCATCCACATTCCATACCTCCACAGGAGTTGCCCTAGGGCTGCCAGCCAGTACTACCACCAGCCAGTACTACCAGCAAGTAATGAAACGCTGACATTCTGCTGGGGCAACCGTATTGGTTGATACCTGTGTCCCTTCTAACAATTGATACACCTAGGCACAAGGTTCACTGTTTCTGTGCCCTTGGTTCCTATCGGTGGGCCAGATAGGCTGCACAGCAAACAGGGTATTTGCTCTAGCTAAAAACCTAGCCAAAAAAATTGAGAGCATTGGCATCTAGGGTTCCGACTCAGTTCAAGCTAAGCCTTTTAGCCGCTGGGTGACTGGTCCGAGAGATGCAGCTGGGCACTGTTGGCCCGGTTCACGGAGGGATAAAAGCCCGGGAGGAAAAATGCAGTTCTGAGGTGAACCTGCATTTTACTCTCGGGCTTTGTAGTAGCTAGCTGCGCGATGGTCGTGAATTATAGGTCAGGAGCCTAGAACAATGGAACATAGTGTGTTTTCCTACGGCATCATTGCTTTTTTGCTCGGCACGCTGGGCATTGGGGTGTGGGCTTCTCAGCAAATCAAGGGCGATAGCGTCAACTTTTTGGTGGCGGGTCGAGGGCTGTCTCTGCCCCTAGCTGCCGCTACCCTGATGGCCCAGTCGGTCGACTCCAATGCCACCCTGGGCAATACCGACCTAACGTCAGAATTTGGCTTTTGGGCGGGGGCAGCGCTGCCCATCGGTTTATCACTTTGCCTGTTTCTCACCGGCTTATTTTTAGCTAAACCCATGAACCGTATGGGGTTAATTACCATTCCTGACTTTTACCGCGTTAAGTATGGCCGCACGGTGGAGGTAATTGCCGCCTGCATTATGTGCGTCAGTTTCTCGTTTTTGCTGGCGGGCAACCTGGTGGCTGGGGGCTTTATGTTCGAAAGCTTCTTGGGCACTAGCTATGTGGGCGGGGTGACGCTGCTGGCGCTGCTGGTACTGGTTTACACCGTGTCGGGGGGGCTGTTTGCGGTGGCCTATACCGACTTTATTCAGGTGCTGATTGCCCTGGTGGGGGCCTGGGGGCTGCTGTTTTTTGTGCTGGGTAACTTTGGCCTCACCGTTGACCCCGGCATGGGGCCAGGGGCGCTCGATCAGCTCACCGCCGTGGAGTCGGGGGCGGCGATCAACTGGGCCAGCATCATTGCCCTGGGGTTTGGCAACATGGTGGCGATCGACTTTATGGCCCGCATTTTTGCCGCTGATAGCCCCGAGACTGCCCAGAAAGCCTGCTTTTTTGCCTCCGCTGGCACCTTAATTATTGGCATTCCGTTTTCGATTATTGCCCTGGGGGCCGGGGGCATTCTCAGCCAGGCGGGCATTGTCGCCGATGGGCCGGTGCTGTTTGCCATGCTTCAGGGAGTGGTGCCGCCGCTGCTGGGGTTGCTGGTGCTGGCGGCGATTTTGTCGGCGTCGCTGTCGACTGCCGATGGCGCAATTTTGGGCACCTCGTCGGTGCTGGCCCACAATGTGATGGGCATTCGCCACGCCACGGCCCACGGGGCGGGGGGCGATCGCCTGCTGCTGATTACCCGGCTGATGGCGGTGGTGATTACGGTGCTAGGCGTGGTGCTGGGTCTGCGGGTGCCCCAGACTGGGGTGCTGCTGCTGCTGGCCTTTGACATGAGCTTTGCCGGGCTGGTGGTGCCGCTGATTGGCGGGCTGTTTTGGCCCCGGGCCACTCGCCAGGGGGCGCTGGCCTGCATTGCGGTGGGGTCGCTCACCCGGCTGGTGTTCTTTAGCCTGATGCCGACCATGTTTGGAGTCGACAACACGCTGCTGTATGTTCCCAACGACCTATTCACCCTCGACTTTGACGGGTTTCCCACGCTGATTAGCCCGCTGCTGGGTTTAATCGCCTTTGTGGTGGTGTCTAAGCTCACCTACCAGCCGCTGAGCGCTGAGCGGCAGCGGGCTGAGGTGTTGGAGGAAGTGCGATCGCTCTAGGGGTGCATCCGCGCAGCGATGCGCCAACTCATAGCGAATCCTGCTTGGCTACCCCCGATACCCCTGGGCGAACGACGGTTCGCCCCTACAGGTTGGCCGATGGGCAATCGGGGGGAGGGAATACAGACAAAACTTGCATCGCTTACTTTGACACCGCCTCAGATTCTAAAGCGGGTTGCAGCAGTGCAGCGGGAACTGACGATGGCGTGGCCTCGCGCACCCGCAGCGCCAGGGGCACCGCAATTAAAAAACAAACCCCGCCCAAGACCACGGCCAGCAAGCGGTTGTTGTCGAGCAGATGGTCCATAACCCACCCCAGCCCCAGGGAAATCATGATCTCGGGCAACACTATAAACATATTAAAAATGCCCAGGTAAATGCCGCCTTTGCGGGCAGGCAACGCCCCAGTCAGCATGGCATAGGGCAACGATAGGAGGCTAGCCCAGGCGATGCCTAAACCCACCATGGGCAGCAGCGCCCAGCGGGGCGATGGCACAAACCAGAGCGAAATTAACCCCACGCCGCCACAGGTGAGGCACAGGGCATGGGCCATCGGTCGACTGGTCGCCGCCGCCAGCCGAGGCAGAAAAAACGATGTGCCAAAGCAGACCGCATTGTAGGCCGCAATGCAGATCCCTGCCCACTCAATCCCCTGGCTGTAGAGGGCTGAAGACTCATCACGGGCACCAAACAGATTGTGCGCCACCGCTAGCGGAAAGTACAAAAAGACGCAGTACATGCCCAGCCAGCTAAACGCCTGCACCCAGGCTAGCTGCCGCATGGTGGTGGGCATCTGGCGAAAAGCGGTAGTGATTTCTTGAACCGTGGCCGTTATTCCCAGCCGCTGTTCCTGCTGCTGCTTAAAAGCTTCCATATCCTGGGGGGGCCGCTCTTCGGTGGTGAACACAGTCCACATAACGGTGCCCAGGAAAAACGCCGCCCCCGTGTAAAAGGAGATCTTGACCGCTAGGGGTACGTCGTTGGCGGTACTTGCCTGCATCCCCCAGACATTGGACAGCAGCCACGGCAGGGCGGCGGCGAGCACCGCCCCTAGGCCAATGAACAAGCTCTGCATGGTAAAGCCCCGGGTTCGCTGCTTGGGCGGCAGCAGATCGCTCACAAAGGCCCGAAAGGGCTCCATGCTAATATTGGCGGCTGTGTCTAAAACCCAGAGCAGGCCAACGGCCATCCAGAGGCTGCCAACATTGGGCATCCACAGCAGCGCCAGCGAGGCCAAGATCGCACCGACTAGAAAGTAAGGGCGACGGCGACCCAATGGCCCCCAGGTGTTGTCGCTGAGGTTGCCGATGATCGGCTGCACGATCAGCCCGGTGATCGGGGCCGCTAACCACAGAATCGGAATTTGATCGGCATCGGCCCCCAGGTGCTCAAAAATGGCGCTGGTATTGGCCATCTGCAATCCCCAGCCAAACTGAATGCCAAAGAAGCCAATACTCATATTCCAGAGCTGCCAGAAAGTCAGCTCCGGTTTTGCCTGTGGTGAAGTCAAACGGTTTCTCCAAAATTCGCCGGGGGCTGGTGGCTGCCAGTCACCTTAAAGCTGCTGGCAATCGCGCGATTACCGCTTCCACCTAGAGCCTCAATCTAGGCCCACCGGCTACCCCGAGGACGGTGACCTCTCAGCTAGCTGAGGTGCCCGACGTGACTTGCTCCGGCAGGCCGCCCAGGGGCCGCCCGCATGGTCTAAACGCTAGCGTGGTTGCCGACAGCGGCAGCGGTCAATACATCGCATCGATACACAAATTGTCTGTACCGATATACCTACTGTGACAAATTTTTAGCCCCAGCGTCTATCACTTCAGAGGGATTGCCAAGGGGATGGCTAGGGGGATGGTTGAGTGCGATCGCACTCAACCATCCGCTGCCAGCAGAGCAGCCCGCAGGAGATGACCTAGACCGCCACTGCCTCGGTCTGATCGCGCAGTTGATCGATCCAGCCCTTTAACTCGTAGGGGTTGACCCGATAGCTGAGCGGGTGGGCAATCAGCCGGGCGGTGCTGAGGTAGAGCACCTCTAGCTCCATCAGGTTGTTTTCCTTCAGGGTTTTGCCGGTCGAAACCAGATCGACAATGGCCTCTGACATGCCGGTGATTGGCCCTAGCTCAACCGAGCCGTAGAGCGGCACAATTTCCACCGGCAAATCGAGACTCTGAAAGTAGTCGCGGGCGCTGTTGACGTACTTAGAGGCCACCCGGCTGTGGGCGGGCAGATCGAGGGCCGAGCGGTAGGGGCTGCTGGACTTGACCGCCACCGACAGGCGGCAGCCGCCAAAGCCCAGGTCGGCCAGGTGGGCCACCACAGGTTTTTTCTCGCGCAGCACGTCGTAGCCCACGATGCCCAGCTGGGCTTGACCGTACTCCACATACACCGGCACATCCTGGGCGCGCACCAGCAGACCTCTGGCCCGCCCGGTGGGGTCGGTGATTTGCAGCTGTCGGTTAGCGCTGTCTTGAAACAGGCTAAAGTCGAGGCCCACGGCCTGGAGCAGTCGAATGCTGTCTTTGAGCATGCCGCCCTTGGGCAGCGCAATGGTGAGCATAGTCGAGCTTCCTTAAAGTTGCAGATGAGGAATGCGAATAGCAGAACTGAATGGCGCGATATTCGCCCTCAGTCATCCGTGGGGTCAATTGGTGTAGGCAACAGCAACTGATAGAAGGCCAGATCTAGCCATCGGCCAAACTTGAAACCAGCTTGTCGAATAGTGCCGCAGTGAATAAAGCCTAGACTCTCGTGAAGGTGGATACTCCCTGAGTTGGTAGTGTCAATACCTGCTACGAGAATATGATAATTTTGCTCCTGCGCGGCGGCGATTAGTTCTTGCAGCAAACGTTTCCCGATGCCCTGACCCCGAAAACGGGCATCGACATAAACTGAATGCTCGACCGAATACTTGTAAGCTGGCCACGCCCTGAAGGTGCCTTAACTGCCGAAACCCATCAGGTCACTTGACTCATTCTCAATCCCGATCACAGGAAAATTTCCCTTGATCTTGGCGTTAAACCACTCAGTCATCATCTCAGAGGTTCGAGGCTTGTAATCATAAAGCGCCGTAGAATTGAGAATGGCATCATTCAAGAGCGCTAGAATCTTTTCTCCATGGCGTTCTGGCTCACACTGGACGATTCGCATCATCTTGCAGCAGTTGACGGCAACAAACAAAGGCGTAGGTTTTGCGCGGGCCGGCAGTAGCCACCGTAGGGTGGGCACTGCCAGCCCTGTCAAGGTGGCTAAACTATTCCCGAAATGCCCATAGGCTAAGGGACTCCAGCCACAACCACCAGGGAGTGAACTCCCTGGCTCATAGCAAAAGTCTGCTAAAGCAGACTGCGGCAGATGGCCCACAATCCTCTTCAGAGGATTTCGGCTTTGAGCCTTGGACTTCAGTCCTAGGCTCAGCGGCCAATTCGAGGGATTGCCCCCTAAATCTGCCTCACCTTGACAGGGGTGGGTGGGCACTGCCCACCATTAGGTGGAAAGTTTTCCAGAAGTCGCCTTAAAGTTGGCATACTCTGAGAGATATCCGAAGCAATTGAGCACTCTCCCGAGGGCGCAGGCTCTGCGCCCCGACATCGGAGGATCGGCTTTGCCAGAGATCTCCTAGACCCGAAACTTTTCGGTGACGCGGCGCATGGCTTCGTTGACGTTGTCGCGGCTGTTAAAGGCCGAAATTCGGAAGTAGCCTTCCCCTGCGGCCCCAAAGCCCGATCCGGGGGTGCCGACCACGTGGCAGCTGTGCAGCAGCTTGTCAAAAAAGTCCCAGCTGGTCAAGTCGCCGGGGGTCTTGACCCAGACGTAGGGGGCGTTGACGCCGCCGTAGACGGCAATGCCCGCCGCAGTCAGCTGCTCGCGAATGATGCGGGCGTTTTCCATATAAAAATCGATCAGGGCGCGGATCTGGGCCTGGCCCTCGGGGGAGTAGACCGCCTCGGCCCCCCGCTGCACAATGTACGACACGCCGTTGAACTTGGTGGATTGCCGCCGATTCCACAGGCCATAGAGGGCGACATCGCTGCCGTCAGCCGCCTTGCCCATCAGGGTTTTGGGCACCACGGTGAGGGCGCAGCGGGTGCCGGTAAAGCCCGCATTCTTAGAAAACGAGCGAAACTCAATGGCGCACTCTCTGGCCCCCTCGATCTCGTAGATCGAGTGGGGGATGGCCGGGTCGGTGATAAAGGCTTCGTAGGCGGCGTCAAACAGGATGATCGAACCGTGGGCGCGGGCGTAGTTGACCCAGGCTTGCAGATGCTCTTTGCTGGCCACCGCCCCGGTGGGGTTGTTGGGGAAGCAGAGGTAGATTAGATCGACTTTTTCGTTGGGAATGCTGGCGGTGAAGGCGTTTTCAGCGCTGATCGGCAGGTAGGTGAGGCCGCCATATTCGCCCTTGTCGTTGGCAGGGCCGGTGTGGCCTGCCATCACGTTGGTGTCGACATAGACCGGGTAGACCGGGTCGGTGACGGCGATAGAGTTGTCGCTGCCAAAAATGTCGAGAATGTTGCCGCAGTCGCACTTAGAGCCATCGGAGATGAAGATTTCGCTGGCGTCGATGTCGCAGCCGCGAGCCTGAAAGTCGTGCTGGGCGATTTTTTCGCGCAGCCAGCCGTAGCCTTGCTCGGGGCCATAGCCTTTGAAGCTGCTGCGATCGCCCATATCCTCTACCGCTTCAACCATGGCGGCACGGCAGGCCTCGGGCAACGGCTCAGTCACATCGCCAATGCCCAGCTTAATGATCGGGGCGTCGGGATTGGCCTCGGCAAAGGCGCTCACCCGGCGGGCAATCTCAGGAAACAGGTAGCCCGCTTTGAGCTTGAGGTAGTTGTCGTTGATGGTGGCCATGGGGCGTTGCGCGGTGATTACAGTTACTTCATCCAGAGTACAGCGCAGCGGTGAACCGGGGGGTGTCCCACAGCGCAAACTCAGGATCGACCCAGGGCGCTACTATGGTGTGGCTCTGATTCCGCCGATCAACCATGGCCACTGGCGAAAAACTCTACGAAGGCAAAGCCAAAATCATCTACGCCACCGACGACCCGGCGGTGTTGCTCACCTACTTTAAAGACGACGCCACCGCCTTTAACGCCCAAAAGCGGGGGCAAATTGTCGATAAGGGTCGGATCAACTGCGCTGTTTCGACCTATTTGTTTCAGCAGTTAGGGGCGGCGGGCATTGCCACCCACTGGCTAGAGACCACGGGCGATCGCGAGATGCGGGTCAAAGCGTTGCAGATCATTCCGCTCGAAGTGGTGGTGAGAAATTTGGCGGCGGGCAGTCTCTGCAAACAGACCGGGTTGCCGTTGGGCCAGCGATTAGAGCCGCCGCTGGTGGAGTTTTATTACAAGAATGACGATCTGGGCGACCCGCTGCTGACCTGCGATCGCATCCGCGCCATGGCCCTCGCCACCGAGGAACAGATCGACATTCTGCGCCGTCTTGCCCTCAACATCAATCAAATCCTGACGGATTTTTTCATGGGCTGCGCCATTACTCTGGTCGATTTTAAGCTTGAGTTTGGCCTTGATGCCCAGCAGCAGATTTTGTTGGGCGACGAAATCAGCCCCGATACCTGCCGCCTCTGGGATCAATCTACCGACGACGAAACTCAGCGGGTGCTCGACAAAGATCGCTTTCGACAAGACCTCGGCCAAGTAGAAGCCGCCTACCAGCGGGTGCTAGAACGGGTAGCGGCACAATCGACCAAGAATTAGCGCCATCAATGCGGTAGAATTTGTCCGATTGTGGGGCAACGGCCCGCCCCAGGGCAGGTTTCTGGCTCTATGTCTGGGAAACAGGCTCTTGATTGGTGTGTGGACGTGTTTAGCAGGTGTGATTTAGATGCGGGTATCTCCTAAGTTCTTAGTGGTTTTAGCGGCCTCCGGTCTGGTGGGGTTAGCGGTTGCTCCAGCCCAAGCCAATCCAGACCTCCTATTAGAGTCTGGTTCAGAGTCTGGAGCTGAGTCTGGTTCAGAGTCTGGCCCTGCCGCCAATTTCGACGCCAATTTCGACGCCAACCTTGGCCATGACCTCAACGCTGCTTCTCAATCTGCCCTAGACCTCAGCGGCTCTGACGACGAACCGAGGGTGCTCAACCGTGACCTGGGGCAGTCTGAGGGCTTGCCTAGCCCCGTGGCCGAAACCCTTCAGGGAGCCATTGACGACTATCGCGCCGTCGACCGGGGCGTGGCCACCGTCAACCGCTCCGGTGAATTGTCGTCCAATCAACCCCTGGCCGCCTCCATCGCAACGCCCGCTGCAACGCCAGGCTCAGCCACCGCCGCCCAGGGGACTCAGCTGAGCCAGACCCCCAGCACCCAGCGTCAGATCACGCCTGAAGAGGCCCAGCGCATTTTGGACGGGGCCGTACAGCGCCGCAGCCAGCCCCAGCCCGCTCCGGCCCAGCCCGCTCCGGCCCAGCAGCCCCAGCCCGTAGCACCCGAACCTGAGGGAACCGTTGGCGAACCGGCGAATGGCACCCCCGCCCCCCCGGCCGCTGAGGCCGAAGAGCCCCGCGTGCTGGTGGCTGAGGTGCTGGTGCAGCCCAGTCGCGGTGACCTCGACCCCGCCCTTGAAAACCTGGTCTACAGCGTGATTACAACCCAGGCTGGGCGCACGACCACGCGCACCCAGCTTCAGCAAGACATCAACAGCATTTTCGCCACCGGCTTCTTTGCCGATGTCGATGCCCGGCCCGAAGACACCGATTTGGGCGTGCGCGTGACCTTTGTGGTGCAGCCCAACCCAGTGCTGACTGATGTGCGAGTGCGGGGCAATGACGTCTTGCCCCAAGCCGTCGTCGACGATATCTTTGCTGGTCAAAGAGGCCAGATCATCAACCTGATTGACTTTCAAGAAGGCATTCTAGAACTCAATCAGTGGTATCAAAGCCAGGGCTTTGTCCTGGCTCAGGTGATTGCCGCGCCCCAGGTGTCACCCCAGGGGGTAGTCACCCTAGAGGTCGCCGAAGGGGTGATCGAAACCATTGAAGTGCGCTACATCAACGACCTCGGTCAGACCGTAGACGACGACGGCAACCCGGTGCAGGGGCGCACCCGGCCATTTATCATCACCCGCGAGTTTCAAACCCAGCCGGGGGATGTGTTCAACCAAAACATTATCGAGCGCGACTTTCAGCGGGTCTTTGGTCTACAAATCTTTGAAGATGTGGTGCCAGGGCTAGAACCGGCTCCCAATGACCCCCGCAAGGTGTCGCTGATTGTCAACGTGGCCGAGCGCAACACCGGCTCGGTAGCCGCTGGCCTCGGGTTTAACTTTACCGGCGACCTGTTTGGCACCGTCAGCTTTCGGCAAGACAACTTTGGCGGCAACAACCAAAAGTTTAGCGCCGAGGCCCAGCTCAGCACCCGCGACATTCTGTTTGATCTGTCTTTTACCGACCCCTGGATTGCGGGCGACCCCTTTCGCACCTCCTACACGGCCACAGCCTTTGCCCGCCTGGCCAACAACCTCAACTTTGAAGGTGGCCCCACTCCGATCAACTTGCCCAACGGTGACCGCACCCGCATTCGTCGCGTGGGCACTGGCATTACCTTCAGCCGCCCCCTGGCCGACGGCTGGACGGTAGCGGCTGGCACCCTGTTTCAAAACGTGTCGGCCCGCGACTTTAGTGGACAACTCAATGCCGTAGATGCCGCTGGCAACCCTCTGACCGCCAGCGGCACCGGGATCGATGACCTGTGGACATTTCCGCTCAGCGCCACCCTAGATCGCCGCAACGATGTGTTTAACCCCACCAGCGGCAGCATTCTGCGCCTCAACACCGAGCAGTCGGTGCCCCTGGGCCGGGGCAGCATTTTTATGAACCGGCTGCGGGGCAGCTACAGCTATTACATTCCCCTCAGCCTGCTGAATCTTGCTGAGGGGCCGCAGGCGCTAGCCCTCAACGCTCAGCTGGGCACCATTGTGGGCAATGTGCCTCCCTACGAGGCCTTTGCCCTGGGGGGTACCAACTCCATTCGCGGCTACGACGAAGGCGAGGTGGGCAGCGGCCGCAGCTACGCCCAGTTCACCGCTGAGTATCGCTTTCCACTGTTGGCGTTTTTGGGCGGGGCGCTGTTTCTAGATTTTGGTACCGACCTGGGCAGCGGCAGTGCGGTGCCCGGTGCCCCTGGCCCGTCGCGGGGTAAGCCCGGCAGCGGTATCGGCTATGGCGCTGGGGTGCGGTTGTCGACCCCCCTCGGCCCCCTGCGGGTTGACTATGGCTTCAATGACCAAGGCCAGGGCCGGATTCACTTTGGCTTTGGGGAGCGCTTCTAAATGGTGCAAGCAGGCCTTGATACCGCTATGCTAGCGGGCTGGGACGACTTGACTGAGCAGGCCACCCTGGCTAGCTCGGTGGAGCGGCAGGGGGTGGGGCTACATTCTGGGGCGACCACTGCGGTTACCCTCAAGCCGGCAGATCCGGGGCAGGGGCGCTACTTTGTGCGCACCGACTTGCCGGGGCAGCCTGTGATCCCCGCCACCCTAGAGGCAATCAATCCCACTGTGCTCTCCACCGAGCTACGCCAGGGGGCAGCCTCGGTGCGCACGGTAGAGCACTTGCTGGCGGCTTTGACCGGGTTGGGCATCGACAATGTGCAGATTGACATAGCTGGCCCCGAACTGCCGCTGCTGGATGGGTCGGCCCTGGGCTGGGTTGAGGCGATTTGTCAGGCGGGGCGGCGGCCCCAGGGATGGCCGCGCTCGGTGGCCCGCCTGAGTCGGCCATTGTCGGTGTACCACGATGATGCCTTTGTGGCGGCGTTTCCGGCTCCGACGATGCGATTTACCTACGGCATTGATTTTGAGGTGGCCGCCATTGGTAACCAGTGGTTTAGCTGGTCGCCCGCCGCTGCGCCCTTCGGCCCCACAGGCTTTGCTACGGCGGTGGCCCCGGCCCGCACCTTTGGTTTGGCCCACCAGGTAGATCAGCTGCGGGCTAGCGGCCTAATTCGGGGGGGTAGCCTCGACAATGCCCTGGTCTGTGGCGAGCAGGGCTGGCTCAACCCACCCCTGCGGTTTGACAATGAACCCGCCCGCCACAAAATGCTGGATCTAATCGGCGATCTCAGTCTCCTGGGCAGCCTGCCCATCGCCCACGTGGTAGCCTACAAGGCTAGCCACCGTCTGCACGGCGAGCTGGCGATCGCCCTGGTTTCTGCTTTGACCTATGGCGACGGTACCCTCTAGTGGCAAAATCAAGCTAGACAAAATTTTTGCCGCTCTGCTGCTACCCTGGCCCATTGACTCTGCCCAGCGCTGGCCCAAGCGGCTCACGTAGACTCCTAAACCACCCATCGTGATTGACGTAACTTCCCCTAGTTCTGCAAATTCTGCCCCTGACTCTGCTGCGGCAGAGCCGGTGCTAGCTGCGCCTGCCAAAACTGAATTCAGCGCTGAAGAAATCTATGCGCTGCTGCCCCATCGCTATCCCTTCGCCCTGGTCGACCGGATCATTGACTATGTGCCCTCAAAGCAGGCCACAGGGATCAAGAACGTGTCCTTCAATGAACCCCACTTCCAGGGCCACTTTCCTGGGCGGCCCATTATGCCGGGGGTGCTGATTATCGAGTCCATGGCCCAGGTGGGCGGTATAGTGCTGTCGCAAATTCCCAATGTTAAAGGCCTGTGCGTGTTTGCCGGGATCGACAAGGTGCGGTTTCGGCGGCCGGTGGTGCCCGGCGATCAGCTGATTATCACCGTTGAGCTGCTGGCGCTCAAACGGCTGCGGTTTGGCAAAATGCGGGGCCGGGCCGAGGTCGATGGTCAGCTGGCCTGTGAGGGCGATTTAATGTTTTCGGTGGTCGATTTTACTCCCCCGGAGAGATAAGTGGAGCATGTGTCTATGTTGCAAACCCTGGGTTCTGGAGGCGGGCCGTTGACTACCCTGATTCATCCCACGGCAGTGATTCACGCTGGCGCGCAGCTGCACCCGACGGTGAAGGTTGGCCCCTACGCGGTGATTGGCGAGCAGGTTGTAGTTGGCCCCGGCACTGAGATCGGTGCCCATGTCGTAATTGATGGCCAGACCACCCTTGGGGCGCAAAACCGCATTTTTCCGGGGGCCTGCATCGGGCTAGAATCGCAGGATTTAAAGTACGACGGGTCGATGAGCCGGGTGGAAATTGGCGATCGCAACTTGATTCGCGAGTGCGTCACCATCAACCGGGCCACCGATGCGGGCGGTTTGACCCAGGTGGGCAACAGCTGCCTGCTGATGGCCTACTCCCACGTGGCCCACAACTGCGTGGTGGAAGACCAGGTGATCATTGCCAACTCGGTGGCCCTGGCGGGGCATGTCTATGTCGAGGCGGGAGCACGGATCAGCGGCATGGTGGGGGTGCACCAGTTTGTGCATATTGGTCGCCTGGTGATGATCGGCGGCCTCAGCCGGATCGATCGCGATGTGCCGCCCTTTACCCTGGTCAACGGCAACCCGGCCCAGGTGCGAGGCCTGAACCAGGTGGGGTTGCAGCGGGCGGGGCTGACCGCTGACCCCCAGGTATACCGGGAGCTGAAGCAGGCCTACCGGCAGGTCTATCGATCGGGCGAATCGTTTAGCGATGCGGTGGCGAAGCTCGACCAGGGGGGCAGCAATGACCTGGTGCGCCACTTTAGCGATTTTTTGCGGGCGGCTCAGCAGAGCGATCGCCGGGGCCTGACCCCAGGACGACGCTGGACGAAGCACAGTGATGATGAGTAGCCCAGGGCGAGGTCAAGCATGACAGCCGCCCAGGAGACAGCCGCCCAGGATGTGCGGCGGGTTTTTATCAGCACGGGTGAGGTGTCGGGCGATTTGCAGGGGGCGTTGTTGATTGAGGCCCTGCATCGCCGGGCGGGCGATCGCCATCTCACCCTCGATATCACCGCCCTAGGCGGCCCCCGCATGGCCCAGGCGGGGGCTACCCTGGTGGGCGAGACCACGGGTATTGGCTCGGTGGGTATTTTTGAGGCGCTGCCCTACCTGCTGCCCACGCTGCGGCTGCAACAGGTGGCCAAGCGGGCGATCGACGCCCAGCCCCCCGATGTGGCGGTGCTGATCGACTACATGAGCCCCAACCTGGCCATGGGCAAATATTTCAAAACCCAGCACCCCCAGGTGCCGGTGATCTACTACATTGCCCCCCAGCAGTGGGTGTGGTCGGCCTCTGCGAACGACACGCGCAAGCTGGTGCAGTGCTGCGATCGCATGCTGTCAATCTTCAAAGCCGAGGCCGACTACTACCAGGGCTACGGGGCTGACGCCACCTGGGTGGGGCACCCCCTGGTCGACCGCTACCCCGGCCCTGCCGACCGAGCCGCCGCCCGGCAGCAGCTGGGGCTAGAGGCCGAGGCCACGATCGTCACCCTGCTGCCCGCCTCCCGCCAGCAGGAGGTGAAATACCTGCTGCCGGTGCTGCTGCAAGCGGCCCAGATCATCCAGGCCCATTGCCCCGAGGTCACCTTTCTGCTGCCGGTGTCGATTCCGACCCTGCGGGCCAGCCTAGAGCAGGGGCTAGCCGACTATGGGCTGCGGGGGCAGTTGATCGATCAAGGCAGCCAGGCCGCCATTGCCGCCGCCGATCTGGCGATTACCAAGTCGGGCACCGCCAACCTCGAAATTGCCCTGATGGATGTGCCCCAGGTCGTGGCCTACCGGATCAACCCCGTCAGCGCCCGGATTGGCTACTACCTGCTGAAGTTTGACGCGCCCTTTGTGTCGCCGGTCAATCTGGTGGTCAACCAAGCCGTGGTGCCAGAGTTTTTGCAGTGGCAGGCAACCCCCGAGGCGATCGCCGCCGCCGCCCTAGAGCTGCTGCAAAATCCGTCAGCCCGGCAGGCCATGCGGGCGGGCTACGCCAACATGCGCCAAGCGCTGGGGCCGCCGGGGGTCTGCCAGCGCACGGCCGATCTCATCTTAGATGCGATGCTTAAATAGCTGCCCCTGGGGCGATTGCTGTTTCCTAGGCAACAGAATTGCCTCGGCAATGTTGAAGCGCACCCAAAATCACTACAATTGTTATGCTTTGCCGGAGCCGGGCTGCGCTCTCTAACGCTAACAGCTAGACCCGGTGGTGACAGGAGGACTCCCGTGAACATACCCGAGCTATTTGCCAGTGGCGGCATTGCCATGTGGCCGCTACTCCTACTTTCGATCTTGGCCGTGGGCACCATTTTGGAGCGCATCTGGTTTTGGTCGCGAATTTTAACTCGCGAGCGTGAGGTGTCTGGGCGGGTGCTCGAGGCCGCCCGCCGCGACTGGGCCGCCGCCGCCGCCATTGCCTACCGATCAGAGGGGCTGCCGATGGGGCGGTTTTTGTCTGCGCCGCTCAAGCTGCAATCCCCAGACCCCGAGGTGTTTCGCCTGGCGCTTGAGACCTCAGCCAACGAAGAGTTGGTGACTATGAGCCGAGGCGACAAAATTTTGGAGGCAGTGATTGGTCTGGCTCCCCAGCTGGGTCTGCTGGGCACGGTGCTCGGTCTGATCAACTCCCTGGGGTCGCTGCGGCTGAGCGACCTGGGCAGTGGCGACGCCGCCGCTGGCACCTCCCTCGGTATTCGAGAAGCGCTGATCAGCACCGCTGCCGGTCTGATCATTGCCATTATTGCCATGGCCTTCTATCGCCTGTTTCAGGGGTTTGTCTTTGGTCAGGCTAAGATGTTTCGCCAGGCGGGCAGCGAGCTAGAGCTGCTCTACCGCCAAAGCTGGGCCAGAGATCACGGTCTGCCCCCAGTGGCTGGGGCCGCTCCTGAAACCCCACCCCCCCTGAGTGATCCCACTTCGGCTAGCCCCAGCGGCATACTGTCCACTGAGATGCCTTCGCCATGAAAATCGATCTACTCGACACCCCAGCCCAGGATGTGCGCCTGGAGATCATTCCCCTGATCGACGTGATCTTCTGCATCCTGACCTTTTTTATTTTGGCGGCGGTGGGGCTTACCCGCCAGCAGGCCATCGACCTAGACTTGCCTGCGGCCAACACGGGCGCACCCTTGCCAGGCCAAATTGGTCAGGGTAGCGATCGCGTCTTCGTCAGCATCGACGGCTCTGGGCAGGTCTACCTCGACCAGCAGCCGGTGCCCATGGCGGTGCTGAGAGACGTGCTGAGCCAGTTTATCCAGACCAACCCCGGCGGTCTGATTGTGCTCTATGCCTCCCGCGACGCCCGCTACGAAGATGTGATCAACGTGCTCGACGAGCTGCGAGATGTGGGCGGCAGCCGCGTGGCCCTGGCTACCCTGCCCCGCGATCAGACCCTGGGGCCATCGATCGACTCCCCTGAAGACCTGCCCGACGGGTTTCCTCAAGATTCCTTCGACGGGTTCCCAGACGGATTTGATGATGGGTTTGAGGATTTTCCCGGTGGCGATCCCTTTGCGCCCCAGGGCGTCGATCCCTTTGCGCCCGACAATTCCCCGGCACCGCTGCAACCAGGCCCAGCCCAGCCATAAATCTTTCTCTAGGTAGATGTTTGGGCCTTTGGCTTCCGGTTTGATTGATCTGCCTGGGTAAGCCAATACCGAATCTCAAGGGTTCGGCGTTTGCAACGAGTGCAAGTCTTGTGGCCAGCCTGGGAGCGTTAGTTTTCCGGGCTGAACCTTGATTAAAAGAACTTTTGCCAAATTTTTTCACCTCGGCTTGAAAAAGCTGGGTCTAATCGCGCTGGCCCTGGCGGTGACCGCTGGGGTTATTCTCTTAGGGGTCACTGTCAGGGCTCAGCAGCCCGTCACCATCTCATTTTTGGTGCGGGCCGTAGAAGCCGAGCAAATGCAGGGGCTAGCCGATCAGTTTATGGCTGAAAACCCCGACATTCGCCTTGAGATGGTGCGCGGCCCCAATGCCGCCGACGCGGTCGAAAACCTCTATACCACCTCCTTTTTGCTGGGTGACTCGCCCTACGACATCCTGTTTTCAGATGTGGTTTGGATTCCTAAATTTGCTGCTGCCGGGTGGTTACTAGACCTGTCTGACCGGGTCAGCGAAGCCGAACTGGCTGACTTTTTAGAGGCCGATGTGGCCGCCGGTCTTTACCAAGGCGGCTTTTACCGCATGCCTTTTCGCTCAGACATGGGTATGCTCTATTACCGCACTGACCTGTTAGAACAGGTGGGGTTAGATCCGCCCGAAACCTTTAGCGACCTGATTGCCGCCTCCGAAGCTATCCAAGCACAGACCGATGTGAACTGGGGGTTTGTGTGGCAAGGGGCGCAGTATGAGGGCATTGTCACCAACTATGTGGAGTTAGTGGCTGGCTACGGCGGCTTTTGGATTGACCCAGACACCCTAGAAGTGGGGCTCGATCAGCCCGCTGGCATCCAGGCCGCCGAGTTTATGAAGGCCATGATCGGTGAGGGCATCTCTCCGCCGGGGGTGACCAACTACATTGAAGAAGACTCGCTGCGCCAGTTTGAGAATGGCAATGCGGCCTTCCTGCGCAACTGGCCCTACGTGTGGGCTGAGGCCAACCGCGAGGGTTCGCCAGTGGCGGGCAATATTGGCCTCAGGCCGATGGTGCACGACGATGGCCAGCAGTCTGCGGCCTGTCTGGGGGGATGGGGCTTTGGTATCTCTGCGACCACCCCACACCCCGAGGAAGCCTGGCGCGTGGTGGAATTTTTTACCAGCCCCGGCCCGATGAAGGAATTTGTCACCGAATTTGCCTACGTGCCTAGCCGTCGCGCCCTGTTCACTGATCCCGATGTCTTGGCTGAGTTTCCCCACTTTGAGCAGCTGCTAGAGGTGGCAGAAACCGCCGTGCCGCGCCCGCCCGTGGGGCAGTACGCTCAGCTATCCGACATTCTGCAGCGCTACTTGAGCGCCACTATCTCTAACCAAATGACCCCACAAGTGGCCATGGAGCGCGCCGCCGGAGAGAGCCGCCGGGTTTTGGGCGTCGATGGCTGATGAGGTGATGGGGTAACAATCCTATAGTTCCTCATCACCTCCCACTTCCCCACTCCCCCACTTCCCCACCTCCCCCACCCCTCACCTCTTCATCTCCCATGACCCAAGACTACATTCGCCAACGGGAACAACGGACGGGCTGGCTATTGATTCTTCCGGCGCTGCTGCTGCTGCTGCTGGTCTACGCCTTCCCAATTTTGCGGGCCTTTGGGCTGAGCTTTTTTACCGAAAATCTCAGCACCAATCTCGAGCCAGTATTTAGCGGCTTAGACAACTATGTGCTGATGGTTCAAGACGGTCGGTTTTGGCAGAGTATGCGAAACACGGCGGTATTTACCCTGTTTACCCTGTTCTTTGAGCTGATTTTAGGCCTGGTGATTGCCCTCGCCCTCGATCAGGCCTTTCGCGGTCGTGGGCTGGTGCGGACGGTGGCGATTTTGCCCTGGGCCTTGCCTACCGCTCTAATTGCCCTCGCCTGGCGCTGGATTTTTAATACCGAGTTTGGCGTGTGGAATGACATTTTGCTGCGGTTGCAGCTGATTGCCAGCCCGGTGAACTGGTTGGGAGAGCCGTTTTGGGCGATGGTGGCGGTGATAGCCGCCGACGTATGGAAGACGACCTCCTTTGTGGCAATTTTGCTACTGGCGGGGCTGCAGTCGATTTCTCAAGACCTATACGAGGCCCACGCCCTCGATGGGGCTAGCCCCTGGCAAAGCTTTCGGCAAATTACGCTGCCGCTGATCGCGCCGCAGATTGTGATTGCCATGCTGTTTCGCTTTGCCCAGTCGTTTGGCATTTTTGACCTGATTGCGGTGATGACCGGCGGCGGCCCCGGCGGGGCCACTGAAATGGTGTCGATCTATATCTATGCCGCCGTGATGCGCTACCTAGACTTTGGCTACGGGGCCGCCCTGGTGACGGTGACGTTTTTGGTGCTGATTGCCGTGGTGGGGCTGACCTGGCTGTACCTGTCGCGGCTGCGCGCCAAGGCCGAGTGATATTGGCCTACGGGCAGACACCTGGGTCTACGGACCGACCCATTGCCCCTACCCATCCAATCCCCTAGGGCCGACACGATGGTCTGCCCCTACCCCTCCACCCTCTACCTATCCACCCCCCATGACCACTGTTCCTCAAACCACTGCTCCCCCGGCCCAGACGGGCGATCGCACCATTCCCTGGATGCGGATACTGCTGTGGGCAGCGGTGATTTTTACCGTTGTCTTTAGTCTGGCCCCGGTGCTGTGGCAGGTGCTGACCTCGGTTAAAACCAACGCCGCTATCACCGCTGACGAAGTGGTGTATTTTCCTGGCCTCGATCAGCTTACCTTCGATCACTATATCGATCTGTTTCGGCGCAACCAGTTTTACATCTACATGTTTAACAGCGCCCTGGTGTCGATTGTCTCTACGGTGTTGTGCTTGGCCTTGGGCTCGCCAGCGGCCTACGCCCTGGCCCGGTTGCGCATTCCGGGAGAGCAGGTCATCTTGGCCACGGTGCTGGTGGTGACGCTGTTTCCCTACATTTTGCTGTTTTTGGGGCTGCTGGAGGTGGTGCGAGCCTTGGGGCTGGCCAACAACTACCTGGCGCTGATTATTCCCTACACCGCGATCAACCTGCCGCTAACCATTTTGGTGATGCGCAGCTTCTTTCAGCAGTTGCCTAAGGATCTCGAAGACTCGGCCCGAGTCGATGGCTACAACACCGTGCAAATGCTCTGGCGCATTGTGCTGCCCATGACCCTGCCCGCCCTGGTGACCACCGGCATTCTGACCTTTATTTTTGCCTGGAATGAGTATCTGTTTGCCCTCACCTTTATGACCCGCGAGAGCATGAAAACCATTCCGGTGGCGGCGGCTCAGCTGGGCGGCACCACGCTGTTTGAGGTGCCCTACGGTCCCCTGGCGGCGGCTACGGTGGTTGGCACGCTGCCCCTGGTGCTGCTGGTGCTGTTCTTCCAGCGGCGGATTGTGCAGGGTCTGACTTCAGGCTCTGTGAAAGGATAATTGGCAAATTTTGAAGCTTGAGTTTTGAGAATTGAATCTCAAAACTCAAACCTTAAAACTCAAACCTTAAAACTCAAACCTTAAAAGCCATGGCCAAACTCGAACTGCAAAACCTCACCAAAGCCTACAGCCGCGATATTGTGCCGGTCAAGACGCTCAACTTGACCGTGGAAGACAACGAGTTTTTGACCCTAGTGGGGCCATCGGGCTGCGGTAAATCCACTATTCTGCGGCTGATTGCGGGGCTAGACCAGCCCACCGAGGGGCAGGTGCTGATCGGCAATCGCGATGTCAGCCCGCTGCCGCCGGGCGATCGCAACATCGCCATGGTGTTTCAGAGCTATGCTCTCTACCCCCACATGACCGTGGGCGACAATATTGCCTCAGGGCTCAAGATGCGCCACCTACCGGCGGGCGACATTCAAAAGCGGGTGCAGGAGGTGTCTGGGCTGCTGGGCTTAGATCCGCTGCTCGATCGCAAACCCGCCAAGCTCTCGGGTGGCCAGCGCCAGCGGGTGGCCCTGGCCCGCGCCCTGGTGCGCAACCCCGACGTGTTTTTGCTCGACGAGCCGCTAAGCAACCTCGATGCCCTGCTGCGCGAACAGGTGCGGGCCGACCTCAAGCAAATTTTTGCCGACCAAAAATCGCCGATTGTCTACGTCACCCACGACCAAACCGAGGCCATGACCCTCTCGACTAAGGTGGCGGTGCTCAACCAGGGCCATTTGCAACAGCTGGGGCATCCCCACGACATTTACAAAACCCCGGCCAACCGCTTTGTGGCCAGTTTTATCGGCAGCCCCCAGATGAATCTGTTTACCCTGAGCCGCACCGGTAATGATGTGGCCCTGGGCAATTTTCGGATTCCCCTGCCGAGGACTGCCCAATCGACTGCGGTGGTGCTCGGCATTCGCCCTGAGCACCTGCGGCTGCCCCGCGAGGGCGATGCCCTGGTGGTTAGCGGCGACGTGTTTTTGGTCGAAAATCTGGGCATGCACGACCTGGTGAGCCTGCGGGTACAGGGTGACCCCAGCCTGACCCTGCGTGCCCTGCTGCCCGCCGATGCCACTTGGGGGCGAGAAGATCTGAAGCTGGCCCTGCCGCCAGAGACGATCCACTGGTTTGACGGTGAAACCGGGCAGCGGTTTAATCCCTAGATCGCCACCAGCTAGCGAAAGAGACAGTTTTGATCAGCGTGAGTCGGTACAATCTTGCTATGCTGACCACGCTGCAAACCGCCTATCAGTACGCGCTCGACCACAGCGATCGCATTCTCACCGCCCTGCAACAGCATCTGCTGCTGGTGGCGGTGCCGCTGGCCATTGGTTTGGTGGTGGGGCTGCCGCTGGGGCTATGGAGCGCGCGATCGCGCCTGATCTCCACGGTGATGCTCAATACCTTCAACGCCCTGCGGGTGATCCCCAGCCTGGCGGTGCTGTTTTTGGCCGTGCCGGTGCTGGGGCTGAGTTTTTGGTCGGCGACGCTGGCCCTGACGCTGCTGGTGATGCCGCCCATTTTAATTAGCACCGACGTGGCCTTTCGCACGATCAGCCCCGCCATTCGCGAGGCGGCAACGGGCATGGGTATGCCCCCCGCCGACATTCTCACCACCGTCGAAATTCCCCTGGCGCTGCCGGTGGTGATAGCCGGGGTTAAAACCGCCACGGTAGAGGTAATCGCCAGCGCTACCCTGGCCGCGTTTATTGGGGCAGGCGGGCTAGGCACCTTTATCGTGCTGGGCTTTGCGGTCTATGACCCAGCCATTTTGCTGGTGGGGGCGGTGCCGGTGGCACTGCTGGCGCTGCTGGCAGAGGTGGGGTTGAGTGCGGTGCAGCGGGCGGCCCAGCCCCCGGGAGCACGATCGGCTTAGGAGATTTCCCGAAAAGAAGATACCAGCTTTAACCCAGAAACCGCAGCCACCCAATGGTGGGCACTGCCCACCATTGGGGAAACTATTTTCTAGCAGTTGCCTTAGACCTCTAGCCGCACTGCCGTAATCCCCTGCCGCAGGGGTCTTTGCTGGTTGACCCAGACCTGCTTGACCAGGGGGCCAACCCCAGGCGAGAGGGTGCTCAGCCCCTGGCGCACAGGCCCAAATCGCCGTAACAGCTCACCCCGACTGGCTTCGTGGGCCTGGAGCTGCTGCGCCTCGACAATCTCTGGCTCTCGCTCGGCCTGAATGCGGCCTAGGGCCGAGTCAATCGCCGTCGGGTCAACGGCAGCCTCGCCAGGTATTTTCAGCACCGGCACCAGATGGTTCGCCGCTACCACCACATCCCGCAGGGCCAGGTTGATGCCCTGGGCGCGCACGGGTGACATCGGGTGGGCGGCATCGCCCAGCAGCAGCAGGCCGGGGCAATGCCAGCGGGGGCAGCGGCCTACTACTACCGAAAGCCGCTGGGGCGGGGTAATGGCATCGCCCACGGCGCGAATGTGATCGACTAGGCCTGGGGGCACCAGAGCGGCAAAGGTCTCGGCCCAATCGTCTCGCTGAGTCGGTTCCTCGGGCGAAATTGCCCAGGCCAGATGCAGCTGGCCCGCCTCGGCTCCGTGGAACAGGCTAAACACGCGCCCGCCCTTCACCACGGTGCAGAAGCGGTTGTCGGCCTCGTAGCCAGCCGGGGCGGGTAGCTTAAACCAGAGTACGTCGATGCTTTTGGGCTGGGTCTCTAGGGGCAGATTGGCCCGCTGGCGGGTTAGCGAGGCACGGCCATCGGCCCCAATCACCAGGTCAGCTTCTATAGTGTGGCCGTCGGCCAGCTGTACCCCCACGGCTCGGTCGTGGTGCCACAGCAGATCTTTCACCGCCGTGCCCGCCAGCCAATCAAAACCGGGCTGGGCCTGGGCCATCTGCACCAGGGCCGCTAGCAGGGGCGGTTGGGAGACCAATGTACAGGGGCGATCGCACCCCAGGGGCTCATCGGCGCGAAACAGGCGGCGATCGTTGAGCCAAAATTCCCAGGCGCTCAGGGGACGGTGGGGAATGGTTTCTAGGAGTGAGTCGAGGCCCATCTGGTGCAGGGCGTCGAGGCCGCTGGGCATCAGCCCCTCGCTGCGAAACTGGCGCTGAAAGTCGCGGGCCGCCTCGATCAGGGTGACGGCAATGCCGCACCGGGCCAGCAGCAGAGCCAGGGTGGCTCCGGCGGGGCCAGCGCCAACAATGATCACGTTGGCCATGCTTTAATGAAAGTCACAGTAGAATCTCTGTTCACGATAACGTTCAACAGCACGACTTTAAACACTTGCGATCGCGGTGTAACACCAATCGTCCATGCCGCTGGCGCGGCACCCCCAACGATAAAAATCTATTCTTAGAGCAAATCCGAATCGTACAATCCCGATTCTAAATAGGCGGCTTGCGTAGGGGCAAACGGTGTTTGCCCAGCCTAACCGGGGCTTCTATTTAATTGCTCCCATCGGCTTAGCAGGAGAACATGTAAATCTAAAGGGTTTCACCATGGCTAAAGGATTTGGCATCAAACCAGACCGGCAGCTTGGGTACGTCCTCAACCTGAGGCCGAAATTCCATGCTTATGCGGGCAAGTTTTCCCTTGATTTTCGCGGAGAGTCTGGACGCTTCATCGGCGTTGTGAGTGATGTGAAGGATGCCCAAGTTTGAAAAAAGCAGAAAGAGGCCAGAGATGCAGTCCTGACATACTATTCAGACTTCCTCATTGATCGGCTACAAGAGTCACCAGAAGTCAGCGTCACTATTCAGCGTCTAATCAAGCCAGAGTGCGGCAAACTGACTCTTGAATCTATCGAAACGCTGGTCTTTTCTGCCGCTGAGTTGAACCCATAAAGAGAGGTAGGGTGGGCAATGCCCACCATAAAACCCAGCCCTACCGATCGAGCGAATCGTACTGCTCGCCGACCCAGGGCATGGCGGCTAGGTCTTCAAAGCTCACCTGCCGATCCTTCTCTAGGGCTTCAATGCGGCGCTTTTCGGCGTAGATCTGCCGCTGGTATTCGGCAGATCGCTCGGGGGCAGTGGTGCAGTCGGTCTTTTCCCACAGGGCGAGAAAGTGGCGATAGCGCTTCTCGCAGAGGTTTTTTTCCATGCAGGCGGCGGCGGCGCGAATCACCAGCGGGGCGCGGAGCACGTCGCGCTTGGTCTTTTCGCTCAGGTGCATCAGAGACTGGAGGGGAGTGGTGGCTAGGCCAGTGTCGGCCAGCTGGTTGCGCAGCAGGTTGACCAAGTCTGCCCTGGGTTGGTCGGCCTCGCTCAGCAGCCGCTGCATCTGCCGCCATAGGGCGCGGTGGTGGGAGTAGCTAAACTGCAAGTCGCGATCTTCCAGCACCTGGCAAATCTCGTCGCGATAGCCCGCAGCGTGGAGAAAGATCCGCAGCAGGGCAGCCTCGGCATGTTCTAGGGAGCTGGCACTGGGCGTCGGGCTGGGGGCCGATTTTTGGGGAGCCTCAGAGGAGGTGCTGCGGCGCTGGCGGCGCACCTGGGTGACCAGGTTTTCGGCCAGTAGGGGCACTAGGCGGCTGTCGCCGTTGCTGAAAATTTCGGCGCAGTAGCGCACGTAGTGGGTGCGGGTGTCGGCGTTGGCGATGTCGCTGAGCAGTTTGACCACCGCCTGGCTAGTCTGCTGAAACTGGTCGGCCTGGCGCAGGTCTTTGCCGCTGATCAGGTTGTGGATTTGCCAGTCGATCCAGAGGGGGGCGGCGGCGATCAGATCGCGGTAGTCGGCGGCGGAGTGCGATCGCAAAAATTCATCCGGGTCTTTGCCATCGGGAATGTTGAGCACCCGCAGCTGCACATCGCCCCGGTAGGCCATGGCTTCGACTTCGCCGATCGCCCGCTGGGCGGCCTTGACCCCGGCGGCATCGGCGTCGAAGTTGAGCAAGATTTGCTTGGACTCGGTGTAGCGGAGGAGTTGGCGCACCTGGGCGGCGTTGAGGGCGGTGCCCAGGGCGGCGACGGCATTTTCTAGCCCGGCGGCGTGGAGGGCAATCACGTCGAAGTAGCCCTCGACCACGATGGCGCGGTCGTCTTTGGCGATCGCCCCCTTGGCCAGATCGAGCCCGTAGAGGGTCTTGCCCTTGTCAAACAGCTCGGTATCGGGGGAGTTGAGGTACTTGGGCTTTTCGTCCCCTAGGGCGCGGCCGCCAAAGCCAATCACCCGACCCTGGCCATCGCGAATGGGAATCATCAGGCGATCGCGGAAGCGATCGTAGAACCCGTCCCCCTTCTGCCGGGGGACGATCAGCCCGGCCTGCTCCACCAGGTTGACTGGGTAGTGCTTTTGCTCCACCAGGTAGCCGTAGAGGGTCTGCCAGCCCCCCGGCGCAAACCCCAGCTGAAACTGCTGAATCGTGGCATCTTTCAGGCCCCGCCCGTAGAGGTAGGCCAGGGCGGCGGCCCCATCGATCTGCTGGAGCGCATGCTCGTAGAACCGGGCGGTGACCGCTAAGATCTCGTAGAGCTGCTCCCGCAGGGTGAGCTGTCGCTGAAGCTCTTGGCGTTTGGCCGGTTCTAGGGTGGTGACCGGCACCTGGTAGCGCTGGGCCAGATCGAGCACTACATCGGCAAAGGAGCGCTTGTTCAGCTCCATCAAAAACTTAAAGGCATTGCCCCCCGCCCCGCAGGAAAAGCAGTAGTAAAATTGTTTGCCAGGGCTGACGCTGAAGCTGGGCGACTTGTCTTCGTGGAAGGGGCACAGGCCGACAAAGTCTTTGCCCTGCTTTTTGAGTACCACATGCTGGGAAACCACATCGACAATATCGGCGCGATCGCGCACCGCTTCAATGGTGTCGGGGTGGAGTCGAGGGGTATCCATAGGGTTGGGCGAGGGGGCGAGCGCTAGGGTGTCGCCAAGGGGCAAACCACCAGATGTAGGGGAATGGGCTGATTGTAGAGGAGTTCTCCTGCGATCAGCAATGGCGGCCTGAAGCCCCGTGTCAGGGCCGATAGCCGGGGGCTAAGCGGGGTAATATCCTTCCTGCGGTGCTTGACCCAGACGATCGCCGCAACCTATCAATAGGGCAACAGGGCAGAAAAATAAAACCAATCAGGCAAGCATAATGGCCAAAAACAGCGGATCTGAGCTGCAGCGAATAGTGCTAATAGTGGCAGCTATTGCGCTATTGGGGCTGCTAGTGCTGCTGCTGTGGGCCATTATCGATGTGCTGTTCATGCTGTTTCTGGGGGTATTGCTGGCCATTGTGCTGCGGTTTGGCGCGGGTCTGGTGCAGCGCTACACCCCCATGCGCCATCCTTGGTCATTGGGCGTCGTGCTGATGGTTTTACTCAGCCTGCTGGCGCTCAGTATGGTGCTGTTGGTGCCAGCGGTGGCCACCCAGTTTAATCAGCTGCTCGAACAGATTGACGGGGCCAACGAACAGCTGCGAGCATTCTTGACCGAGGGCCCCTGGAGCGATCGCATCTCCCCCGATGTCCTAGACGACTTGACCAGGCCAGGTAGAACCCCCACCATTCAATCCACCATCAACCAGCTGACGGCCACCTTTACCGAGGGCTTTGGCATCTTAGCGAACCTTCTCTTTATTGTGTTTACGAGTCTGTTTATAGCGGTCGATGCCAGCAGCTATCGGGCTGGCC
Organism: Leptolyngbya sp. DLM2.Bin27; assembly: GCA_007694115.1. Taxonomy (GTDB): domain Bacteria; phylum Cyanobacteriota; class Cyanobacteriia; order Phormidesmidales; family Phormidesmidaceae; genus Nodosilinea. Next base: position 21,915 of record RECJ01000167.1, on the reverse strand, counting down.
TGATTCGGCTGGTGCCACCCCGAGGCCGCCGCCGCGCCAACCAGGTGATTCGGCAGCTCATCGACGGCCTCAAGGCTTGGCTGGTGGGGCGAGTGGTGTCGATGGTGGTGATCGCTGTGGTGATCACCATCGGCCTACATCTGCTTGGGGTGCCCCTGGCGCTGGCCCTGGGGGTGCTCACCGGGCTATTTGAGTTTATTCCGGTGGTCGGGCCACTGCTGTCGGCGGTGCCCGCCATTCTAATGGGCTTCACGGTGGGGCCGATGAAGGCGCTGTACGTGGCGGTGTTTTACCTGGTGGTGCAGCAGCTAGAGGGCAATGTGCTAACCCCGATTGTGCAGATGAAGACCGCCCACCTGCCGCCAGTGCTGACCCTAACCGCTGTAGTGGCCATGGGCATCCTGTTTGGCCCGCTGGGGGTGCTAGTCGCCACCCCCCTGGCCCTGGTAGGCATGATTTTGGTGCAGGAGCTATATATCCACGACGTTCTAGAGCGTCAGCCCCATTGACATCCTCTCCACCCAATCGCTGAGTAAAATGCCCCAATAAATAACCTGCCTAGCGACCCCCGGTGAGAGATCGCAAAGGCAGGTTGCTCAGCGCTATAATCTGGCGTGGTTTAGTACCCGACTCAGCCGATTGTGATCGGAGTAGGGGGCTGGGGTGTAGGGTTTACGGTGCCCGGTATACGGCCCGCTTTGAACCCTGCACTTCAACCTCATTTACTCGGCGGTGACTCGCAGGTTGACGAGGGCCGTCACCTCGGGGTGCAGCTTTAGCTCAGCCTGGTACTCGCCTAGCTTGTTGATGTCGGGCACCGAGATATCGCGACGATCAACGTCTTTGCCAGACAAAGACTTAATCACCTCAGCCACATCGGCGGCGGTGACGGTACCAAAGATCGCCTCGTTTTCGCCCACGGGCTTTTGGATGGTGAACATGCCGATGGTGTTCAGGGCGGTCTTGGTGGCCTCGGCCTCCTGCTTGATCTCTAGCAGCCGCTGCTTTTGCGCCTCGCGCCGACGCTCCACCTGCTTCAGCACACCGGGGGTGGTACGCACCGCCTTCCCGTTGGGGATAAGATAATTACGTGCGTAGCCGGGGGCCACCTCCACCAGGTCGCCGTTGTAGCCCAGCTTGCGAATATCTTCCGTAAGAACTATCTGTACCCGTTTTGCCATGATTTTTCTCGTATAGCCCAGTTGACTATACTACCCAAAGGAATTGCCCCTTGGCAACCCCTGCTGCCCCTATCCATCTTGGCGCTTGATCGATGATTAGACTGGTTCTGGCCATGGTGCCCGCTGTTTGGGTGATTGCGATCGCCATTATCGCCGTACAAAATGCTACCCCCGTATCGATTCGCCTGTTTAACCTGCAATCCATTGAGATGCCCTTCGGCGTGCTGCTGGCCTTTGGCGCTGCCGCAGGTATGGTAGCGGCGGCGCTGGTGTTGCTGGTTCTGGGCGGCAGCCCGCTGAAGTGGCCTCGTCGTAAACCACAGCAACCTGAACCCTAGTGGGGTTCTGGCAAAGCCAAGATCGAGTCGAGGTATACGGCGTACGATTCATCGCCGCCCTTGAACCGTACACCGTATACCTCGACCCCCAACAACTGGTCACCGTTGGCTTGGCAAACTACTAGTTTGAAGGGGCCGAGGTCACATTGTTAACGCCCCGCGCCTCCTGAATTTCTGCTCCTAGCACCCGCAGCGCCTCAGCAAACTGAGGATCGGCATCGGTACCGATGGCATCTCGCTGAACAGAGAGCTGTTCTCGCTGCTCATCGGTCAGTTCTACAGAAATATCGGGTTCAATACCGGCCTTGTTGATGTCGGTACCGTTAGGGGTGAGGTATTTAGCCACGGTAATCGCTACCCCAGAGCCATCGCCCAGGCTACGCACCGACTGCACCAGCCCCTTGCCGAAGGTGCGGGTGCCCACCAGCACAGCGCGGTCATTGTCCCTCAGCGCCCCCGACAAAATCTCGCTAGCGCTAGCTGAACCACCGTCTACCAGCACCACCAACGGCTTATCGGTGAGGGCGCGGCTGTTGGCGGTCTCTTCGTCAACCACTCCCTGGCGGTTTACCGTCGATACAATCGTGCCTTCATTGAGCCACATGCGGGCAATATCAATGCTGGAGTACAGCAACCCGCCGGGGTTAGAGCGCAGGTCAAGAATGTAGCCGACGACGCCCTGGCTTTCCAGGCTCTCAATGGCTGCACTCATTTCGGTGGCGGCGTTGGCGCTGAACTGAGTCAGACGAATGTAGCCGATTTGGCCCTCGGGGCCAGCCTGCACGTTGTAGCGCACCGGGTGAATCTCAATGCGGGCGCGCACAATGGGCACCTCTAGCTCTTGCTCGCCCCGGCGAATGGTGAGCGAGACCTCAGAACCCACAGTGCCGCGAATTCTGCTCACCGCGTCGTTGAGTTCCATGTCGGCGGTCGACTCACCGTCAATGGCCAAAATCACGTCCCGAGGGCGAATGCCAGCATCAAAGGCGGGGGTGTCTTCAATTGGGGCCACCACCACAATTTCTCTGGTTTCTTCGTCCTGGGAAATTTGAATACCCACCCCGGTTAACTCACCGGAGGTGTCAATCTGCATATTGCGAAACTCTTCGGGATCCATGAAGCGGGTGTAGGGATCCTCTAGCCGCTCCAACATTTCGCGCACCGCCACGTGGGCTTCTTGCTGGTTGGTATAGTCTCGGCTCAAGAATTCGGTGCGCACCGCTTCCCAGTCGTTTTGGTTAAAGGTGGCATCGACGAAATTGCGGTTAATGAGCTGCCAGACCTGATCAATTAGCTCTTTGGGGCTTTCTTGAAAGAAGGCTTTGCTCTGGGATAGGTGAATCCCGGCGCCGGTTACGGTAACCGCAGCCACGGCTAGGGCGGTTGCACCGAGAATTAGTCCGCGCTTTGCAAATGTCATGTGATGTAGGTTCTAGCAGCAAATTACGCCCAATCTAACACAGGCAACTGAGAAGCAAGAGGAAGATTCTGTAAGGTATTTTGCCCCGTCACCAACAGTAACAATCGCCACTCAAGATAGACCCATGCCACTCCTCACAACCGCCACTAAAGGCAGTCCCACAACCCACCCATCTCAGCTGGGGAATTGGGGGTATAGAATCCGGATGCGGTATTAATTGGGCCTTACTCGGGTTGAGCAGCGGGGCTGCCGCTTGCTAGATCTGTCCTCGCCCGCTGCTGCATCACCGCCTGGCGAAACCCCAGCACCACCAAAATATTCGACAGCGTTAGAAATGCCTCGGCCCCGCCGTGGAGCCAATCCACATTGGCCAGTTCTTGCCCCAGCCCCACCTTGGCATAAATCCCCGCCGGAATGGTGATGGCCACAAACACCAGCAGCGCGTAAAACCCAATCAGCGCCAGTCGGGGGGTTGCTTTTGTGCGGGTCATGAACCACAAAAACCCCAGGTAGGGGAAGAGGGACATGGCGAAGAGGGTGTTTTTGTCGAGCATGGGGGGAGTTGGGGAGTGGGTGATGACGGTGGGGTGGGTGAGTGGATAGGTGAGGGGTGGCGGGAGATCTTAGGCTTGTAGGGTGCATTCGCGAAGCAATGCCCCGCAAACACCCTATATTTCTAGGCTGTTCACTCCGAGCTTTCCGTCGCCCCTTGGCTTTGTCGCCAGATCCACCAGGCGGCTAGGCAGAGGGTGCCGTTGCCAATTACGGTCATCGCCGCTTGCAGGGTCACTAACCAGTCGAGGCCAGGGGCATTGTCAAACAAGTGCCAGGTGCAGGCGGCCATGGCGCTGACCAGGGCGGGAATCATGCCAATGGCCAGCCACCGCCACGCCCGGCGCTGGGTCACCGCCGCAAACTGCCAAATAAACCACATCGCCGCCATCCACTCCAGCACGCTTGAGATGTGAATCATCCAGGTGGGTAGCGAGAGGGCGTGCATGGGGGTTAGGGGTAACAACAGCCTCTATTGTAGAGAGGTCGGTGAGATGCGCATAGCGGTTAACCAGCGATTTTAGTGGGGATAGGTGAGCATGCGAGCGGTTTTGTGTGGCTACTACGGTCTGGGCAACGGTGGTGATGAAGCCCTGCTGGCCACCCTGCTGCAAATGCTGCCCCCCTCGGTAACCCCCGTGGTGCTGTCGGGCAACCCGGCCGCAACCGCCCAGCGCTACGGGGTTGAAGCCGTGCCTCGCAAAGCCCTGGGGCCGGTGATTAAGGCCCTGCGGGGGGCCGATGTGCTGATTCTAGGCGGTGGCAGCCTGCTGCAAGATGCCACCAGCCTGCAAAACCCGGTTTACTATGGTGGCCTGCTGATGCTGGCCCAGTGGCTGGGGTTAAAAACCATTGCCTGGGCCCAGGGCATCGGCCCCCTCGATCACCCCCTCAGCCGGGGGATAGGGCGCTACGCCCTGGGCCACTGCGATAGCGTTAGCGTGCGCGACAGCGGCTCGGCCGCCTGGCTGGCCCGCTGGCAGGTGCCCGGTATGCAGGCCCCCGATCCGGTGTGGGCCTTAGACTCAACCCCGGTCGAAGGGTTGTGGGAACTGCCTGCCCCCCGAGTGGCGGTGGCCCTGCGCCCCCATCCCTGGCTAAATGAAGCCCGCCTCGATCAGTTTACCCAGGCCCTGGCCTCGTTTCAAACCGCCACCCAGACCTGCCTGCTGCTGGTGCCCTTTCAGCCGGTCAAAGATCTGGCCATTGCTGAATACATTCAGCCCCGGCTGTCGGGGCCTAGTCAGATTTACACGCTCAGCGACCCGCGCCAGCTCAAGGGACTGTTTCGCGGCGTAGACATGGCCATTGCGATGCGGCTGCATGCGCTAGTTATGGCCGCCGCCGAGGGCTGCCGCTGCTTTGGGCTGAGCTACGACCCCAAAGTTAGCTATCTAATGGCCGATCTAGACCTGCCCTGGGTTGATCTCAACCCCCAGGGGGCGAGTCACCGCTGGCCCACTACCCCAGAGCTGCTGACGAGAGTCTGGCTTGAGGTCTACGCCAATGGTGACCCGCTATCGCCCGATCAAATCGAGTCGCGGGTCGATCGAGCCCGCATGCACCAAGACCTGCTGCAGCAGGTCTTGGTCAGGCTCAGCAGCTAGCCTAAAGCCTTTTCAATAGCGGCTTTGAGTGCAGCATCATCGGGAGCCGTTTGGGGCTCAAACCGGGCAATGACTTCACCATCGCGCCCGACTAGAAATTTGCCGAAGTTCCAGGCGATGTCGGGGCCGCTGCCGACTAGGAACTGGTATAGAGGGCTGCGATTTGCGCCGTTGACATCCTGCTTTTCGAGCAGGGTGAAGTCGACGTCATACTTGGTTTTGGCGAAGTCTTTGATCTCGTCGGGGCTGCCGGGTTCTTGCTGGCCAAACTGGTTGCAGGGCACGCCGACAATCACTAGGCCGCGATCGCCGTAGGCCTTGTCTAGCTCTACAAGGCCGCTGTACTGGGGGGTGAGGCCACACTTGCTGGCCACATTCACAAAGAGCACAACCTTGTCAGCCAGCGACTCGGGGGCGAGTGGAGCCCCATCTAGGGTGGCGAGATTGGTAGGAAGAGACATAGAGAATCCTGTCTGCACAACGCTGTCTATTATCGGTCATCTCCGCTGCCTCTGCCGAACCCAGACCGGGCAGACCCATGGGTCTGCCCCTACCCATCTCATCTACCTATCCACCCCCTCACCCCTTCACCCCACTCTCCGCCTGCCAAACCGCCTCCAGGGTAAACGCCAGTGCGGTGGCTTCTACCGAAATCGAGTCAATTCCCCAGGCGACTAGGTCGGCAATCAGCTCGGGATGGCGCACTGGGGCTTGTCCGCAGATCGAACAGAGCAGGCCACAGCGGCGGGCCTCTTTCACCAGGTGGCCCATGGCCAGGCGCACCACCGGATGACGCTCGTCGTAGGCGCTGGCCATGATCGGCTGGTCGCGGTCGACGGCCAGCAGCAGCTGGGTGAGGTCGTTGGAGCCGATGGCAATGCCCTGCACCCCCGCCTGGGCGTAGGCGGGCAGCAGGAACAGCACCGAGGGGACTTCTGCCATAATCCATAGGGCAAAGCCGTTGTGGTCGGTGAGACCAGCCCGCTGGATCAGCGGACGACAGGCAATCACTTCTTCAACGGTGCGAACAAAGGGCAGAATCAGCTGAATATGGGTATGCCCGGCCCGCTGGAGGGTGGCCAGCGCCGCCAGTTCGACTTCAAACAGGCGACTGTCGATGTCGTAGCTGAGGGTGCCCCGCAGACCCAGCATGGGGTTGGGTTCTACCGGCGGGCTGCCCGCCAAGCCCTGCCACTCGTGCGATCGCAGATCTAAACTGCGATAGCGCAGCGGTTTTGGCCCCAGGGCCTGCAAAATTGGCTCTAGCTGCTGCACAATCCGCCCCTGAAGCTCGGCCTCCTGACCCCGGTTGACCCAGTCCCAGGGGTGACGGCCCTCTAGGATATCGAGCATTAGCCACTCAGAGCGCAGCAGACCAATGCCAGCCGCCGACTCTAGGGGCAGGGCCGCGAGCCGTCGGGTTTGGCTGAGGTTGATCATCACCTGGGTGCTGAGCCGCTGGTAGCGACCCCGCTGCTCGGCTGAAAGAGGGCCACTGGCGGTCGCTGGGTCGGCTTGAAACTGGGTCAGGGCCGCCTGAAACTGGTGGTGGTCGGCGGCGTCATCGGCCAGGCCATAGATGACGCCGCGATCGCCATCGAGCCAGAGCACCATGCCACTGTCTAGTAACTGTGTAGCTTGGGGAGCCCCTACCACCGCCGGAATGCCCATTTCTCTGGCCAAAATGGCCGCATGACAGGTGCCCCCGCCCTGCTCAGTGACAATGCCCCGCACGGCTTCTAGCTGCAAAAATGCATCGGGCTGTAGGTCGGGCACTACTACCACACAGCCTGGCGGCAGCGGATTGGGCAGGGCTTGAGAGCTGGTGGCCACCACCGCCACCCCCTGAATGCGGCCCGTCGATGCGCCAATGCCCTGCACTACGGTGCTGGCTAGGGGCAGCAGCGCCGGCTGGCGACGCGGCTGAGGGCGAGGGGCGGGGTGGGTCGCTGGGGCGGTGGGCCAGGGGTCGGCCTGGGTAATTACCAAGGTGGGCTGGGCGGGGTTGGCGCTGGGGTACAGCAGCCACTCTAGACGCAGGCTGGAGTAGTTTAAGGCCTGCTGGGCGGCATGGCCCAGGGCCAACAACTGGGCGAGCTGAGCCTCGTCGAGGGGCATCACCAACTCCGGGCGATCGCGCCGCACCACCTGGATCGGCTGGGCGATAACCTGCGGCCGACTGCGATCCTTAGACAGGGGCATCAGCTGGTACCGTCGTTCTTGAAACCCTGCCTCCCAAACGGCGTCAGCCACTCTACCCTGGCTGATCCAGCAGCGGGCTGGCACCGCCTCACCCTGACTGAGGGCCAGCCCCAATCCCTCCACCATCGCTAGGCTCATCTGTCCTGGAGCCAGGGTCAGGGTGCCCGACAGCAGCGCTGGGTAAACCGGCATCACCAGGGTGGCTAGGTTGAGGTCTTGCAGCTGCTGACGGTGGGCCTGCCAAACCACCAGGCAGCGGGCGGTCAACGCCTGACTCCAAAACTGGGGCAGCACCTGGGGCAGCCGGTCAAAATCGGCCTCGATTTGAGCGGGCAGTAGACCCTCTGCCGCTGGGCATGGCCGACCGACCGTCAATGAGTCACCTAACCACAGCGAGGCGCGCAGCATCCAGGCGGAGGTGACAAAGCCTGTGGGGCCTGGGGTGAGCTGCCAGTCGCCAGCCGTCGGCACCACCGTCGGGGTGGCCCGTAGAGCCTGCTGCCACCGCTGGCTGATCTGCTGCAGCTCCCTAAACTGGCCGGGGTAAAGCCCTGGGGTAAGCTTGGGCAGCGGCGGCTCTTTGCCCCCCGTTAACCTGCCGAGGCTATGGTGCCAGGCCGCCGCTGCGATCACCCCGCCGTGGGCCACGGGCAGCCCCCGCTGCTTGAGCACGCTGAGATGATAGGCTTTGTGGCCCACAGCGCGCAGATCAGACACATCTAGCTCATCGAGCGATCGCAGCCAGGTCATGCACAGAGGAAGTGGCGATCCCCCGCGCAGGCAGGGCGGAGGGAAGTAGCTAAAAACTATTGTCAAAGCTGAATGTCATCGGGACAGCACCTCCCCTAGCCGGAGCCTGAGACCCGACCCAAGACTCTGGGACGTCGGCCCTCAGGGGCGATCGCACAACCGCTGACTGGTTGAATCTACATCTTATGTCTATAGATTCTATGTGATTGAGATTCCCTAGGATGGAAACTGGCGCTAGTCGCGGCAGGTTCCCTAGTTTTACCCACGCCTTACCCCCATATCCTAGACAAAAATAGGGTCAGAAATTGAGCCAGATCTGCGATCGCCCTTAGGAAACCTGTCTATGCACCGACTATTGCCCAAGGACTGGATCAACCAGGGGCCACAGCAGCTGCTCAATCTATTTTTGGCGGGCCACTGCCCCCTGTGCCAGCGATCTACCCCAGCGGCCCTGTGCCCCAGCTGCCTTCGCCAGGTGCGCCAGTGCCAAAGCGCTGCCCCCTGCGATCGCAGCCAGCCCGGCCTCTCGATCGTCAGCTGGGGGCGCTACGAGGGCAGCCTGCGCCAGCTGATTGGCCGGCTTAAATACGATGGCCACACCGACATCGCCCAGTTTTTGGGCCATGAGCTAGGGCAAACCTGGCTAGATCAGCGCTCTACCCTAGGGCGATCGCCCCGGCCGATCGCCGTCGTACCGATTCCCCTCCACGCCACCAAGCTACAGCAGCGGGGCTTTAACCAAGCCGACTTAATTGCTCGCTGGTTTTGCCGCCTGACCCAGCTGCCTTTGCACAGCCAGAGCCTGCTGCGGGTACAGGCTACCCAGGCCCAGCACCGCCTCGGCTACCGCGACCGTCAGCACAACCTGGCCCAGGCCTTCGCCGTCGCCCCCCACCAGGTGCAGGCTCTGCAAACCACCACCGTATGGCTGATCGACGATATCTTTACCACCGGGGCCACCGCTCAATCGGCGGCCCAAACCCTACGCCGCAGCGGTATTTCCGTCGGCGGCATCTGTACCGTAGCCCGTGCGATCGCGTGGAGTGATCTCGGCCCTGAGCCCAACCCTAACTCGATCTCAGTCCAGCAATAAATCTCAGTCCAGTAATAAATTTGGGTCACCGTGTGGCGATGCACGTTAACAATTGCCCACCCTGGCTGTGCAGAATAGATGAATGCACTAGAATTTGAAAAAAAATATTAATAGTTGCGAATGAACCCCCACCTACTACGGCACCTGTGGTCTCTGGTAGAGCGCTCCCAAAGCAGTCACCTGTTGGCCCTAGACGACAACAGCCTGGTGTGCTGGCTGCTAGAACAGTTTGCTGGGCAACAATGCATCGACCCCGCCGAAACCGACCAACTCAATCGCTATATCCGCGCCAAAATTCCCCTCATCCGCGACCTGGCGCAGGAACGATAAAGCTTGCTTCCCGTCGCCCCACTAGGGCAGTTTTTGGGAATTTTGGATCCATTTTTCTCCTGTAAGTCACCTAAGTTTAGGGTGTCCTCCGGTAAATTGTTATCTGTGATGCAAAATGAAAACCCAAACTGCTGGAGTGTTGAGCAAGTGCAACACTCCAGCAGTTTGAGTACAGACCTCAATCTGTTTGGTGGTGGATTTTGCAGTGTTTTTTTATGTGAGTGAGGACTGATTCATGCGTAAGTGGGGTTTGCTTGCCGCTGCTCTAGGCCTATCTTTGGCGGCCTGCGGCGGTGACACAACAACAGCTGGCGGTGACGGCGGGACTGGTGCCACCGGTGGCAGCATCCTAGATGGCGTGATCAACCGTGGCCAGCTGGTCTGCGGGGTTGACGGTGGCATTCCAGGTTTTAGCTTTGTCGATGAAGCCGGTACCTACTCAGGGCTGGACGTAGACGTCTGCAGGGCTGTGGCCGCTGCCGTCTTTGGCGATGCCGACGCGGTAGAATACCGCCGTCTAGATTCAACCGAGCGATTTACCGCTCTGTCCGGGGGCGAGGTTGACATGCTCTCCCGCAACACCACCTGGACTATTAGCCGCGACACCAGCCTAGGTCTGGAGTTTGCCCCCACCACTTTCTTTGATGGCCAGGGCATGATGGTGCGCGCCGACAGCGGCATCACCGAACTGACCGACTTTGAGGGGCAGGCTATATGCGTAGAGACCGGCACCACCACCGAGCTCAACTTGACCGACCAAATGCGCCAGCTCGGCGTCAATTTTGAGCCCGTGGTGTTTCAGGATGCCGATGCCGCCTACGCCGCCTACGACGAAGGTCGCTGCGAGGGCATGACCTCTGACAAGTCCCAGCTGATTGCTCGGCGCAGCACCCTGCCCAACCCCGACGAGCACATTTTGCTCGACGCTACCCTGTCAAAGGAGCCCCTAGGTCCGGTGACGATCAACAACGATTCCGCTTGGTTTGACGTGGTCAAGTGGGTCACCTTTGGTCTGATGCAGGCGGAAGAATTTGGCATCACCTCTGAGAATATCGGTACCTTTGATGGCACCGACAACCCTGACATTGCTCGCTTCCTGGGCCAAGAAGGCACCCTGGGTTCTGACATGGGCCTACCCAACGACTTTATGGCGCAGGTGATTGCCCAGGTGGGCAACTACGGCGAGATCTTTGACCGCAACCTGGGGGCAGACTCCCAGTTCGGCCTAGAGCGCGGCCAAAATGCCCTGTGGACTGAGGGTGGCCTCATGTATTCCCCCCCCTTCCGCTAGATTCAGACGACAATTCCAGCGCCGCTGGCTCAATCTCTGGGGTAAGACTAGCCAAAATTTGCTTTCCGATTGGATTGCAGCGGTTGGTTGAGTTAAAGCCCTGGGAAAAGCGGCCTTCTCTGGTGAGGGCATTGCTCTGCAATGCCCCTGCGTTTAGCCTGTCCCAACCCAATCGATGTTTGCCATCGGGTTTTGGCTAAAGATTTTCAGTGAATTTCGAAAGGCGCAGTTTGTCTGCGCCTTTTTCATAAATCCTTGTAACAAATTGAACTTTTCTTGACATCTCTCTTAGATTATTTTGCTTACAGCGTTTGATCTGATGCGACCCAGGTGACATAGATGGCCCACGACAGCGGCGGTAAGTCCTTCGATTTGAAGGCAATGCTGCGAGACGAGCGCTTTTGGAAAATTGCCTTCCAGGTGATTACACTAGTCATTGTTATTGCTCTGCTCAGCTTTTTTCTCGGCAACCTAAACCGCAACCTGCAGCAGCAGGGGCGGGCCTTTAGTTTTAACTTTCTACGCAACCAGGCCGGCTTTAGCATTGGCGAGAGCCTGATTCAGTACCGCCCCAACGACCCCTACTGGCGGGCGCTACTGGTGGGCTTCAGCAATACCCTCAGTCTGATGACGGCGGGCATTGCCCTGACCACTGTGCTGGGGACAGTGGCGGGCGTGGCTAGCTTCTCCAAAAACTGGCTGCTGTACAAGCTCAGCCGCCTCTACGTGGGGCTAGTCCGCAATGTGCCGCTGCTGCTACAGCTGTTTTTTTGGTATTTTGCCATCTTCGGCATGCTGCCTCGCCCCGTCGATCAGATCGGCGTGTCGGGGCTGCTGATTTTGAGCAACCGGGGGATCTTCGTTCCTTGGATGGGCAGTGCGGTGCTGGCGCTGTTGGGCATTGGGGCAACGATGGCAGCGGTAATCGCCGCTCTGTTCCTCTGGCAGTGGCGGACCAAACTGCGGGTCGAAACCGGTACCGGCGGCCAAAACCAGTTGATTGGCCTGGTTGTGCTAGGGCTGGTGTGGCTGGGGCTGATTGTGTTTGCCATGGGCTGGACTTTTCCTGAGCGCATTGAGGGCGGCGGCGTGACTGGCGGGCTGCGGCTGACGCGGGAGTACGCTGCGGCGCTGACGGCCCTGGTGTTCTACACCTCTGCCTTTGTGGCCGAGATTGTCAGGGCGGGCATTCAGTCGGTATCGAAGGGGCAGTGGGAGGCCGCTCGCTCCCTGGGCTTGCAGGCAGGTATGGTGATGCGCCTAGTGGTGATGCCCCAGGCGCTGCGGGTGATCATTCCACCGCTTAACAGCGAGTTCATGAACCTAACGAAAAACACTAGCTTGGCCTTTGCGATCGCATTTCCCGAGATGTACTCCATTGCCAATACTACCTTCAACCAAACCGGCCGCCCGGTGGAAGTATTTCTGGTGATGATGACCACCTACCTGGTTCTCTGTCTGCTCATCACCCTGGTGATGAACCAACTCAACCGCACTGTCCAGTTCAAGGAGCGCTAAGCCATGACCACCGTAACGCCTGACTCGTTGGCCTCTGCGCCACCGGAGGTGATGGCTCTAGGCCCATTGGGCTGGGCCAAGAAAAACTTGTTTAGCGACTGGTTTAATAGCCTGCTGACGGTGGTGCTGGTCACTGTGCTGGGCGGTGGGCTGTTGAGCCTGGCCCATTGGGCACTGACCACCGCCCAATGGCAGGTGGTGCCCAACAACTTTGACCTGTTTATGACCGGCACCTATCCGCCTGCCCTCTATCCGCGCATCTGGGCGGTGCTGGCCATGATCTGCGGTCTAGGGGGGTTATCTTGGGGGGTGCTGGGGCGTAACCTGTCTACCCTATTCAGCCGCAACATCCTGATTGGGTTTGCCGTTATCTGTGCCTTTATTGTGGTGTTTCCGCCCACCCGGCCCAGCACATTCCAACTGCTGCCCATTGTGGCCCTGGTGGCGGTGGCAGCGGCGGCGGGGCGACAGGGGGGGCGCAAGGTGCCGGGGGCGGGCAGGCTGCTCTCGTTGGCCTGGTTTTTGTCTTACCTTGTCGCCATTTGGCTGATTGGCGGCGGGCTGGGGCTAACCCCAGTGTCGACCAACGACTGGGGCGGGCTGTTACTGACTCTGTTTACCGCCGTCAGCGGTATTGTGCTGTGCTTTCCGCTGGGGCTGTTGTTGGCCCTGGGGCGACGCAGCGCCCTGCCGGTGGTGCGATGGCTGTCGACTATTTACATTGAGCTGGTGCGGGGCGTGCCCCTGGTGGCCCTGCTGTTCATGGGGCAGGTGATGATTCCGCTGTTTTTGCCGGTTGGGTCACGCCCCGACCGCATTTTGCGGGCCATCATCGCCCTAGCGCTATTTAGCGCCGCCTACCTGGCCGAAAACGTGCGGGCGGGTCTGCAAGCCGTGCCTCGGGGCCAAAGTGAGGCGGCAGCCTCCCTGGGACTCAACAAGCCGATGACGCTGGGCTTCATCGTGTTGCCCCAGGCGCTAAAAATTGCGATTCCGGCGATTGTGGGCCAGTTTATCAGCCTATTTCAAGACACCACGCTGCTGGCCATCGTCGGCCTGGCCGAGTTGCTGGGTATTGGGCGATCGGTGCTGGCTAACCCCACCTACCTAGGTCGCTTCTCAGAGGTTTACATGTTTTTGGCCGTGATCTACTGGGTGTTTTGCTATGCCATGTCGCTGGCCAGCCGCAAAATTGAGGAAAAACTCAATACTGACCACTAGTACAGGAAGGCAGCAGGCAGACAGGGAATCCTCTGTATTCCAGGGGCTACGCCTTTCGGGAATCGGGGGGCTATGGCTGCCTTCGACTACTGGGACATCCATCAGGTCTTGTCTCTCCGTGTAACAGTTGACAGTCTAGAATCTCGAAACCCTTTAGGGTTGAGGCAAAATAGCAATATCTGCCGCTGATCCCCCGGCATTTCGAGTTTGGTGAACAGAACGTCCCATTGCATGAGTTGTTAGCCGCCCTAGGGCGCGATTAAGAGGAAACCTTTCATGACACAGTTTCAGACGGAGCAACCAGCCGCCCAGCACACGGGCACCGAGCCGGTGATTGTGGCCCGTGACGTAGAAAAATGGTACGACAACGGTTTCCACGTGCTCAAGGGCGTCAACATGACGGTCTACAAGGGCGAAGTGCTGGTGGTGATGGGGCCGTCTGGGTCGGGCAAATCGACCTTTATTCGCACCTTCAATGCCCTAGAGCCCTACCAAAAGGGCAGCATTGAGGTCGATGGCATCACCATCTCCCACGACCTAAAAAATATCGAGGCCATCCGCCGCGAGGTGGGCATGGTGTTTCAGCAGTTCAACCTGTTCCCTCACCTGACGGTGCTGCAAAACGTCACCCTAGCGCCGATCTGGGTGCGCCGCTGGCCCAAGGCCAAAGCCCAAGAGGTGGCCATGCAGCTGCTAGAGCGGGTCGGCATTTTAGAGCAGGCCCACAAGTTTCCGGGCCAGCTGTCCGGGGGCCAGCAGCAGCGGGTGGCGATCGCCCGTTCTCTAGCCATGCAGCCCAAAGTAATGCTGTTTGACGAACCTACCTCTGCCCTCGACCCCGAAATGGTGCGCGAGGTGCTAGATGTGATGCGGGGCCTAGCGAATACTGGCATCACCATGGTGTGCGTCACCCACGAAGTGGGCTTTGCCCGTGAGGTGGCCGACCGCGTCGTGCTGATGGATGGTGGCTACCTGGTCGAAGAAAATACCCCCCAGGAGTTCTTCAGCAACCCCCGCGAAGACCGCACCCAAAAATTCCTCTCCCAGATTTTGTAGGCTGGAATTAGACGCCAACGGTTTTCGCACCATTTTTTCGCGCCACTTACATAGGTTTTCGGCTAGTGCTTTGTCAAGCTTTAATTTGTAGGTTGGGTGGAGCGTCAGCGAAACCCAACGAAGGCTTGCTGCTGTTGGGTTTCACTTCGTTGCACCCAACCTACGCGAACCCTAATTTTTAGGTTTGACGCTGCACTAGGGCCAATTCTGACCACAAAAATACTGAAGGATTTTGCTTCTTTCCGAGGGCGCAGGCTCTGCGCCCCTAAATCGGGGCCTCTTCTTTTCCCGAGATCTCCTAAAGGCTCATTCTGCGTTAACTTCAGCCTCTAGCGGGCAAAGCTATCGCGACGTCTTGAGCGTATAGGCTTTGCAGCCGCAGGAGCTGAGCCCCTTCGAGGTAGAGCAAATCGCCCTTGCCCAGCAGGTTTACGGCATCGCCCTGCTTGCCCCCCAGAATGATGGCGGAGTCAGCATCGCTAGCGGTTCTCAGGGCAACCCGACCCGGTAGATTGGATCGGATCAACGGTGTCACCACCTTGGCCTCGGGGCGCTGGGTGGCAATAATTAGGTGAATACCGGCGGCACGGGCCATGGCCCCCAGCCGCTTGATACTCAGCTCTAGGCTGTCGCGAGTTTCTTTTTCGACCATAAAGTCGGCATACTCGTCAAAAATGCAGACGATTCGCGCCATGGGGGTTGGGGCTTGCTGATTGTAGCGAGTCAAATCGGAGCAGCGGCTCTGCTCAAATCGCTTGTAGCGACGATCCATTTCTGCCATTAGAGCTTTCATCAGGGCGATCGCCCCCTCGCTATCCTTCACAATGGGTTCTAGCAGCCAGGGAATTGTCTCAAATTCAGGAAACGTGACCCGCTTGGGATCGACTAGGGCAATTTTGAGCTGGTCGGGGCTGTGGCGGGTGAGCAGGCTGAGTAGGAGCGATCGCAAAAACTCGCTTTTCCCACTCCCGGTAGTTCCCCCCACTAAGAAGTGACAGGTGTTGGGGTCTGACAGATCGGCTTCTACCAAGTTCCCCTCCAGGTTGACCCCGATTGCAATGCGAACTGGTGCTGTGGCTGGCAGGGCCTGGGCCATGATGTATTGGTCAAAGACTGCGCTTTGGCGATCGGGTCGGGGCAGGTCTACACTCACATACCCCGCCTGGGGCGCAATCATCGGCGGCGCGGTGAGGCCCAGCTGTACCCGCAGATCGTCCGTCAGCCGCAGAATTGAGCTGACCTTAACCCCCAGCTGAGGCTTGAGTTTCACCCGCAAAAAGGCCGGAGCCAGGGCTACCCCCTGGAGGTCTACCCCCACCCCAAAGGATTCCAGCGTTCGCACTAGGTGTTGGGCAATGTCATCCTCGGGCCGAGGTGAATGGTCGTTCACCCTTGCAGAATTGTTGTCTTCAGTCGGGGCAGGTGGCTGCGGATTTGATCTCGGTAGGTCATCCAGAGCTACGGGCAAATCGTCCCCGACTAGGCGGGCTGAATTCTCTCTATCCCCAGAGCCTTGGGGCAGGGTGCTGTTCTGCGCCAGGAATCCTGAATTGGGCATCGCCTCAAAATAGGTCTGACATTTTTTGCGCTGGGGACACATCTCACAGAGGTCGAGGCGTACGGTCTTAGGTGGTGGGTCTCCCTGGCCATGCCGCCAGGCTAGCCAATCGCGAATCTGCTGAAGCTTGGGGGGAATCAGTCGATGCACCGTGTCTTCGAGCTGTGCCCAGGGATAGACCTGCTCTTGCCAGTCGGGCAGCACGCTGTAAACCGCCGAATCGATGGGGACGCCAACTTTTTCTTTGAGCATGTAGCTGTACAGCGCCACCTGGGCCAGCTGGGCCGAGGGCTCTGGCGATTGATAGGTTTTGTACTCCACCACGCAAAGGCGATGGTGCTCAAAGTCGTACACCAGGCTGTCGAACCGACCCCGCACCAATTGATGGGTGCCATCGGGCAGCAGAAAGTCATGCTCAACGCTGAGTTCTTGGGCTAAGAAGGTTTTTTGCAGCACCGCTTGGGCAGGGCAAAAGCGGCGATTGCTGACCAGCAAGGTGGCCCACCGCTGAATCAGCCCGATCAACCCCTGCCATAGCTGGTGCAGGGCAGCGGCTTTGCTGGGGTCTTTGGTGATGGCCGCCTGCAAAAAAGGGAAAAAGTGAGTTTTGTAGAGGGTCTGTTGTAGGGTTTGGGCGATCGCCCCTGCATCTAGCTGACCAGATTCCCCCTCAAACAGCCCAATGAAATCGGGGTTAGATCGCAGCTCTTGCACAAACTGGTCAGACAATTGGTGAAAGGCACTGCCAATGCCCAAGGCCCCCTCGGTGGGCAAAAACATCGTCATGCCGCCGCTGTGATGCCCCAGGTACAGTAACCGAGGACATTCAAAGGCGAGGCGCACTTTGCTGACACTGAGGGAAGCGGTCATGATGGCACTAGGCAAACCAGCTGACTGGCCCGACTGGCTCCAGCGTCGAGCAGTTGCAGGCGACCTTCGCGACACAGTTGCTGGATGATCTGCTCAATGTCGGCTTCACCCATGCTATCAACCTGGGCCTGGGTGTTTTTAACCAGCAGCTCTAGCCCCATGAACTGCTGGGTGGTGACCAGGTTAATCATGTAGGTTCTAGCCACATCGGCGGCGGCTGTTGGTGAAGTAGAGGAGGCTGGCACTTTAGCCTGATCCACTAGCTTGAGTTCCTGCAACAGTGGGCAAGCGTCTAGAACCTGAGCGGCGCGGATCAGGGCTTGTAGCTGCTTGAGATTCGGCGTTTTTTGCCCCACCACCAGTTCCCCACCACAGGCGGCATTGACCAGGTGATGATAGGTCTCCAGATATTGCACCGACAGCAAATCGGGCTTTAGGTGCTGATGGGCTGGCTGATCGTTGAAGATGTGCTGATAGATTTCATGGCCTCTGTTACCTTGACGGCCCACGCCCTCGGAACGAATTAGCAAGAGGCGATCGCAGACGGCCCGATCCACTACCTTCTGGCAGGCGTTCATAACGTGGTAAAAAGTGGTCATATTGCGGTCTTCGCACCAGACCAGACCGCTAGGCACCGGCTGCTGGTGCGAAATGGAATAGGCCGCAAACTTACTGCCCTTGAGAAACGAGGCTTTGACTTTGATCTCCAGAGCTTCTAGGACCTGCCGCAAGCGCCAAATGAGCTCCGGTGAGGTCAATTGACCCACCCGCGTCACCTGATGTCGCGCCGTTTGAAATTCCTTTTCCCACAGCAGGTGAAAACTGGCGAGTTCTACGTCCTGGTGTAGTTCAGCCTGGGCTGCTGGCGAGGATTTTGCTGCTTTGCGGCGTGGCTGTTTGACTGAAGGGGAGGAATCGGTCTTGGGCGGTGGCGACGACAGCACCCTGCTCTGGCCTTGAACTGCCCCAGGGCTGGTGGTTCCCCGCACTTGCAGTGATGGCGATGGGGCTACCGCTTCAGCATTCTGGATGGCCATATTCTGGGCAGGTGCAGCTTCTACTGCCCCATTTGCCCTAGCTTTGGGCGGGGAACCTGGCTGAGCGGTGGGTAGGGCTGGGAGTTGCTGGTGCTCTTTGTAATAGGCGATCAGCTGCTGCCCCAGCATCAGAACATTGCGGGGCAGGGCTTTGCCTCGGGGAAACTTGTGGTTGAGCCAGCCTCGGCTAAGGGGGACGATCGCACCATTAGGGCTCGGGCTCACCTGGCTATGGAGAGCCGCCAACCGACTGGCCCACAGCGCTTCGGCCTGGTCTAGGGTAATTGGCTTCAGCGACAGGGTTTGATTAATGCGGGCCACATCGGCGGGTTGAACCGATCCTCGGTTGTGTACCCAGGTGCTGGTGATCACGCTAATCAATACCAAAAACTGGCTCAGCTTCTCGTTGTGGAGGGTGGAGTTAAGGCTAAACAAGCTTTGTAGGTCAACTTTGCCGTCGGCCAGGGCTGGAATGTTGTCGAGGTTGTCAAAGCACAGCACAATCGGCTGGGTTACCGCCGCAATGCGGCCTATGTTAAGCAAGACTTTTTGGGCGGCGTCTTCCGACTCTAGCGACTGCTTCACTCGCAAGGCTTTGAGATCGTCCTGGTCGAGGTCGTCGCCCTTGAGCCAGTCGCAGGCAATGGGGCGCAAATCGGGGTTGGTGGCCAGGTCGTAGAGCACCCCAAAAAACTCTTTGCTGTTGTAAATGCCCGCCGGAAAGCTGGCCCGCAGATCGCGAATGAAGGTATTGCGCTCGCCTACCATCCATTTCACCAAGCTGCGATCGCGCAGGCTGGGCAGACTTCTCAACCACAGCAATAGCTGCGACTCGCTCTGGCCCACTGGAATATGCATCAGGCTATCGACGGTGTTGCGCAGGGTGTGCCGCCACAGGTAGGCACTGTCTGGCCAGGGGCCAATGTAGGCAAAAAAAGCCTTGGGGTTGAGCTGGTGCTTGATCCGCCCCAGTAAATGGCTCTTGCCCGCCCCCGACTCACCCACCAGCAGCAGGGTCCGGGTGATGCGATCGGCGGCGACTTGATCGAGGGTGCGATCGACATTGCGCAGCACCGTCTGGTGAATTGAGCTGACCTCTAGGGCGGGGTTTTGCTGCTCTTGCCAAAAGTTGCCGGGGCGAAAGGTGGCCGGGTCAAAGGGGTTGAGACTGATCTGAATAAGCTGGCTGAGCGAAGTCACTGGTGGTTACCCGAGTCACACATCACATCTAAACAACGCTGATAAAAAATAAGGCCCCGCCAATGTCTTGGGGAATCCCCGCCGCCAGCTGGGTTTCGCTGTAAGCCGAGACCTCCTGGAGGGTGGTTAGCTCAATGCGATCGCAACGCTCCAGCTCGTACAGCAGCTGATCCAAGTCTTCCCGCCGAAGGGGCGGCTGCATCTGGTCTCGCAGGTAAAAAATGGGCAGATAGTTCTCAGTACCCAGCTGCTGATCGAGATGCTGAATGGTGTTTAGAATAGCGTCTGGGGTGAGCTTTTCAGGGGATAAAGCCATGGCTGGGGCAATGGTGTCGGCTGCGGCGACCGGGGCCGCTGGGTCGATAAACTGCCGCAAAAACGTCAAATAGCCTCCCATCCACGCCGAGGGCACCTTGGATTGTGCACTGGTGGGCAGGCAGTCATTGCGCAAATACAGCCTGCCCTGGGGCGTAAGCCAAACCATTTTAATCTGCGTTTTGCTGGGGTTAATCAGACCGCGATCATTTAACTGGCGCAGCAGGGTTTGGCGAGTCTTCGCGGGCACCTGCTTGGCTTGACTTGGCACCGTCGGCCCTGCCGCTGCCACTGATAATAATTTAACTTCATCGGCAGAAATGGACAGGGCCGTGGCATCTAATTTGAGCAGAGCTTGACCGGCAGGGGTAATACTATAGCGCTGAATCTCAGCTTCATAGCCCACCAACCCCTTACTACAAAGGCTCTTGCAGGCTTGATCGCGATCGCTCGCACTGGCGGTGGGGTGCAGTTTAGTGATGGGGCTGCGGTAGTCAGGCGGGTGCTCCAGCAAGCGCAGCAAAAACTTAAATTCAACGGGAGATACCGTCATGAAGCACAGTCGTCAACGATCAATAGTCTGCCCCCAGTGTAGGCAAGGAAAGAGCTGTCGCGATCGCGATTAATGAGTCTTGACAAACCCAGACCACTATCAAAAGCAATCATAATAAAACTCAGCGCCAGGCCACAGTAATCGCCGGTTAGACTACCCGCATGGATATCCTCGACCAAATTCGCCTCGACTACGAGCGGTTTCCCCACGACCAGAGCTACCACCTGTACGTTGAAGATGTGTACTTTAAAGACCCGCTCAACCAGTTTCGCGGCGTTGAGCGCTACCGGCGCATGATTGGCTTCATCGACCGCTGGTTTAAAGATATTGACCTGCAACTGCACGAGATCAAGTACGCCCAACCCCACCAGATCGAGACTCGCTGGACGCTGAGTTGGGTAGCCCCCGTGCCCTGGCAGCCCCCCATGAGCATTCCTGGCCGCAGCGAGCTAGGGATCAGCGAAGCTGGCAAGGTGATCTCCCACATCGACTACTGGGATTGCTCTCGCCTGTCGGTATTGGGGCAACTGCTGACAAACAAGCGCTAAATTTGGTCGGGGTCAACGCCCAGCTCGCGCAGCCGCTGAGCGAGGCGATCGGCCCTTTCTTGGGCTGTTTCAGTATCAGTGGGTAGCCAACGCCCGTCAGCATTGCACCATCGCAGCCAGTGACCCCAGATACCTTCAAACTCCCCTTCCCAAATGCCCAGACCGATATTTAAATCTTCTAACCAAAGGGCTTTGGGCAGAGAGTCTATGGCTTGCTCCTGATACTGACGACCGATGAGCTTGAAATAGCGCAGTCGTTGAGTATATCGACTGTAGACAATGTAATGGGGCACCCGCAGGTAGGTTTCGTAGACATCCAGCTTACCCGGCACTTGATTTAAATCAATCGGCTCTAGATTCTCGGCCTCTGGCTCGACCTGATCGCGCTCCTGATAAAATCGACCCAAATCTTCTGACTCGGTTCTAGGCGACAAAAACTCTACAACTACTGTTGGAGCCACCCCCTCTTGCCACACCACGTAGCTGCGTCGCAAGTCATGGTCATCGTAGAGCCGGGGCACGCCAACGGCTAAGAACCAATCGGGCCGCTTGTGCCACAGGGGATGGTGAACGTCGTAATAAAGGTTTAGGTCAGACCCGGTAAACCACTGATCGCGACTGTAGTCGCTTAGGGCTAGGGTGCGGCTCAATAGCTGAGGCTGCAAGTCGTGAAACTCGTCAGGCAAGCCAGGCTCCTCCGGAAACTCGCTGGGGAGGTCATACATGGTGGGTAGGGTTTCGCGCGGCGACTTCGGCGGATCGCTTTGCCCTATGGAGTAGCCGGTGGGATAGATCATAGCTGGCCAGAGCAACAGAGTTGATTCCTATTATAAGTAAGGGAAATTGTGCTCCCGATGTAGGTGCACAGGGTGACCAAAGCCCCGATCGCTGCCAAAATTGAGTTTGGCTTCGCAGAGGGCAACAATATGAGATTTCTACAAAAGACTTTGGCGGGCTTTTTCTTCCTGGTTGGTCTGCCCGTGGTGCTGCTTGCCCTGTTGCAGTTGACCAATCCCAATACCAGTCAGGAGGATCGCGACGGAGCCTCAGCCGCACTGTTTATCCTAGGGTTGCCACCTACGGCGTTAGGGGGCTGGCTGGTGTGGAACCTGCGTCACAGCAGCAAACAATCGTCGCAGACGGCCCTGCAACAGCGAGAGCAGCTATTCCTAGAGCTGCTGCAAAGCCACGGAGGCAAACTCACCGTGCTTCAGTTTGCGGCCACCGTCAAGATGCCCGTAGACGAGGCCAAGCTATTTCTTGACCAAAAGGCCA
>RECJ01000019.1 GCA_007694115.1 Leptolyngbya sp. DLM2.Bin27 | reverse complement strand
GCCTTCTGCCTTCTGCCTTCTGCCTTCTGCCTTCTGCCTTCTGCCTTAATGTACTCGCCCTTCGGCACCAACCTTAAGACCAACCTCGAGTTGACGAGTAAACCAGCGCTCTAGTTCTACGGAATGGTAATGCAAGGTAGCCCCCACAACAGATCTAGATTGGCTCAGCCGATAAAAATTATTCTCCCCCGCCCCACCGCTGTGACGATTCCTTCCCCTAGCTCCGCTTGGTAAGATACAGGCGACCCGATAGAGCTCAATCCTATGCGCTACAGCATTATGCTACAACTGGTCGTCGCCACAACACTTGTGCTGACGGGCGCTGCGGCCTTCTTTGCCTGGCTACAAAATCGCCCCACCGAGATCGAGACCTCTCAGGTGGTGGCTGCCCTTACCGTGGAGCCCCAGTGACCATGGCTAACCCCACCGAGTCGGCCCCAGAGCCTGCATCACCGGCCTGGTTTAGCCGTCGCCCCCGGCGGCGAATTTTAACCGCGCCGCTGCCCGACCCCATTGCCGAAAACATCGAGACAATTATCGCCATTCACCGCCAGGAGGCCAGAGCCGCCTCCGCCGCCGAGCGCGTCTTAGAAATGGTAGCCTCCTGGTTTAGTCGACCGGGGTTCTTGTATGTGCTGCTGCTGGGTTTGGGCGTTTGGCTTGCGGGCGATACCCTAAACCACACTGACCTGCTGCCGGTGGCCCTGCCCACCTTCAGCTGGGCTGAGCAGGGACTAGACGCCGCTGCCCTACTGATCTCAACCGGGGTGCTGATTCGCCAAAATCGTCAGGAAGGCTTTGCCGAACAGCGCACCCAGCTGATGCTTCAGCTCAATTTGCTGTCTGAAAAAAAGATCGCCAAGATTATCGCCCTACTAGAAGAGCTGAGAGCAGACCTGCCCGATATGGAGCAGCGCTACGACCACGAGGCAGCCGAAATGCAGGTATCCACTGATCCATTGGCCGTACTCGAAGCTTTGAAAGAAAATCTGGAGGAGGAGATATCGGCGGACCAGGATTAGTTCACCGCCAATATCAGTCCACCACTCCATGGGTTCATCGAGTGCATCGCCCTACTGGGTAGGCAATTACCGCAGCAGCTGCTTGACGGTGCTGATCATATCGGCGGGGCGAAAGGGTTTGGTGATGTAGGCATCAGCCCCCTGCTTCATGCCCCAGTAGCGATCAAACTCTTCGGATTTGCTGGAGCAGATAATCACCGGAATATTTTGGGTGGCGGCGGTGTTCTTAATCCAGCGGCAGAGCTCATAGCCGTTCATGTTGGGCATGACGATATCAAGCACCACCAAATCGGGGGGGGTTGCCTGAATCATGTCCTGAGCTTCTACGCCGTCTTTGGCTTCTACTACCGTTAGGCCAGCCTTGAGCAGCAGCCCAGCGATCATTTCTCGCAGGGTTGAGCTGTCGTCGACAATTAGCACTGTACTCATACTGATGCCTCGCTGACGGTAAGCAGACCGCCCGTTGCTCCGTAGCTATTATGGCCAATTTGGCGAAACTCTAACACTTTAAATCCTGCTCTGTGGGGGCTTTTTTGCCAGTTGATCGCTGCCAGTCAGGGGGATCTGATCGGTTCTGATCGGTGGCAGGTTTGCGGGTTTTGAGCCTGCGGCTATCGTAGCGAGAACTTGCGCACCGCCAGTAGGCTACCGATTAGCCCCACCAGGGTACCCAGTCCGAGCAGGGCGGCGGGCAGCAGAATCAGCTGCTGGGGGGTGAGCCGCAGCCCCTGCACCACAAACTGAATAAAGTCAGCCTGCTGAACCGCCAGCTCGGTTAAGAAGCGCTGAATGGCCAGCAACAGCCCCCAGGCGACGGTGGCCCCGGCTATACCAAAAACGGCCCCCTGCAAGATAAAGGGCAGGTAGATCCAGATGCGGGTGGCCCCAACCAGCTGCATGACCTCAATCTCGCGCTTGCGGGCCAGCACAATCAGGCGAATGGTGGTGGTGATAACGGCGGTGGCGGTCATGGTGAGAATGGTGATCACAAACAGGCTAGTCCACTTGAGGCCGTTGTTGAGCTGGGCCAGGCGGGTGACGGCTTCGTCAACGTAGCGCACTTCGTCAATGCCGTTGAGTTGCTGAAGCTGGGCGGCGATCGCCGGTACCGCTTCAGAATCACGGGCTTTCACCTTGAGTTCATCGACCAGGGGGTTGCCCTTGAGCTGGTCGGTGGCCCCGTCAATTTCGGACATACCTAGGTCGTTCACCAACGAGGCCCAGGCTGCCTCTTTAGTCACTGGGGTTACCCCCACCACATCGGGAAACGCCTCCACCACGGGCTTGAGGTCACTGGCCTGAAAGCCGCTTTCGAGGTAGGCCGACACCTCTAGCTGACTGCCAAACTGGTTGAGCAATCGCTCTAGCTGCCAGGTCGATTGCAGGCTGATGCCAAACAAAAACAGCAGCACGGTGATGGTGCTGATGGCGGCCCAGTTCATCCAGCCGCCGCGCCGCAGGCCTAAAAAGGTCTCGCGCAACAGGTAGTCAAACTTAGTCAGAAGCTTAAACATATTGCCCTTGCCTGGGTATGTGGCGCTGATAATAGCAGATATGGCGAAATGCACCTGGGCCAAGCGCTCATTATGGCGCTAACGATAGCCTGTACAAAGTATTTGCTGTTTGCCGCCCTGTCAAGGAGCTGGCTCGATTGTGACTGACTCGTAGCCCAACCCCTGGCCCGATCTGACCTGGCTAGGGCTGGCTCCTGGACAATACTGGACACTAACCGATCAGTTACCCTAGGGCAGTCGTCCAAAGCATATAACGGGATTTACGCTATGGCTCCACCGGTTTCCCCCCTCGATCGCCAGGCGGTGATTGACTACGCTCTGGGGCTAGGGTTTCACCTGGTGGGGATTGCGGCGGTAGACGAACCGCCGAACCCGGCTGAAACAGCGGCGGTCGGGCATCTGCACACCTGGCTAAAGCAGGGCTACCAGGCCGACATGGACTGGATGGCCAACCCTCGTCGACAGGATATTCGCCAGGTGCTGCCGGGGGCGCGATCGCTAATCTGTGTCGCCCTCAACTACTACAGCCCCCAGCCCCATTCCGCCGACCCCGGCCACGGCAAAATCTCGCGCTATGCCTGGGGGCGCGACTACCACCGGGTGCTGCACAAACGCCTCAAGGCCCTAGCAGACTGGATCACCGCCGCCGGAGACAGCGCTATTCAGGTGCGCTACTACGCCGACACCGGCCCGGTGCAAGACAAGGCCTGGGCCC
>RECJ01000319.1 GCA_007694115.1 Leptolyngbya sp. DLM2.Bin27 | reverse complement strand
AGTCCCTTAGCCTATGGGCATTTCGGGAATAGTTTAGCCACCTTGACAGGGCTGGCAGTGCCCACCCTAGGGCTGCGCTTACCGACTATTCTGGCTGCGAATCTGCCTCCATTGGCGCAAGTGGGGAGGTCACTACCTGGGATTCTGAAGCTAAGCCGTTACAATAATTTACGGGAAGGTTTTACCTGTCGCCCTCGGTTTTCGGTTCTCCACACATTTCTCTGAGCTTGCTATGGCCTTAAATACTACTCAGAATTCGGCTCAGCACTTTGATGGCCCCATAGACATTATTGATGCTGAGGTGATCGCAGTAACTGAGGAAGTTGTGGCCGAGCCGCTGGCTGAGCCTTTGGAAATGCCGCTGGCTGAGCCCTTGGCCGGGCCGCCGCGCACCCTGGCCACCAAGGCCCAGGACCCCTTTGAGTATTTTGGCTACGACCCTGAGGCGATCGCAGCCCACTACCGCCGTCGCCCGTTTCAGGTCTGGACCAGGTTTGTGGGCATTTTTCTGCCCCTGGCTACCTTTTTTGCCCAGATCTGGCTTGATCGGCGGGCGGGCCGCAGCGCCCAAAACGAGGCTAGGCGGGCAATTCAGCTGCGAGATATGCTCACCCAGCTCGGCCCTGCCTACATCAAAATTGGCCAGGCGCTCTCTACCCGGCCCGATCTGGTGCCGCCGGTCTTTCTCGAAGAGCTAACCACGCTGCAAGACCAGATTCCGCCCTTTGCCAACGCCACGGCCTACCGCTTCATCGAAGAAGAGCTGGGTGCGCCCCCCAGCCAGATCTATGCCGAAATCTCAGCTGATCCGATCGCGGCGGCTTCCCTGGGGCAGGTCTATAAGGGCAAGCTGCACAGCGGCGAAGATGTGGCCATCAAGGTGCAGCGCCCTGGCCTGGCCCAGCGCATTGCCCTCGACCTGCATATTTTGCGGGGGCTGGCTCGCTTTGCCACCAACCGCATCAGCCAGATTCGCAGCGACCTGGTCGCCATTATGGATGAGTTTGGCGAGCGCATCTTTGAGGAGATGGACTACACCCACGAGGGCGAAAACGCCCAGCGCTTTGCCCAGCTCTACGGCCACATCGCCGACATCTACGTGCCCCACATCTACCCCCAGTACACCGCCCGCCGGGTGCTGACCATGGAGTGGATCGAGGGCACCAAGCTGACCAATATCGACAAGCTCGACCGTCTGGGCATTGACGCCACCCACCTGATCGAGGTGGGGGTGCAGTGTTCGCTGCGGCAGCTGCTAGAGCACGGCTTCTTTCACGCCGACCCCCACCCCGGCAACCTGCTGGCCATGGCCGACGGCAAGCTGGCCTACCTCGACTTTGGCATGATGAGCGAGGTCAAGCCCTACCAGCGCTACGGCCTGATCGAGGCGGTGGTGCACATGGTCAACCGCGACTTTGAGGGGCTGGCGAGCGACTATGTGAAGCTAGAATTTCTCACCCCCGACACCGACCTGACGCCGATTATTCCGGCCTTGGCCAACGTGTTTAGCAACGCCCTGGGGGCCAGCGTCGCCGAGCTCAACTTTAAGAGCATCACCGACGAATTTTCGGCGCTGATGTACGAGTACCCCTTCCGGGTGCCCGCCTACTACGCGCTAATTATCCGCTCCTTGGTCACCCTGGAGGGGATCGCCATCAACGTAGACCCTGAGTTTAAGGTGCTGAGCAAAGCCTACCCCTACGTGGCCAAGCGCCTGCTGACCGACCAGTCGCCAGAGCTGCGTGCCTCGCTGCAAGACCTGCTGTTTAAAGACGGCAGCTTTCGCTGGAACCGGCTAGAAAACCTGCTACGCAACGCCCGCAGCAGCGATGACTACGACATGGATCGGCTGATTGACCAGACCCTAGAGTTTTTGTTTTCGGAGCGGGGAGCGTTTTTGCGCGATCGCATCGTCTCTGAACTGATCAACGGCCTCGACAGCTTGGGCCAGAGCACCGTGCAAAACTTCACCACCGCCGTGCAGCGCCGCCTGGGCCTCAAGCCTGATCTGTCGCCTGCGGCCACCGCTGCCCCCAGCGATCTTGACCATCTGCGCCGCATTCTCGATATTCTCAAAGACACCCCCGGCTTTGATGCCACCCAGGTAGCCACCCGGATTCCGGCGCTGCTGTTTAAGCCCGAAACCCAGGCCATGGGCCAGCAGGTGGTGTCGGGGCTGGCCCAGCGCGCCCTAGCCCGGCTGATTCGCACGCTCTTGCTAGAGGGGGAGCCTGCCAGCGTGCCGCAGCTAACGCCCTCTCGACTCAGGAGTTAGGTGATTTCTAGCCCAGTACATACCCCACTAACGAGTCGTTCTACCGTAGGGGCAAACGGTTGTTTGCCCCATGCAGAGACTGTCTTTTCGAGAAATGGCTTGAGGGGATTTTGCCTGGTTCTCACCCAGTCTTTAGAGAATCTTTGAGAACCACTGCCCTGGGTCATCTTGGCAGGTTTAGGATGGGGCAATATAATTGCGCCCACACCGAGGAAACCCGATTGAAAGATATTAAATTGCAGGGCCTGGTCGCAGCTCTGGTCACCGTTGCGATCGCAGGCTGCAATCCACCGCCCTCCTCCACCCCGGCGGTCTCAGCCCCCGAGCCAGGCGCTGGCGATTTGCCTACTGAGGAGGTGATTCTCCAGACGGTGTATGCCGAGGTCGAGAGCCTCGACCTGTGTGACGGCTTCTTGCAGCCCGAGGTCGCCCAGGCCAACTCGCAGGTATGGATCATGGGCGATCGCGCCTTAGTCGAGATCAACTGCGCCCTGGTGGCCTACCAGATGGTCTATGCCTACGCGGTTTATCACCCCGACGGCTCGGTGCAGCCCCTATCCCTCGATGTGTTTGATCCCGACGCAACCGGGGCGTTTGGGCGCAGCCGCGAGGCCACCGTGGGCGGGCTGGCCGATTTTGACCCCGATCAGGGGCAGCTGACCATCTTTAGCAAGGCGCGGGGCCTGGGCGACTGCGGCTCTCTAGCCGACTACCGCTGGTCGGGGGCCGAGCTAGAGCTAGACACCTTCCGCTATCAAGCTTGCAGCGACACGGCTGAAGCAGACTTGATCGACCCCGCCGACTACCCCCAGATTTACCCCTAGTGTAGGAAGGCAGAAGTAGGAAGGCAGAAAGGGAATGCTCTGTATTCCAGGGACTACGCCTTTCGTCTACAAGGGGGCCTATTTCTGCCTTCTGCCTTCTGCCTTCTGCCTTCTCCTAAGAAACACCTTGCGGAGACTGAGGTGGAGAATCCTTTGGAACCAGCTC
>RECJ01000010.1 GCA_007694115.1 Leptolyngbya sp. DLM2.Bin27 | reverse complement strand
GATGCTGACATTGGTTGGGTTGACTAATCGCCTGCTCAGTTGGCCTACTCTAAGGCCAACTTTGACCACAAAAATACCGAAGAATTTGGCTTCCTCCTGGGGGCGCAGGCCCTGCGCCCCTAGATTGGGGTGTCTTCGTTTCCAGAGATCGCCTAAAGGGTGTAGTCAAACAGCGCATCGAGGTAGATGCGGTTGACGTCACGGTGGCCTTTGGACAGCGTTTGCTGGCCGCTGCCGCTACTGTTTTGCATTAAAAATAACGATAGGGCGGCGCAGAAGACGCGGTGCTGGTTCCAGGTGGGGTTGCCTTCTAGGTAGGTTTGAAGGGCGTTGTAAAGTTCTTCGGGCACCTCAGCCATGAGGCTGACTTTGGGCGTGGTGGTATTTAGAGTCATGGCAGTGCCTTTTCAGTGGGGATTTGGCGATTTAACGGGCGGGCGGGCTGAGGGGTGATCGCTACAGGCTGAGGCAGTCTGTGTTTAGCCCATAGGACGATTAGCGCAGGCTGAAGCTCCTCGCCGACCAATCTGGGTGGGCAAGCAGGTTAAAAAACTGGCAAAACCACTTGAGTTGATGCAGCTCAGGCAGACATTATGAGCTGCCGCTAATGATCTGAGGGTGGGGCCTGCGAACGATGGAGAAAGGGTTGTTTGCTGTGCTGTCGAATCATTTTGCCGAACTCCTCGGGGGCTGTCAATCTTGTCTTAACGCCAGATTTAGGCTAGTCAGACGGGCGACTCTACGAGGGAATCGGGGTTTCGGTAATTTGCCGAGGGGGTGATGCTGCCTAGCCAGCGATAAGGAGCAATGGGTGGGCGGCGGTTGGCTTTTCCCCAGGGGCACTCAAGGTTGCGCTCTGTCGTGATGGCCTGGGGAAAACCTGGGGAAAACAGCAGTCAGTCTGGGGAAAACCCGTGGAAAACTGGGTTTAAATATTTCTTTTTGTAAAATGTCTGGCGCTGCTATCTTGACATGGCTGAGCGCAGGCGTTGCCCTGTTGAATCAGCCACTGAACTGGTGAACTGGCGACCTGGGTGGGTTGGTCTGCGGGGCGTCAAGGGGGGAGAATAGATGAACGAGAGCGATCGCACCCATCCATGGCCAGGGGAGGCGGGGGGACGGGGGGCCAGCGCACGTCCCACAGAGCCCAGCTGGCCATCAGGAGCAGCAGGGCGATGGCCAGGGTGCGCCAGGGTAGCCAGCGGGGGTTGCTAGACCAGATCAGCTGCGGGCTGCCTTCACCAGCGATGAACCGATCTAGCTGATCGCTGAGGGCAGTGGCCGGCAGCGGAGTTCGGACTGCGGGCAGGGTGACCTGACGCCCCGGCCCCAGCAGGGTGAGGCGATGGCAAAAGCGGACGCCGCCGCGCGGGGTGTTGTCGCACAGCTCTGAGGTAATGGCGATATCGTGCAGCCTAAAGGGGCGGGTGGCCTGGGGCAGCCAGGCCCAGGGGCGCGGTCGGGTGGCCTGGCAGTAGACCTGGTCTGGGGCGGTGCGATCGCACACCACCCCCCGTGGCCCAGGCATTCTCAGCCCCCACAGCCCCAGCAGCAGTGCCCCGATCAGCACCACCACCGGCACCCGCCGCAGGCTTGGCCCCCATTTCTCGATTACTATTTTGATCATGGCGCTCAGGATTTGTCGCTAGTTGATTGGTTTTACGGTGGTCAGCGTTCTGCCAGCCAGTTCTAACCGTAGGTCTTCTGCTCTAATTGCACCAACCACAACAACTACCTTAATTACACCAACCACACCATGGGCAAGCACATCGTTATTACCGGCGTCAGTCAGGGGCTTGGCCGCGCCATGGCCGAGGGCTTTATTGCCGAGGGCCACACTGTGTCGGGCTGTGCCCGCAGTGCCGATGCGATCGCCAACCTAGCCGCTCAGTACCCAGCACCCCACCAGTTCACCGCCGTCGATATTCGCGATGATGCGGCGGTAGCGGCTTGGGCCCAGGGAGCGATCGCCGCCAACGGGTTACCCGACCTGGTGATCAACAATGCCGGTCTGGTCAACCACCCGGCCCCGTTGTGGGCGGTGCCCGCCGAAGAATTTGAGGCGGTGGTTGCGGTCAACCTCAACGGTACCGTCAACGTGATTCGCCACTTTGCGCCGCCGATGGTCGATCAGCGGTCGGGAATATTTGTCAATTTCAGCTCTGGCTGGGGCCGATCCACCTCGCCCGAGTTTGCTCCCTACTGTGCCACTAAGTGGGGCGTAGAGGGTCTCACCCAGGCCTTTGCCCAGGAGCTACCCAAGGGCATGGCGGCGGTGGCCCTCAACCCCGGCATCATTCACACCGAGATGCTTGAAACCTGCTATGGCGACGGTGCTGCGGCCTATACGCCGATTTCGGCCTGGGTAAAATCGGCGGTGCCCTACCTGCTCAGCCTTCAACCCTCAGACAATGGCAGGGCGCTGACAGTGCCGGGGTAAAGGTAAACAGAAAAGTTCATCAATAGGGCCGGGACCAGGCCTATGTGGAGGGCGCGCCTCGGGGATCGACCTGGGAGCTGCACTATCTGACGGTGGTGGTGGACGGAGGCGATCGCAGCTTTACCGTGGTAGAGCCGGCCCCCGGCGAGCCAGAGCGGCTGTGCCCTGATTTTGACCAAGAAGAAACCGAGACCCTGGAGCCAGAGATGGAAGTCTAAATCGGCCCAGAGGTTTAACGGCCTTTACACCTTTTGGTGGATGAGAATCGTCACATTACATAGTACGTTCGGGTAGAATGTTTGCCTATGGGTTGCGTTCGCCTTCATGTTCGCAACTAGCGCTACACACAGCTCTGAAAAAGCTGATCTGAAAAAGCTGACCACTCCCAGTTATCAAATTCTGTGCAAAAAGTGCGCCATTGCTCTAATCTTTCCCAGGTGAAGTTGGCCGCGAAAATAAGGGTGTCATGGCCAAGCATCAACCGATGGGATCATGGGCGAGCAACGCCTTTACCCATTGTGGTTATGCCGGTTGAGTATTTGCTTCATCTGACGGGCGGGGCCGATAAGAAATGGCTCGTCAAATACTTTTTAGAGCGACCTTCGAGAGTGAAATGGAGCTTTTATAGCGGTTCTCATTCGGATGAGGTACAGTAGCAGTCATTTGTAAACCAGTTCCGAATGTCTTCCGAGGTAACTTGAGCGTAGGCAAATTCAATCGCTTCTTTTAAGGCTTGATAGGTTCGTGCACCAACTGAATTCAAGTTATTCTTGACCTTCGACCAGAACGGCTCAATGGGTGAGAAATCGGGTGAATAGGGTGGCAAAAACATGAGTCGGGCACCCACCGCCT
>RECJ01000136.1 GCA_007694115.1 Leptolyngbya sp. DLM2.Bin27 | reverse complement strand
TCGCATCGGCTGGATCGACCCGATCCCCACCGGGCGCAGCGGCGAATACATCAGCATCATGACCCGCCGCATTGCCCCACCCGAATAAAGGCAGTCGTCCCCGCCTCGGAGGGGTGCCCGCAGGGCGGGGTGGGTAATCCTGGCCGCCAGCAACTTTCCCACCGCCAAAGTGCCCACCCACCCACCCCTACCCCTTCGAGGAAGGGATTCTGAAGTGCGATCGCCCCCGGTAGCCCAATTGACCAAACCGGGGAAATCCCGCATTCTAGAGTGGTTCTAGCTAAATTTGCCCCATCTTTAAGGAGTCCCCATGAGCTATCGCATGGATCGCCGTGCCTACGCCGAAACCTTTGGCCCCACGGTGGGCGATCGCATTCGCCTAGCTGACACCGAGCTAATTATCGAAGTCGAGCAAGACTTCACCACCTACGGGGACGAGGTCAAATTTGGCGGCGGCAAGGTGATCCGCGACGGCATGGGCCAGTCGCCCATCGGGCGCGATGCGGGCGCGGTGGATCTGGTGATCACCAACGCGCTGATTCTCGACTGGTGGGGCATCGTCAAGGCCGACATCGGCATCAAAGACGGCAAGATCGACAAAATTGGTAAAGCGGGCAACCCCTACATTCAAGACAATATTGACATCATCATTGGCCCCGGCACCGAGGTAGTGGCCGGGGAAGGGATGATCGTGACGGCGGGGGGCATCGACAGCCACATTCACTTTATATGCCCTCAGCAGATCGACACGGCGATCGCCTCCGGCATCACCACCATGATCGGCGGCGGCACCGGGCCAGCGACAGGGACAAATGCCACCACCTGCACCCCCGGTGCCTGGTACATGGCCCGAATGCTGCAATCTGCCGACGCCTTCCCCATGAACCTGGGGTTTCTCGGCAAGGGCAACAGCGCCCAGCCCGAGGCCCTGGTGGAGCAAATCAAGGCCGGGGCCATGGGCCTCAAGCTCCACGAAGACTGGGGCACCACCCCCGCCACCATCGACACCTGCCTGGGGGTGGCCGACGAGTACGACGTGCAGGTGGCGATCCACACCGACACCCTTAACGAGGCGGGCTTTGTGGAAGACACCATCGCCGCCTTTAAGAACCGAGTGATTCACACCTACCACACCGAGGGGGCCGGGGGTGGCCACGCGCCTGACATCATTAGGGTGTGCGGCGAGGCCAACGTGCTGCCGTCTTCGACGAACCCCACTCGCCCCTACACCCGCAACACCCTCGACGAACACCTGGACATGCTGATGGTCTGTCACCACCTCAGCCCCAGCATTCCCGAAGACATCGCCTTTGCCGAGTCGCGCATTCGCCGCGAAACCATCGCCGCCGAAGACATTCTCCACGACCTCGGGGCCTTCAGCATGATCGCCAGCGACTCCCAGGCCATGGGCCGGGTGGGCGAGGTGGTGATTCGCACCTGGCAGACAGCCCACAAGATGAAAGTGCAGCGGGGGCCGCTGGCGGAGGACAGCGATCGCAACGACAACCATCGGGCCAAGCGCTACGTGGCCAAATACACCATCAACCCCGCCATCACCCACGGCATCGCCAACCATGTGGGCTCCATCGAAACGGGCAAGCTGGCCGATATTTGCCTGTGGAAGCCAGCTTTCTTTGGGGTCAAGCCCGAAATTGTGATCAAGGGCGGTGCGATCGCCTGGGCGCAGATGGGCGACCCCAACGCCAGCATCCCCACCCCCCAGCCGGTGCACATGCGGCCCATGTTTGGCAGCTTCGGCGGTGCGATCGCCGCCACCAGCTTGAGCTTTATCTCTAAAGCGGCCATGGAGGCGGGCATTCCGGCGCACATTGGCCTCACCAAAGCCACCGCCGCCGTCGCCCAATGCCGCCATCTCAGCAAAGCCGACATGAAGCTCAACACCTACCAACCCCGCATGGAGGTCAACTCAGAGACCTACGAAGTGCGCGCCGACGGCGAACTGCTGACCTGCGAACCCGCCGAGGTCTTGCCCATGGCCCAGCGGTATTTTTTGTTTTAAGACTTGGCCAGATTACCCCGGCCAGGGGGCCGTCGCCATATTTTCTAACTACCATAAAGTTCTTGAAATTGTCATTGGTCAATGGCAGATTTGCGGTCGTCCCCACTAAAATAGGATCAGGCGGAGACGAAAGTTTCCGTTCACTCCTCACACCACACTCCGCCTAGGCCCATGGCCTAGGCGGTTTCTTTGGCAGCCTTTTCGACTCCAAAAATCTACCTCCAGCACCACTCCCCAGCACCACTCCCCAGCACCATTGCCCAAAAGTTTACCCCCGATGGTTCACAGGGGCGGCAGCGCCCGGCTGCCCTGCCCGATCAGAGCTTGCCCCCGCCCAGGCGTGGGGCAGTAATTCCCCCGAAAGCCTGCTTCTTGAGCTAGATTCCCGTTGCCACAGCCGTGGCGGGCATTGCCCAAAGGGCATAGATAACTCAGGTTAGGCGACTTACGGGGCAGATGTTGCGGCCCCCCTAAATAGCCGGGGGTTGGCTATGGTAAGATTGCGTGTGGTTAACAACGGCAAGGAACACTAGGCATGGCAGCCGCTCAGGTAACAGACTCTACATTTAAGCAAGAAGTTCTCGAAAGCACCGTCCCCGTCTTAGTAGACTTTTGGGCTCCTTGGTGTGGCCCCTGTCGGATGGTGGCACCGGTGGTCGAAGAAATTTCTGAGCAGTACGACGGCCAGATCAAAGTTGTCAAAGTCAACACCGACGAAAATCCTAGCGTCGCCAGCCAGTACGGCATTCGCAGTATTCCCACCCTGATGATTTTCAAAGAAGGACAGCGGGTTGATATGGTGGTTGGGGCAGTGCCCAAAACCACCCTCGCCAACACCCTAGAGAAGTATCTCTAGATCGGTGACCAACCGCCGCACGGGGGTGCGATCGCCTAATTTAGGTTGATCAGTGCCCAGTTTGATCAGGCAGTTCCCCAGGGTATCGGGGTCTTGCCTAGGTTCTTAAAAACTTTGTTTACCCGCCCTGGGGAAAGCGGTTAGTCTCTCCCCAGGGTTTTTGCACGGCAAGGGGCCAAATTGTCGTTAGAATAGGATGCTGCTTCTATGAAACCAAGGAATTATGGTTGCGCTTCCCTCAGATTTACCGTCTGGCATCCAAGCTGAGTTTGCCGCCGTGCTTGAGCAACTGCCCCACATGGAGCACGGCAAACTCATTCGTCAGGTGCTAGAGACCATTATGCGCATGACGGGTCGAGAGGCAGACCGGCTCGACTGGAAAATCTTGAACCATGCTCTACTGGATATGGAGCAAGGGTTTCAGGTCTTTTATCCCTATCGCCACACCCGCAAAATTACGATTTTTGGCTCTGCCCGCACCGGTGCGATGAGCCCCGACTACAAACTGGCCCAGCAGTTTGCCAAACAGGTCACCGAGCTAGGCTTTATGGTCATGACCGGGGCCGGCGGCGGCATCATGGAGGCGGGCAATGCCGGAGCTGGCCCTGAGCAGTCCTTTGGTTTAAATATTCAGCTGCCCTTTGAGCAGGGAGCCAACCCCGTCATGGAAGGCGACCCCAAGCTGATTAACTTCAAGTATTTCTTTACCCGCAAGCTGTTTTTTCTGCGGGAGAGCGATGCCCTCGTGCTGTTTCCCGGGGGCTTTGGCACCCAAGACGAGGCCTTTGAGTCGCTGACGCTAATTCAAACTGGCAAGGCCGACCCCATGCCGATTGTGATGGTTGACCACCCTGGCGGCAACTACTGGCAGGGGTGGGACAGCTACATGCGCAATCACCTGCTCGACCGGGGGCTGATCAGCCCCGACGACCCCAGCCTCTACACCATTACCGACAATGTAGACGATGCCTGCCACGCTATCAGTAGCTTCTACCGGGTGTATCACTCCTGCCGCTACACCAGCGATCGGCTGATCATTCGCCTCAAGTGCGACATCTCTGAGGCTGCCGTAGATATTCTCAACGCAGAATTTAGCAGCCTTTTATCTGAGGGCAAGATCGAGAAAACCGCCGCCCTACCCGAAGAACATAATGACGCCACCGCCGAGATGCCGCGCCTGGTCATGCATTTTAACAACCGTGACTTTGGCAAACTGCACCAGTTTATCTGGCGGCTAAATGACCTAGGCGACCACCGGCCCGAGGCCCAGCATCCGGAGAAGAAGTAGGTAAGTGGGTGAGTACAGGAGGGGGAGGTTATTAGGTGCGAGAATGGTCAGGATTAATGGCCTCCCCACCCATCCACCCATCTACCCATCCACTCCTCCATGTCCCAGGTTCAAGCATTTCTAGATCAGCTTTACCACGAGTTAAAGGGGGTGTCTGCTGGTCAGGTGGCCTCTTACATTCCAGAATTGGCCAGGGCTAACCCCGACTGGTTTGGCATCAGCATTGTCACCCTCGACGGCCACACCTACGAAGTGGGGGATGTAGCACAGAAGTTTACCATTCAGTCAATCTCTAAGGTGTTTGTCTACGGCATGGCCCTGGAGGACTATGGTCGCGATCAGTTGCTTAAAAAGGTGGGGGTAGAACCCACCGGAGACCCCTTTAACTCTCTCATTCGGCTAGACGAAGACTCAAAGCGGCCCGAGAACCCCATGGTAAATGCCGGGGCGATCGCCACCACCGGCCTGATCACTGGTGCCGACCTGGCCGACCGCCTAAACCGCATGCTGGCCATGTTTCAGCGCTACGTGGGCAACGAGGTGTTTGTCGATGTATCGACGTTTATCTCCGAGCGCTCTACCGGCCACCGCAATCGAGCTATGGCCCATCTGATGCTCAATTTCGGCATGATCGATCAGCCCATTGAGGATGCGCTAGACCTCTATTTTCAGCAGTGTTCGGTGCTGGTCACCGCCCATGACCTAGCGGTGATGGCGGCGACATTGGCCAATCAAGGGGTTAACCCTATTACCGGTGAGCGCGCCGTCGGAGCCAACCACGTGCGTGATATTCTCAGCGTTATGTACACCTGCGGCATGTATAACTTTGCCGGAGAATGGGCCTTTCGGGTGGGCATTCCGGCCAAGAGCGGTGTCTCCGGCGGCATTCTCGCCGTGGTGCCTAACCGGGCGGGCATAGCGGTGTTTTCGCCCCTGCTAGACGGCCACGGCAACAGTGTGCGGGGGCTCAAGGTGTTTGAAGCCCTGTCACGGCAGTACGGGTTTCATCTCTTTGACCTCTCCCTGGGCCGCTGCAACTTTACCCAGACCTAGAGTCGCACCGGAGTGCGATCGCATTCAAAGGCCTTGACCATACCCCTGGTGTAAGGCTCTAGCAGCTGCCGCTGGCTGGCATCCACCCGCCGCAGAATCTCATCCATTAAAACTTCATTCCACCTCGAAGCCAGGGTCCAAGAGATGCCGACGCTTTCTAGCACCATAATGCACAACGCCACTAGCTCATGCTCCACCGTCGTCAATCTCCCCTCTAACACACAAAGCCACAGGTAGACCTGAAACATATCCAAATCGCGCAGGCAGGAATGCTGAACAGCTATATTGTCGAGGCTGCCCCGGCGACCATAGTAGTTGGGGAAGCCCTTGATCAAAGCATCATTGACCGTCTCCGAAATATCCCGCATCATCGGCAGCATTTGCTTAACCAAGATAAATTCAGGAGAATTTAGCTCATAGTTGACGGCTGCACTGCAGAGGCGCTGGAGAGGTAGCGCGACTTGTTCTTCAATAAACTTAAAGTAGGGCGTGATTAACACTTGCTCAACCGGCGTCAGCTGCTCTAAAAATAAAGCATTGCTGAAGTTTATTTGCGTTGTAATAAAGCCGAGGGTGCGCCAGTCTTTAGATATCCGATGCTTTTCTTGAAACTCTAAGAGTAGCGGCTCTAGCTCATCTGCCAACTTTTCAATTTTCGGCATACCCCAGGCAGAGAGAGCCGATTCACCATAGGTTGCCCGCAGCTGCTCTGGTGAAGTAATCTTGATCGGAAGCGAGTCTTGGTAAACTTCTAACAGCTTGATATAGATATTTGTAGAAGCATCTGCAAGCTGCTTGACCTCGCCAAGGTCAAAGACTTCGGGTAACGAGGTAAATAAATCTTTAACCCGGATTGCGGCCAGCCGACAGGTTTTATCGATCAGCTGTTTGCGCAGTTTATCTACGGTTTCTGCTCGGCCTTGGGCCGAGGAAGCACGGCGCAGCTCATCATTAATGGCGGCTCCCTGACCTAGGGGCAATGTCGATAGACTGGGCAGATAGCGATTTGACCAAAGCTCAACTAAACAATTGACCGTGGGCACTTCAACCAGTGAACTGCTGATTAGCATAGTTTTATTCTTTAATTTCCTAAGGTAGTCAGGTATTTTAGGGTCAAAACCCCTAATGAACGGGGTTTGCACTCCGCTGTCAAGCCGGTCAAACTGAGCTAGGGCGCAGGGCACAGCCACGGCTCACGTCACAGCCATGGGGCAGCAGTAGCTGCGGTAGCTGAGCCAGCCGTTCTAATGGGCCATAACTAAATTGGCTGCTCAAACTCCTAACTTTCTTCAGGCCAATTCCTTGGGGCAAGGGCATGGCTGGGCCAGAGACTGGGGGGCATTTACTCTGAACCACTGAGAGTCAAAACAGCCAGGATTGACATTAGCTGGCAAGGGCAGAGATATTGTAGAGAGCAAGCAAACCCTAGGCGAAGTTAAGCTCGCCTAAAGCAATTTTCAGTTAATACTGTTGTAATCTAAAGCATCGGGTGTCTGACAAAACGCTGCTCCGCGTTCTTGGAAAGTTAACCCGTTTAAGAAATCAGAGTAAAGCCTAAGCCAACTGCCCTGATGCCACCGACGCGCTGATGGGCTCTGGCTTCACTAGGCTAGGGCGGTCAGCGGCGGGTTTAGTAATAAATTCCACAACTTTGCCCAAATCGTTGAACATCTTCGCCTCGACATCGCGACGGTAGGCATTGACCACCGAAGTGGCCCGGAAGTAGCGCAGGGCATCGCTGAGGTAGCGCACGTGGCGTTCTTCATCCACCAGCACTGACTCAACGGCGGCGCGGGTGGCGGTGAGGTGGTCAGGCAGCGACTTGAGAATGCAGCGAAAACCGCGCACGCCCATCTCTTCGGCGAGCAGCACGCTGGCCAGCAGGTGGGGCAGGGGCGCAGCGGTAAATCATCGACCTGGTGGTAGCGGCGCATAGAGGCTTCGCC
The DNA here is from genome assembly GCA_007694115.1 of Leptolyngbya sp. DLM2.Bin27. Classification (GTDB taxonomy): domain Bacteria; phylum Cyanobacteriota; class Cyanobacteriia; order Phormidesmidales; family Phormidesmidaceae; genus Nodosilinea. The sequence goes on along the minus strand of RECJ01000136.1, from coordinate 8,523 downwards.
CACGCTAGCGAGCGACTGCTGAGCGGCTTTGCTATCGAGGTCGATATAGTAGCCCTCGCGCTCGACCGCCCTGGTAAAGATCTGGGCGTGGCGCACCTCATCATTGATATGGCGCTGCATTTGCTCATCGAGCCAGAGGGGAATCTCGGCGGCCTTGATCTCGCGGATGTGGGCCACGGTGCGGCTGCCCTCGGCCTCCTGCAGGGCCAAGGAGGCAAACAGATGGGGCCGTCGCTGGGGGTTGGTGGTGCTCTGGCTGTAGTAAATAGCGCTAAAGCCGACGAAGAGATAGTGCTGGAGCATGGCGGGGGGTAGTGAAGAGCGGGGATCCTGTTGGCTATTGTAGAAACTTCTGGCGGGCTGTGTGGCCTGGCCAATCCGCTCGTTAAACCAACGCCGCCGCAGCGACCTTGGTCCCTACGGCGGCGTTGATGGTTGATTGAGAGAAGGTTGATTGACGACGAGTGACAGAAGGCAGCCATTCCCCATCGGTTCCTTGGGCCAGTCCCCTTGGGCCAGTCTGCTTGGGCGAGTCTCCTTGGCCGACTGGAAGCATCCCAACCGCTAGGCTGGCTCCTCCTCGTCGTCAAGCTCAGCGCTCACTGTCGCCACTGGGGCCAGCGGTTCAGCCAGGGCTGGTGGCTCAGCTGGGGCCGGTGGCCCGCTCGGAGTGGGGGCCTCTACGGGAGGTGAGGCAACCGGCGGCGCGGGGGTCGGCTGCGGCTCAGGGGCGGGAATGCCAAGCTGTTGGCGGGCCTGGGCAAGCAGGTAGGAGGTGCCCGACTGCACAGTGTCGAGCAGGGCCTGGCCAGTGGCGGCTACCGGTTCGGCGTCGGTGCTGGGGCTTTGTTCGCCCAGCCCGGCATACCAGGTGCGGGTGCTGCGCCCTAGCCCAACGGCGGTGTGATAAAACCATTCGCCACCCACCAGGGTGAGGCAAACCACCAACCACAGCAAAACGCCCACTTCCCGCAAAATATCCCAGGTGCGGGTGAGGGTTTTTTTATAGATTTCGCCGGTTTCGCCTGAGAACAGCAGCTGACCAACGACGTTGGCCTGTTCTTTAATAGTGTCCATAAATGTCAAATCTCCAATGGCTGAGCATGGGTCAGGGCAGGGTAGCCTGCTGAGTTACGGTGTGCTGCCCTTGGCTTAACTATTAGACCGCAAATCTACGGGGCGGCCATGGATAGGTTACAACCTGTGATGCGGAGGTGACGTTAAGCTGCCTCACTCCAGATTTTTTTCAGCACCTCGTCGGGAGAAATATCCGCCAGGGTGCCGGTCGATGAGGTCAGCACCACCAGACGGTCTTGGCCAGGGGCGCTGGGCAGGGCGGCGCGATCGCCCGCAAACAGGCCCAGGGTGTAAACGTTGAGCGCGATCGCTAGGGCTAGGGGATAACCCTCCACCGCTACCAGCAGGTTGGCGGCGGCAATCAGGGCAGCGGTTTGGCCAGGGGTCTCGGGCCGCAAGATCTTGAGGCCCGGTACGGCGCTGGCGATGGCTGGGGTTTGGGGGGCAGCATCGTCGGTTTGCAGCAAGGCCAGGGGTAGATCGGGCTGGCGCTGCTGGAAGTCCTTGAGAATTGCAATCCAGCTTTCGGTGGGGTAGGTGGTACCGCTAGCGGTGGCACCGGGGTAGATCAGGACGTAACCGCTTACCAGCCCAACCCCCTGGCGCATGGCATCCACGGCGCTCAGGTCTTTACGGGGCACATTCACCGACAGCGCTGGCGGGGGGCCGCTAAGGTTGATGAGTTTCAGCAGATCGCTGGGGTGATCTGCGCCTGGGGAGCGGGGCACAGTTGCGGTCAGCAGGCGATTGTTGGCCGACCCACTGTAGCCCAAACGGGTGGGCACACCGCTCAGCCACAGCAATAGGGCGATCGACCACGAGTCGGTCAGCGTGAGCACGACGTCAAATTCGCGATCGCGCACGATACCCAGCAGGTTGGCCCAGTCGGCGGGGCTATTGCTGGCCCCAAAGCGGTAGGGCACCACCTCAGACACCCCCTTCGACAGCTGATAGATCGCCGTGGCGCTAGGGGCCGCAACCACTGATACCTCAGCGTTTTCGAAGCCATCCTTGATCTGATTGATAATCGGAAAGAAGCTCAGCTGAGTCTCCGTTTCCCCTGGAACAAGAGCCAGTACCCGCATAGTTAACGTCCGTGCCTGTTCGCAAGTTATTGTAGTTGAACCTGGTCAAGGTTTAGGGGATCTCTGGCTGACAAAATGCATTGAATTTCACCAAAGAAGATAAATTCTTCGCTGGAGGTGCCAGAATTTGGCGGCCAATGCTGAGAGCACAGCAGTAAAAATCTAGCTGCGCAGGCCCGCTGCCTCACTTCCCCAATTCTCTCACCTTACCCCCTTAAGCCGCCTTAAGATCGCTGTTTCCTGCTTTGCACCACCCATGACATCGATTCATCTGCTGATTCCCGCCGCTGGCAGCGGTCGCCGGATGGGGAGCGATCGCAACAAAGTCTTGCTCGATCTGATGGGCTTACCCATTATTGCCTGGACGCTCAAGGCCGCTGCCCAGTCAGAGGCCGTGGTTTGGATGGGGCTGGTGGGCCAAGCGGGCGATCGCGCCGCCCTAGAGGCGATCGTCAACCGTCTCAGCCTTCCCCAGCCCGTCGCCTTTATCGAAGGCGGCAGCACCCGCCAAGCGTCGGTCTACAACGGGCTCCTCGGCCTGCCCCCTGGGGCCACCCGCGTGCTGATCCACGATGGGGCGCGGTGCTTGGCCACCCCAGACCTCTTCAACCGCTGTGCCGCAGCTTTGGCAAAGCAGTCGGGGCTAGTGGCGGCCATCCCCGTCAAAGACACCATCAAGCTGGTGGATGCCAACCTGACCGTCGAGGCCACCCCCGATCGCCAACGACTGTGGGCCGCCCAAACCCCCCAGGGCTTTGACATTGGTCTGCTCAAACAATGCCACCAGCAGGGCCTCGACCAGGGCTGGAGCGTCACCGACGATGCCGCCCTGTTTGAGCAGTGCGGCCTGCCCGTGCAGATCGTGCCCGGCGAAGAGACCAACCTCAAAGTGACCACGCCGATGGATCTAGCGATCGCAGAATTTATACTAAAACAGCGCCTGGGTCAGCCCTAGGGCCTGCCAAGCGCTGCTATTCAATGAGCCCCGAGAAGTTTGCTCCCAGAGATTTAGATCGAGATCTTGCCCCCCAGATATTCAGCCCCAGGATTTTGGCCCCAGAATTTTGGCCCCAGAGTTTTGGCCCCAGAGTTTTGGCCCCAGAATTTTGGCCCCAGGATTTTGGCCCTAGAGGTCACCACCGCGCAAAAACAGCAGAAACACAATCACTGGCCCGGCGATAACGATCATACCGAGCATCGTTAACTGGGCAATTAGCTCAAAGTTAATATTGCTTAGAATATTGCTCAGAAAGCTCATGGATCCTCCCAACACAAGGCGATTAGACTAAAGTAAGACTTGCTTTCGGTGCTTATATTACCCGCTAACGCGGCATCCATTTTAGATAACTTAACAAAATTCTAAGGCAGCCCCCGCTGCCGCCAACCCGCTAGGCCAGATCCGGCCAAAGGAAAATCCAATGGCCACCTGGCAATGTGTTAAATCCTGCGGCGCTTGCTGCTTCTTAGCCCCCGACGAGCGCCCCGATCTAGAGTCTTACCTGGCCCCAGACCAGCTAGCGCTATACCTCAGCATGGTGGGCGAAGACGGCTGGTGCATCCACTACGACCCCGGCGATCGCCGCTGCACCATCTACCCCGACCGACCCAGCTTTTGCCGCGTCACCCTAGACACCTTTGAGGCCATGTTTGGCATTGAGGCCGACCAACTCGACGACTTTGCCATCGACTGCTGCCAAGAGCACATTGCCGATATCTACGGTGAAGCCAGCCCCGAGATGTCTCGGTTTAATGCGGCGGTGGGAGTGGATGAGTAGATAGGTGGCTTTGACCGCAGGGGGTGGGGTTGCGATCGCAGCTATACTTCACAGATAATGAAAGCATTATGAAATAACGCGCAGCACTAAATCTACAGCCCTAGCTTATTGTGTCTATCTCCAGCCCAGCCCCTGAAGCTCCCGCCAGCACCCCCCCTACCCCAGAGCCAACGGTCAGTCGAGCCGTCTTTTGGCGGGTGTTTAGCTCTACCTTTATCACCATTTTTTTGGCCGAACTGGGCGACAAAACCCAGGTGACAACCCTGCTCATGAGTGCCCAGTCCCAGGCTCCCTGGGTGGTGTTTCTCGGGGCTGGCACCGCCCTGGTCACCACCAGCCTGATTGGCGTGCTGCTGGGTCAGTGGCTAGCCCAGCGGGTTTCCCCCGCCACCCTCGACACCGCCGCTGGCACTATGCTCCTGGGCATCACCATCTGGCTCCTCTGGGATATTGTCCACCTCTAGCCCCTGATTCTTCTCCTCCACCCACCCACCTACCCACCCACTCACCCACCTCCCCCCATGGACTGGAACCTCCTTGCTCTCAGCTTCACCGCCGTGTTTATCTCAGAACTGGGAGACAAGAGCCAGATTGCTGCGATCGCCCTAGGCGGCAGCTCCAGTTCGCCCCGCGCCGTGTTCTTTGGCACCGCCGCTGCCCTGCTGTTGGCCAGCCTCTTGGGGGTGATCATCGGTGAAGGCACCGCCCAGATCTTGCCAGAGCAACTGGTCAAGGCCGTTGCCGCCATTGGCTTTGCGCTGCTGGCGGTGCGCCTCCTCTGGCCCGGCGAAACCGCTGACTAATACCCAATCTTGATCGCCCACCCCCGATTTGTAGGGGCGTAGCCTGCTATGCCCCTACGGATTTGCTGATTATGGATCAGGGTTGACCCAATCGGATTGCGTATAAACCCTAAAATCGAATCTGGTCAATCACGTTCCGTAGGGTCTGAGCCGACTGCTGCAGCATCGCTTGCTCGTGGGCACTGAGGACGATATTTAATCGACGACTGACGCCCTGTCGCCCAACCACGGCAGGCAGGCTCAGGCACACATCTTCAACCCCTAACACCTCATCGATCACGCAGCTGACGGTAAACACTCGATTTTGATCGCGCACAATCGACTGCACAATCTGCGTCACCGCCAGACCCACGGCGTAGTTGGTGTATCCTTTGCGGCGAATGATCTCGTAGGCGGCATTTTTGGTCTGCTGAAAGATGTCATCCATCACCTGGCGATCGGCTGTCGCCATGTCGTCGTGGTACAGCGGGGAGCCGCACACGTTGGCATGGCTCCAAAAGGGCACCTCGCTATCGCCGTGCTCGCCAATGATATAGGCGTGCAGGCTGCGCGGATCAATGCCCAAACGGCGCGACAGCAAATACCGAAATCGCCCGGTATCGAGCACCGTGCCCGACCCCAACACCCGCGCCTGGGGCAGGCCTGACAACTTCCAGGCAGTGTAGGTGAGCACATCTACGGGGTTAGACACCAGCAGCAAAATGGCCTCAGGGCAGTGGGTCACAATGTCTGGAATCAGAGTTTTAAAAATTTCTACGTTTTTTTGCACCAGTTCCAGTCGAGTTTCGCCTGGCTTTTGGGCTGCCCCAGCCGTAATGATCACGACATCGGCCCCGGCGGCATCGGCCATGGTGCCCGCCGTAATTGCGGTGGGCTCGACAAAAGACATGCCCTGCTCTAGATCCATCACCTCGCCAATCAGCTTGTCCTGGTTGATATCGACCAAAACCAGCTCATCCAGCACATTTTGAATCATCATGGCGTAGGCGCAGGCCAGCCCCACCTGTCCGGCACCGACGATCACTCCCTTCAGGGGCCGCAGCGGGTCGGGATGCACGGCAGCCGGGGGATTGGAGGTAAAAAGGCTATCAAACATAAGACGTCCTGGTTTACGGGCCAATGCCTCCACTAAACCACGGTCTCTGCGAGTTGTGCCGAGGTGGCAATGCAAATTTTGTGATTTTTGCTAGGGCAGCATCGATGCAGCCCTAGCCGCCTGGCGATCGCCCACCATTGTCTCTACCTGGCGCTGCAGGTCTTGGGTCAGCTGCCTAGCCCCAGCCTTGAGAGCCTCAGGCGAGTCATCGCCCAGATAGGCCTGCACCGACACGGGGTTGCCAATGGTGATTTGCACCGGGCAGCGCCAGCTCGGAAAGGCTTCGCTGTAGTAAATATCCACCGGCAGCACCTGCACCCCCAGGCCCGCTTTGGCCGCCTCAGCCTGCACTGCCAGCCGCGCTAGCCCAGGCTTAAAGGAGTGCACTCGATCATCTCGACGAATGCCGCCCTCAGGGTAAATCACCAGCATTTCGCCCTCTAGCAATAGCTCAATCCCGTGGCGCAAGCTAGCTACTGTGGGTCGCCGCACGTTGACCGCAAACCCCCCCAGGCGACGAATAAACCATCCCTGTAGCCCCTTGACCTCATCAGCGGTGACCATAAAGCGCAGGTCGCGGCCCGTGACGGCTCGCCCCACCGCAAAAGGTAGCAAAATAGAATCCCATCGGGCGCGGTGGGTGGGGGCTAAGATCACCGGCCCGGCGGCGGGTACCTGGGTTTGGCCAACAATGGTGATGGGGCCAAAATAGCCGGGCACCACAAAATGCTGGCCGAGAAAATAGGCCAGCGGGGTGAGCCAGGGCGAACAGCGCGATCGCGCCGGGTCCGGTGTTGCCACCGTTGACAAGGCCGCAGTAGACGATTCAGAAAGCTCAGGAGATTTCATAGCAGGGCGAAATGCAAAAGCCATGGGTAGCTAGACCTAAATTGCTAACACCAGGCTGACCTACAGATACCCGCCGCCGCCCATTGAGCTAGCCAAAACAGGAAACAATAGGTGTCTAAACCTGGTCTATAGCATTACCCTATCGCCGCCGCCCCCACCCCCCACCCCTGACAGGACAGTTAAGCCGCTGTCATGGTGCTGATAGCGGCTGCCGCCGCTGCCGCCGCCGTTGCTGAAACCACCCCTGCAGCTGCTGCCGACAGGGCTCAGCTAGCACGCCCTCGACTACCGTCAGACGATGGTTGGAAGCGGGGCTATCGGGGAAGTTTAGCACCGATCGCACCGCCCCCGCCTTGGGGTCGGCAGCACCATACACCAGCAGCCCTAAACGACTCAAAATAATGGCTCCAGCGCACATGGGGCAGGGCTCTAGGGTGACGTAGAGCGCGCAGTCATTGAGATGCCAGTTGCCCAACTGGCGAGCCGCCTCCCGCAGGGCCAGCACCTCGGCATGGGCCGTAGGGTCTTGGTCTTGTTCCCGGCGGTTGCCCACCTCCGCCAGCACCACGCCTCCGGGGCCAATCACGACGGCTCCCACCGGCACATCGCCCGCATTGCCGGCCACCTCGGCCAGTTCAAGCGCCCGCCGCATCCAGCGCCCGTGAGTTACTTCCAGCTCATTGGCCAAATCGAGGGGCGGCAGGTCGTAGGGCATAGCGTGGGGCTAAAGGCAGATGGCCAGACAATCTATACCAGACAATCTATAGCACCACCGCATCCAAATTCCCTACCCCCGGTTGGGAAGCGGGGTAGGGAATTCGGATTTGGTATGACACCCCCAGCAGGGGTTGCCCTATTTTTGCCAGCCAGTACTAGAGGTGCTCCTATCGCCCAGAGCTATGGCCCAGAGCTATCGTCTAGATGTAGGCCGAAATATCTTCGCCACACTCGTCGGCTAGATAGCACAGCGCCCGAAACCGCAGCTCCACGAGTTCGTTGTAGAGGGGGTTGAGCTTGCACAGGGGCGGAATGTGAGCAACAGATTGCCCAAACAGGACGATATCACGCTCAAAAGGACATTGGGCGGGGATCAGCGCCGCCACCTTGTGCGCCCGGCGAGGAGTTTCGATGCGCAGGCGACCGATCCACTGGCGCAGTGGACGAAATAGATCTAAAGGACGAGTTTGGCTGGCAGCGCGCAGCCCTTGACCTAGGGTAGACATCACGTTTTTCATGGTTAAACCTCTCGCAAGTCCAATAATTGAGCCTGGTTGAGAAACAATCAAGTCTTGAGCCGGACTTGGCATAAAAACTCAATGCTTGACTGCAACAACATAGAGAAACAACATGGAGACCACGGCAATATTGAGGCAACAACAGATCTGAGTAAAGCCTCTTGCTTAAGCTAAAGAATTCCCCCCGACTTCGGGTAAAGCATCAGCAAAGCCCGGCCAAGGTCTACTAAAGCTCCGGTGAAGGATAGCCCCACCGAACCCGAGGTAGATTCCAGAAAGCCTTGATAGATTTGAGCTTCAGACATTGGGGCGATGCCCTGGGGAGCCTTCTTTTTGCAGATCAAAATCGAGTGGGTTCACTGAAATTCACCGAAATTATCCCACGCTTAGTTGTCTAGCTTTAATGGTGACGAGAACCAGCAAATCTTTGCGTCAAAGCCGTGACAGTTTTATAGGTGGGTGATCAATACCCTGACTTTTCTCTAAGAAAAACAACTTCTGCATAGAAGACTGTCTAGTCCAGAAAGGCAGAAGGCGGAAGGCAGAAGGCGGAAGGCAGAAATCAGCTGTCAGAAGGCAGAATGGAGAAGCAAGAACCCAGAA
>RECJ01000095.1 GCA_007694115.1 Leptolyngbya sp. DLM2.Bin27 | reverse complement strand
TGCCGTCTTTGACGTAGGGGCTGGGGTTCTCGACCCCAAACAGCCGCTGCTGGTTGGTCTCGTTTTCGGTAAACAGCAGGGTCTCGGCATCCTGGCAGTAGAGCCAGCGCTGGCCTAGCTCGGGGTGGTAGGCCTCGACCGTGGCGGCCCCGCCTGGGTGATCAACCTGCTTCAGGTGAGGCTTTTCGGCGTCGTCAAACCAGGCCCAGGTGTTGCGAAACCAGAGGGTGGGCAGCAGGTGCAGCTCAGCCTCGTGGTCGGCCCGATTCACCACCCGAATCTGGATCACCATATCCTCGTCGGTGGCCTTGGCGTAGTCAACGAAGACATCAAAATAGTCGTTCTGCTCAAAGATGCCGGTGTCGATCAGCTCAAACTCAGGGTCGTGGTAGCCCCGCTGAGCGTTTTCTTCGATCAGTCGCTCGTAGGGAAACGCCGTCTGCGGGTATTTGTAGAGGTACCGCATGTGGGCGTGGGACGGCGTGTTGTCGAGGTAGAAGTAGTAGTCTTTGGGGTCTTCGCCGTGGTTGCCCTGGGGGCCGGTGAGGCCAAACACTCGCTCTTTGAGAATGGGGTCTTGGCCGTTCCACAGGGCGATCGCAAAGCAGAGCCGCTGGTGGTTGTCGGAGATGCCGCCGAGGCCATCTTCGCCCCAGCGGTAGGCCCGCGATCGCGCCTGGTCATGGGGAAAATAATCCCAGGCGGAGCCGTCGGGGCTGTAGTCTTCGCGCACGGTGCCCCACTGGCGCTCGCTCAGGTAAGGCCCCCAGCGTTTCCAGTAGGCGGTGCGATCGCGATCTTCAACCAGCCGTTGAACTTCAGCCGCCATGGTTTACCTCAAATGTCTCATGTACTGCCAGCGCCCTGCCAACCAATGCCTGTCTAGCTCTCGGCGGCTTCAGCCCTGACGAAGAGATACTACCGAGGCGGCACGGGGGAGGTATCTACCCCCAGGCGGGGTTCGACGGCGGCAAGTCAGCATCGCTTGACTTGGGCGACAAACTGACTAAAAAAATGTTAGGCGACTTCATAGGAAATAGTTTCCCTAGATGGTGGGCAGTGCCCACCCTACAGCGGCTATGGTCGCTGGATTAAGGTGAGTATCTTCTTTCCTCGAAATCTCTCTAGAGAAATGCGACCGCCATGCGAACGGTGGTCTCAAGGGTCTGCTGCGGTGCGATCGTCAACAGATCTTCCCCGGTATTGAGGGCATTGCGGGGGGCTGTCCAGGGTTCTAGACAGTAGTAATCTTTACCCTTGACCGACCAAAACACCAGCTTGGTGTAGTGATCGCTCCACGACAGCGTTAGCCGTCGCCCCAGGTGTCGGTCGGTGACCGTGGCGGCGGGGGCCGTCAGCCCCTGAAAGGCCAGGTCAATCTCGTCTTTGGCAAAGTCAAAGCTGCCGCCAAAGGGTTTTACCTCACCTGTGAGGTGATCCCGGTATTCCGTAGACGGAACTTCAAACTCTAGCTGCGACTTATCTTCAACTAAAAAGTAGGGGTGCAACCCAGTGGCAAAGGGCAGGGGCTGGTCGGCCAGATTGGTAAACCGCTGCTGTAGCTCTAGAATGTGGCCCTTGAGCCTAAAGGTAAAGGCCAGCCTAAAGGCAAAGGGGTACTGGGCCAGGGTGGCCTCGTCGCTGGTGAGTTCGAGGGTGAGGCTGGCGGCCTCAGAGACATCCTGCTGGGTGACCTGCCAGGGCAGGTCGCGGGCAAAGCCGTGCTGCTTGAGGCTGTAGGTCTGGCCGCCTAGGCGGTACTGGTTGGCGGGCAAATTGCCGCAGATCGGGAACAGGATGGGAATGCCGCCGCGCACCGAAAGGGTGGGATCGGCAAAGCGATCGCCGTCGAAGTAAAAAATCTCCTGGCCCTCTACCTGCCAGCGAGTCACCAGACCGCCGCGCTCGGGCACGATCTCTAACCGGGCGGTATCGGCATCAGACAAAACGTAGGTTGCAGCGGGGTCTGCTTTTAAGGCAACGGCAAACACAGGGCACCTCAAACGGCGGTATGCCTAGACGTTACCACAGCTCTCCCCACGCCGGGGGGCGGCCAAACCTGCTCTAGCGGTAACCTGACAGAACTGAGCCAACGCCCGGGCCACCCCTATTCAGCCGTGGGTAGCACCGGGCTGTCGGGTACGGTGTCGGCCCAGCCCATTGTTTCGAGACCGGTTTCCAGTTCGAAGCTAGTTTCAAGGTGATCAACCCCATCAACTACATCAACTACATCGGCCGCATCAACCTCTGGCTGGGCCAGCGGCACCTGCTTGGCTAAGGGGTCTTCACCCCATAGGTGGGGCTGGGGTTGAGGCTCAGGGGCATCGGCGCTGGGTGGCGGGGCTGGGTTGGGTAGCGAATCGCCGCCCCCATCGCCGCCAGATCGCTGGGGCGGCACCGGTTCAAAGTCGCGCTGATCGGGTGAAACCTTGGGACCCCACTGCTGTAGGTCGTCGTCAAACTCAATTTTTAGCTCTGGTAGAGCCGATGGCTCTGCATCCACCGTCGGGGGCGCGACTTCGACCGGCTGGTCGACCGCATCATCGGGCTGGCTGAGGCTCTCGGGGAAGGTTTCCGGCTGGGGTGCCTCGACGGGCAGCATGTCTTCGGCCTCTGGTGACACAAAGGGGCTGCTGGGGTCGCTGACGGGGTCGGCGGGTAGATCGGGCACCGTCAGATCGAGCACCAGGGGAGAGGTGAGCGGCTGGTCAAACTGGGATGAGGCCTGCTCGATGCGCTGTAGTACCTCCCGGCTTGAGGAGCCAGTTAAGGTTTTAGGGCGAGAGTCACGCACCCGCACGGGCACCACCTCCACCTGCATCTGATCGTCTTTGAGCGATACCTTTAGTACCGCCGAGTCTTGGTTTTCGATCGGCTCGTCAGGACGAAAGACAAAATCGCCCAGGGAGTAAGCAATCGGTCGTCCTTTGTAGATCTCGCCTCCCTGAATCATCGTCGGGTGGTAGCCCACCACCAAGTCGGCCCCCTGGTCAATGGCCAAGCGGGCCAAGTTGGTCTGCATAAAGTTGGGCTGCTCGCTCAGATGGTCAACCCAACGGAAGTTGACCACAATCCAGTCGACTTCACTGCGCAGCGCCTGAATGTCAGCCACGATCTCGGGCATGTCCTGGGCGTTGAAGCCCGCCCGGTCTTTAAAGGCGGTGGCGGCTTTAAAGTTCTCGACTTCTCGGGCGACCGCCTGGTTGTGGGTTCCGGCTCGTTCTTTGAGCAGGGAAACGTCGTGGGCGGCGTTGCTGCCCCCCATGGCGTAACTCAGGTAGGCAATGCGTTTGCCTTTGACATCGAGCACCTCAGGGCGGCGGGCCTCCATGGCATTGCGCCCGGCACCGATGCGGTAGAGCCCTCTGCTGTCGAGGGTGGTCAGGGTTTCATCTAGCCCGACCGCTCCGTAGTCCATCAGGCGACTGTGGGTGAGGTTGACGATGTCTACGCCGCTGTTGACGAGCAGTTCGACGGCGTCGGTGCGGGTTTGTTGGCGAAATTCTTCCTGTAGGTTGGTGGCAGCGGTGGCGAGGGGGGTGGCCAAGTTGACCAGGGCCAGATCGGCCTGACCGTATTCGGCCACATCTGCGAAGAAGCCGCCCGGGGCCTCTAGGGTCTCTGGAGTGATGTCATCGAGGGAAATGTCGCCGCCAAATAGCAGGGTAACGTCTTCAGAGGCCACCGACGTCGGCTTTTCATGGGTAATCACACCCACGGGTTCTAGGGCCGCATCCACTACTGTGGGGCGGTTGGCGGGCGGTTCTGCGGGGCTGAAGGATCGGCGAGCACTTGCCGGGGTCGCCTCTAGCAAACCCACCCTAGCGGCAGGCTGGCTTCCCCCAGGCCCAGCGCCCCGGTCAGCGCGAGAGGGCGATCGCACCTCAGACTGAGCCGAAAACTGAGGCAGGTTGGGGGTCGGGGCCGACAGGATCACCTCCAGCAGACAGCCCATCACAAAGGCAGCCACCGCCGATCCCGACAGCACAAAGGTTCTGAGGGTCTGCAATCGCTGGCGCGATAGCCCCTGGCTCAACCCTCGGGGCGGCCTAATTTTGGGTGGCATCAGCGCCGGCTGATCTCGCAGGGGCTGCGCCGTCGGCTGCTGCTGCCGCTGTCTGAGCGCCGGGGTGACGATTTTGATCCGCTGCTCCCACAGCACCCGACGGTGGCCTAGGGGGCGCGCCACCACGCAAATGCCCTCAATCAACTCTGAGTTCAGCAACCACACCCGGTGGCACAACAGCCGCAGCAGGTGATCTTTAATCGGTGGTCGCTGAAACTCCACCACCAGCCGCAAACAGCCCGGGCGATCGGCCTGCACCTGCACAAAAATGCCGTGGGGGGCCAGGGGTTGATTGAGCCACAGGGCGATATCGCGAAAGTACCCCGCTGCCGCCCGTTCGCGCACGGTGGGGGGCTGGGGTACTGGCCCTAGGGGCAACGCCTGGGGGGGAACAACCGCGCTAATCATAGGAAGTATTGAGGTAACAAAACAGCAAATTCAGAGGGAGTTGGGCCAGGTCTTTGACCAGGTCTCTAGAGCCTCACTCCAGGGCCAAACCGCCACAGCAAATACGATGCCCCAATCATAGTGCAGACTTCAAAGGGCGACACGCCTAAGCTTCGCCAGGGGCAAATCGCGGGTTTTGCCCCTGGCGATACAGACCCGCTGGAGCCTTCCCCATAATCTGCTAAGGTCTTATTTTTACTGAAGCTTGCCCATGTCCATGCCACCCCTGAGCGGGCGCGACCTGCTGAGCCTAAGCGACCTAAATACCACCGAGCTCAGCGATCTGCTCACCTTTGCCGCCGAACTCAAACTGGGCAAGCACAGCCCTCAGTTTCCCCAGAAGGTGCTGGGGCTGCTGTTTCGCAAGGCCTCCACCCGCACCCGCGTCAGCTTTTCGGTCGCCATGTACCAGCTGGGTGGTCAAGTGTTAGACCTGCACTCTGGCGTTACCCAGGTCAGCCGAGGCGAGCCGACCAGCGACACTGCCCGTGTGCTCGATCGCTATCTCGATGTGGTGGCCATTCGCACCTTCGACCAATCTGAGGTGCAAGAATTTGCCGACTACGCCTCCATGCCGGTGATCAATGCGCTGACCGATCTAGAGCATCCCTGCCAGATCTTGGCTGATCTGCTGACTATCCAAGAAGAGTTTAAGTCGCTCCATGGCCTGACCCTGACCTATCTGGGCGACGGCAACAACGTCGCCCATTCTCTGTTGATTGGCTGTGCCCTGGTGGGTATGAACGTGCACATTGCTGGGCCTGAGGGCTATGCCCCCGACCCGGCGGTTGTCACCCAAGCCCAGCAACTCATGCAGGGCGATGGCAAGGTTTTAGTCACCACTGACCCAGAGGCAGCGGTCAAAGATGCCCAGGTGCTCTACACCGACGTGTGGGCCAGCATGGGTCAAGAGTCGGAGGCGGGCCAGCGCCTGCCACTTTTTCAGCCCTACCAAGTGAATGAAGCGCTGCTGGCTCAGGCCAGTGAGGATGCGATCGTGCTCCACTGCCTGCCTGCCCACCGAGGCGAAGAAATCACCCACGACACCATCGAAGGGGCGGCCTCGCGGGTGTGGGATCAAGCCGAGAACCGTATGCATGCCCAAAAGGCTCTGCTGGCCAGCGTTTTAAGCTAACCCTACACCAGGTTCAAAAAATGCAGTACACCTTCGCCGCTCAACCTCTCAATGACCACGGCAAACAAAAAACCCAGCATGGCCAGGCGACCGTTGAGGCTTTCGGCAGCGGGGGTAAAGCCCCACTCGCGGGGTTGAGCTTGGGGTTGAGCTTTAGTCATAGGATCACTTTTGTAACGGTTTGTAAACATTATAGCGAGTTTGCTCAGGAGCGAAGGGGTTGAGCCAACCCAGGGCCGAGAACGGTGGGGCGATGCGCTATCCGCCGCCGCTGCAGCCGGGCGATCGGCTGCGGGTGATTGCCCCCAGCGGTGCTCTGCGGGAGCTGGAGAGCTTTAACCAGGGGTTAGAGGTGTGGCGCAGCTGGGGCTTTGGGGTAGATGTTGGCCCTGGAGTGGGCGACCGCTGGGGCTACCTGGCCGGGGCCGACGGCGATCGCCGCCAGCAGCTGGGCCAGGCCCTGGCCGATCCCACCTACAAAGGCATTCTCTGTGCCCGGGGGGGCTACGGCGGCGCTCGTCTGCTGGAGGGGTGGCACTGGCCCCAGGCGATGGCGGCCAAGTGGCTGATCGGGTTCTCGGATATCACCAGTTTGCTGTGGAGCCTGGGGGGACAGGGAATTGTTGGGGTGCACGGGCCGCTGCTGACGACCCTGGCGGCAGAACCTGACTGGTCACAACAGCGGCTGAGGAAGCTCGTCATGGGCCACTGTCTGCCTGTTCTGCAAGGGGAAGGCTGGGGCGGCGGGGTGGCTACCGGGCGGCTATGGCCCGCCAATTTGACCGTGGCCACTCACCTGCTAGGCACGGGCCACGAGCCTGATCTAACCGGGGCGATCTTGGCCTTTGAAGATGTCACCGAGGCCCCCTACCGGATTGACCGTCTGCTGACCCACTGGCGCATGGCGGGTAAACTGGTGGCCGTTAAGGGCATTGCCCTGGGGCGGTTTAGCCGCTGTGAGCCACCAGAGGGGGTGCCCAGCTTGACGGTGGCGGAGGTGCTGCGCGATCGCATCGGCGATCTGGGTCTGCCCGTGGTGTCGGGTCTGCCCTTTGGCCACGACGGCGACAATGCGGCGCTGCCCGTGGGTGCGATCGCTCGGCTCGATGGCGATGCGGGCCGACTCGAACTCTTGCCCCCGCCTTAGACCTTTGGGGGCTGGGCGTCTCTACAATGGGGTCACGCATTAGGTACAGGCCGTGGTTCCCCTCCGTGACGACAATCCCACTACTACTACCCCGGTGGTCATCTACGGGCTGATTGGGCTCAATATTGCCGTGTTTGTGTTTCAGCTCAACCTATCTCGGCAGGAGTTAGACAGTTTTTTTGACGCCTGGGCCCTGGTGCCCGCCCAGCTCACCGAGAGCTTTGGGGGGGCGCTAGCGGCCCCGGCCTCTGAGTGGATTACCCTGGTCTCATCTCAGTTTCTCCACGGCGGCTTTTTTCACGTGGGGGGCAACCTGCTCTACCTGTGGGTGTTTGGCAACAACATCGAAGACCAGCTGGGCCACGTCAAGTTTTTGATTTTTTATCTGGGCTGCGGGGTGCTGGCGGGCCTCACCCAGTGGGGGTTTGATCCCTATTCTACGGTGCCGACAATTGGCGCTAGCGGCGCGATCGCTGGAGTCATGGGGGCCTATATTCTCAGGTTTCCCAGGGCCTCGATCGTCACCTTGATCCCGCTGATTATCTTTTTCACCACCGTTCGGATTCCGGCGATTTTCTTTCTCGGGTTTTGGTTTGTGCAGCAGGCGCTGTTTAGCCTGGCCAGCCTCAGCCCTGACGTCAACCTGGGGTCGAGTGGCGTGGCCTACTGGGCGCATTCGGGCGGGTTTGTATTTGGGCTAATTTTGGGGCCGCTGTTGGGGTTAATGGCCTCTAAGCGTCGCCTACCTCGGCGTTGAGTCGCCAATTTTCCCCCGCTGCCCCAGTCCGGCTGCCGCCGCTGACCGATGGTGTGTAGAGCCGCTGTGGGTGGTAACTTCATAAAGTTCTCGAGTAAGCTAGGGAATTATTTGTGGTTTTGTGACTGATGCCGTAAAAAGTGCTTGAAAATCACTAGAGAGGGCGTAAAGTTACGCTGTTGCGACTAGCGCCTGGGTTAGCGCTCTTGGGGGTTCCTGAATTTGATCCAAACCAGTCAACTTATAGATAGGTACGACCATGGCGGAAGCCAAGATCCTCGTTGTCGATGACGACTCTGCAATCCGCAACCTGATTCATCGGTTTCTGGCCAAGCAGGACTATGAAATGGAGTCGGCTGAGGATGGCAAAAAGGCCCTGGCGGTGTTTGAGCAATTTACCCCTGACCTGGTGATCCTCGATCTCAACCTGCCAGACACCAACGGCTACGATCTGTGCAAAGAGATGCAGTCGCGCACGGGTGTGTTTGTGCTGATGCTCACTAGCCGCACCGACGAGTCGGATAAAATTCGCGGTTTCAATGAGGGGGCCGATGACTACCTGACCAAACCCTTCAGCCTAGGCGAGCTAGAAGTGCGGGTGGGGGCCATTCTCAAGCGTCAGCGGCCAGTGACTGCGGCTGAGCAGCAGTGCCTCACATTTAACAGCTTGGCCATTGACCCGGTGCGCCGGGAGGTCATGCTCAATGAAGAAATGGTGCCGCTTACGGCCCTTGAGTTTGACCTGCTGCACTTTTTGGCCAGCCACCCTGGTCGGGTGTGGCGACGGGCCGAGCTGATTCAAAAGGTGTGGGACTACGACTACGTGGGTGACCAGCGGGTCGTTGATGTCCATGTCGGCCAGATTCGCAAAAAAATCGAGAAAGACACGACTCAGCCAGCGCTGATTCAAACGGTGCGGGGGGTGGGCTACAAGTTTGAGCCCCCCGGCAGCGGTGAAGCAGCCCTGGCGGGCTAGTTAGCTGGCTTCAGACCCCCGGGCCTGGTTGCGGTAGGCCCAGGCCTGCTTGAGCACCTTAGTCCAGCTGCGCTGCACCTTTTTAGGTGTCCAGCCCAGGGTTTGGGCCATGGCTTCGTCGCTGACGGTGGGCTGGGCTTGCTTGAGGGTGACAAACTGGCGCTGGTCGGCTGGTAGCGTGACCAAAAAATCGGACCATTCGGCGGGGGTCATACCCAGGCGCGACTCCAGGTTGGCCCCTAGTCACTGGTGCACCAGTTCCCACTCGTGCTGCTGGGAAAACTTTTCGACGTGGTATTTGAATCGCTGCTGAAGATAGTCTCGCTCTCGGGCCGAGAGGCCAAGGATGTCGTCGATTTCTGCCGCTGAGCAATCTTGCAGCTTAAGCACCAGGTAGTCGACGCAGTCGGGCTGGTTTTGGGCCTTGAGATACTGCACCAGGGTGTGAATGACGCGATCGCGCATCACCCCATCGCCGGGGTCATGGGTGTCGGCCATCATTTTTTCGCGCACCTGTTGCACCACCGAGCTGCGAGAGTGGGGTTCGGCGGCCTCGGTTTTGGCCCCCTCGCTGACCAGGGTCATATCCACCGAGGTCTCGGCGGGCTGACGGCGGCTAAAGGCCTGGGCGCGCAGCACAATCAGCTGCTGGCTCTGACCGCCCCGCAGGGAGATCCGGCGTTTGGCATACTGTTCGCTAAAGGCCATGTACTCGGCTAGCTCAAGCTGGGTGCAGGGCTGGTGGTTTGCGGGTAGCTCGTGCTCCCGACGAAAGGCGTTGAGCACCTCAATATAAAAGTTTTGCATGAAGTCTTCGAGCAGCGCGTAGCGGCCCTGAAACCCTAGGTTGCTGCCCCGAGGGGCCACATGTCGGTAGACGATAGAGCTGAGGCTGCTGTGTAGCTCAATGCGGCCCTGGTTAGAGCCCATCTCGTAGTAGGCCAGACATTTGCCCACCCGGTGGCGCACCAGTGACCGCTGCCAATGGCCAATTTCGCCCGAAGCCTGAATGCGATCGCTCAGGGCACAGATGCGATCAATTTCTGCTGTCAGCCGCTGCATCACGCCCTCTAGACCGGCAGGCCGCCGCTGGAGATGGGCCATAAACAGATCTTCAACTAAAGCCGCAACCGGAGTAGCGCCGCTGGCCGCTGCCAGGGGGGGATCTGAAGGCTGTGGTGTAAACCCAGAGGACGATGGGGACATAGCAAAGCAGGTAGATGCGGTCTTCATAGTTACCCAATCCTAACAACGGCACCGAAATCGCGAATTATTGACCACCCCAGTCAGTGGGTCGGTCTAAACTCACCGGGCTGTTGTGTAATCCCTATTCAACCGCCGTAATTTCTGGGGGGGTGTGCCAGCGATCTAAGCTGACTGGCCGATCCGCATAGCCAGAAGCCGATCTCAACGCCACCGGCAGCCGCGCCGCTGAGCGGGCTGCCAGCGCTGCCTAGACAGGCTAAAACGCTTAGCCTGAGGACGATCTAGCCCCGCCTACTATCCTCAAACTAGCCCTAGATACAGCGGTCGTTTGCTGGGACTAAGCGCCGCTTGGCCCCCACTGCGATGCTCTAGCCAGAGCGTGCCAGTTGCCTAGCTGACCAGCATCTGGTCTTTTGCTCAACGGCCTAGACCGGCTGGGCACCCCAGTCTAGGGCCGTCTGCCACCCCAGTCCCTGGCGCACTATCAACGGGGCTTCGCCCTCCATGTCCAGAATGGTCGAGACCTCATAGCCCAGGGGCTGGTCGTCATCAACAATGATGTCAACCAGCTTTTCTAAGGTGTCAAACATCACCATTTTGTCGATGGCCTCACCAGGCCCAACGTCGGGCAGCAGGGTCAGCGCCGAGGTCGAAATCACCGGGTTATTCAAGCTTTCTACCAGGGCCAAGCAAGGGGCGTGGTTGGGCACTCGAATGCCCGTAGTGCGGCGTTTGGGGCTCATCACCAGGCGCGGCACCTGCCGAGTCGCTGGCAGCAAAAACGTAAACGGCCCCGGAATCAGTCGCCGAATCAGACGGTAGGCACCGTCGCTGACGATGGCGTAGTCGGCAATATTGGAGAGAGAGGCGCAGAGAAAGGTCAGGGGTTTTTCGTTAGCCAACTGCTTGAGCTGACGCACCCGCTGCACCGCCCCCTTGTGGTTTAGGTCGCAGCCGATGGCGTAGACTGTGTCGGTGGGGTAGAGCGCCACCGCGCCCTGGCGCAGCGCCGCCGCGATGGTTTCGACCTTGCGCCCCTGGGGGTTTTCAGGATGTAGCTTGTAAACTGTTGCCATTGCCCCTGTCCCCGATGAGTTAGCGCTGTTGAAAACCCTAGCTTACCTCGACTGCCCCACCGGCATCGCCGGCGACATGTGCCTGGCGGCCCTAGTTGATGCTGGGGTGCCCCTCGACTACCTGCAAACCCAGCTGGCCAGCCTGGGGCTCAACCAAGAATTTACCCTCTCGATCAAGCCCGTCCAACGCCAGGGATTGCGTGCTCTCTACGCCCAGGTCAACCTAACTCCGTCAGCAGCGCAACCTAAAGCCAAAGCCCCTCCCCCAGCGGTTGCCCTCCCCCCCAGCCATGACCATGCCCACGCGACCCCCGGCCATGGCCCCGGCTATAATCACGGCCACGAACCTAACCCTGACCACAGCCATAGCCCTGACCACAGCCATTCCCAGCCAACCGCTACCCGCAATCTGCCTGAGATTGAACGTTTGATTACCCAGGCAAACCTGCCCGATCGCGCCTGTCAGTGGAGCCAGGCGGTGTTTCGCCGCCTGGCGGAGGCGGAGGCGGCTGTCCATGGGATCGCCATCGACCAGGTGCACTTTCACGAAGTTGGGGCCATCGATGCCATTGTCGATATTGTCGGTACCTGTCTCGGCCTCGACTATCTAGATATAGACACCCTGGTCTGTTCGCCCTTGCCCACCGGACGCGGACGGGTGCGGGCGGCCCACGGCTGGCTGCCAGTACCGGCTCCGGCGGTGCTAAAGCTGATCGAACAGCGCCAGGTGCCGATCTACAGCCATGGCCTAGACGGTGAACTGGTGACGCCGACGGGGGCTGCGATCGCCACCACCCTAGCCGATCACTTTGGCGACCCTCCCCCCATGCTGCTTCACCGCACCGGGCTGGGGGCCGGGGGCAAAGACCTGCCCGTCGCCAATATTCTGCGCCTGTGGGTGGGCCAGGCTGCCGAGGATCAGTCAGCCATGGTATCTGCTTCAGGTGCTGCTTTGGGCCAACTGCCAGCGGCATTGCCGCTGCCGGCATCTGTGGCCTACGACTGCGACACCATTGCCCTGCTGGAAACCCAGGTCGATGAGATGGTGCCCCAGGCCATGGGCTACCTCTACGAGCGGCTTTACGCAGCCGGTGCCCTAGAGGTCTTTACCCAGCCCATCGCCATGAAAAAATCTCGCCCAGGGCTGCTGATTACCGTCCTTTGTCAACCCGCCGACGAAGCTGTCTGCACCGATCTGCTGTTTGCTGAAACCCCCACCCTAGGCATTCGCCGCCAGACCCAGCAGCGGTGGGTGCTGCCGCGCCGGATTGAGACCCTGGAGACCCCCTACGGCCCCGTCGCCGTCAAACTGGCCTATCATCCCCGCACCCAGGCTATTCTCAACATTCACCCCGAGTATGAAGACTGTGCTGCGATCGCCCGCCAACGGCAGATTCCCTGGCAGGTTGTGTGCCACACCGCCATCAGCACCTGGTACAGTCAGCAGATACCGCCAGAACAGACCTAGTAACGGCTGGCCAGAAGAGGGCAACCCGGGCTGGGGCCGCAGGTATCAGGTTGCAGAGTTGGCCAACTTATACCGAATCCGAATTACATACCCCCGATTCCCAAAAGGCCAACCCGTAGGGGCGAATGGCATTCGCCCAGGGGGATCGGGGGTGTACAGACAGGATTCAGTATGATGTGGCAAAATGCTAGCTCTCTGAGTCGGGCAGGAGATCAACGGGCTCCTGGGAAAGATTGTCTGGC
The DNA here is from genome assembly GCA_007694115.1 of Leptolyngbya sp. DLM2.Bin27. GTDB lineage: Bacteria > Cyanobacteriota > Cyanobacteriia > Phormidesmidales > Phormidesmidaceae > Nodosilinea. Next base: position 3,192 of record RECJ01000095.1, on the reverse strand, counting down.
CAATGTCCGCTGGCTAAGGGGTAATGGCCAGATTGTTTGAGGATCTGGGAAAAAATCCGAAATGCCCCTGAGTCTGCTTGATCAGGCGTGAGTGACACCACGGCTTGGTCATCGTTTTGATCAACCCTGACCAGGTTGTACTCAATGTTCTCATCGTAAATAGCAAAAGTAATTTGAAACACCTCCAGGAAATTAATGACCCATTGGCATTCACTGCGGGGAAACTGCTGATAGTAACGAATTAGGCTAGCAATTCTGGCCTCTAGATAAAGCAGCGACTGCCGCGACACTAAAACTAGCTTAAGCAAAACAATTGCCAGGGTAAGGGCATTACCCTGAGATAGCACCAGGGAGAACAAAGCCGAGGGCTGCTCTCCGTCTTCGGTCATCAGGTAGTCAACCACGCGATTGCTGGTGCGTAGCACTAGAGACGAACTCAACGGCTGAAACTCAGATTCAGTGTAAACATCAGCCAAACGCCGATCTAATTGCTCCCGAATTTGCTGAGCAATAGGATTATCGCTAACGGTGTACAACAGATATCGGGGCAGACTTCCTTTAAACTCACCGTAGGTACTTTCTCCCACCTGTTGCAAAAATAGCCGAGCCAGGTTTTTGTAGCTATACTCCCCCCGTTTTGCCACAATCGTCTTCACCAGTCGCAGCGTACTATCGCCCAGGGCAGTGGGGTTCTGCACTGTTTGCCCATTAAACTGCCCCCCATGCCCGTGGGCGGTGTACATCGCCAACTCAAATTTAAACTTTTCCTTCAGTCGGCGAGAAAGAGCGCGGGCCGCACGCCTCTGCTCAACTGGGTTAGATTTATTGACATACTGAGGGACTAGCAGGTACGACGTATAACGACTAGCCCATTCGCCTGGTCGATTGATGAACTGCTCTTCGGTATAGCGTGCCGCAAACAGTCGCAGTTCATCAAAGTCCTTGCTTTCAGCAAAATCAGCCAACCAAAGACGCAGGCGCTTGAGGGTGGGCGACAGGGTTCGACGCTGAATCAACGGATCTGAGAATAGATTGACCAGGTCTTGAATTGCTTCAAACTGGCGAGCTACCTCCCAGTTGTTGACCAAGATATAGCAACATCGCTTGATGGTATGGCGAAACTCTTGGTCATCATTGGCAAACAAAATGACGTGCAGTGCAGGCAGCGTTTGGGAACTGACCGAGTTAGTGTGGTGAATGAAAAGATGGCGAAATTCTTCTAAAACATCCTGAGGATGCCAAGTCTTTACGATTTCCAGCAGAAAATCGTAAAGCACCCGCTGAGCCTGGGCCAGGCTTAGCCCAGGTCTAGACCCAAACTCGTTTGGCTTCATCAAGGAATATCTAGACACAGTTTTCTGAGGCATCGGCTTCCTTACCTAACTTCAGCTATATCTGAAGCAGCCGTAGGATAACTCCTCGACCCATCACCTAGCTCTACCGCACAAGTGCTTTTCATTACGGGCAGTACTGACAAAACTCAATATTTTAGCCAGCTAAGTTATGCCTACCAGTTATGCCTACCAATGGTGGCAGTCGCATGGGTCAACTAGGGCCAACCGTCAAATACCTCAATCTATCTAACCGATATCAATAACCCCGATGGGTGCCTTGCCAGCAGCAGGGGCAAAAATCCCCCAAACCGCACTTTGGCGTAGCTGTAAAGAATGCCCAGTAGCTGTAGTAATCTACCTGTATAAAATAGCACATCCCAGACTTGTTGTTAGCCAAATCAGCCATTGTACGTAGGTAGGTAAAGGGCAAAAAGATGAAGCTGACAACCGAAACCCAGGCCTTGAACAGCAACTGTCTATATCTAAGACGGTCTATATCTAAGACGGTCTATATCTAGGACGGTCTATATCTAAGACGGTCTATATCTGAGTAAGTGGACAGCCGAGCGAACGTCTGTAGGCAGCCGAGTCAACAAACCACAGCTAACATTCAGCGATGCCACAAGGCGGTCTAACTTTATGCGTTATCCATAGCGGTAACGCGCCCAATGAATAATTGTGATCGTCTACATACTTCACAAACCCAGCCAACCGTTGCCAGCCAGCTAGATCAAGGTGATTAACCAACCCCCAGTCTGAAGAACTGAACTACAGAGTATGGCTCTACAGGAAACTAAACAAAATCTTATAGTCTTTAGAGCAGAATGCGGCAGGCTTACACAGAATTCATAAAGGTAAAGACAAACCCTGTAGTCAGCAATCTGTAAACCGTTTTGTCTTTGGTATGGGGGCGGAGGGGCTCGAACCCTCACGACCGTTTAGGGTCAACGGATTTTCATCTTCCCGCAGCTTTCGCTGCTGCCTAAGTCAAGCATTACCTTGGTCTAGGCTTTGAAGATTGGACCCTCCCTTTACCCTCGGCTGTACGTTAGGGTAGCTCCCGTCGGGCCTCTGCACCTTCCGACATCAACTATGCCGGCTTGGCTCAGGATTGCCTTGTCTACCCATTGTCTGGCTAGAGTTAGGTTTCCCTGAGTTTGAGAGCTTCCACTTAGCAGATTTCTCCACTAAGGCTCAGTTTTCTAAGTCCGTAGCGTCTACCATTCCGCCACGCCCCCGATGCTGCTCCTCCCGCACAAGTGCTGCGCTAAGTGAAGCAGACTCCTATTCCACCACCAACTGCACGGGAATGCAACTCCTTGGCGCAGAGATGGCTTTGGTTGATTATTTTTCCTTGGCTTCTATATATCTTTGTGTGCTATTGTAACAACAGCCGAAGGAGACTTTGGCTAAATATTTAGCACATCAATCTGGACTAATACATCATGACTACGACTCTACAGCGGCGCGAAAGCGCCTCCCTGTGGGAGCAGTTTTGTCAGTGGGTCACCAGCACCGAAAACCGCCTGTATGTGGGCTGGTTTGGCGTGCTGATGATTCCTACCCTGCTGGCTGCTACCGCCTGCTTCGTGGTTGCCTTCATCGCCGCCCCCCCCGTCGACATCGACGGCATCCGTGAGCCCGTCGCTGGCTCTCTGATGTACGGCAACAACATCATCTCCGGTGCGGTTGTGCCGTCTTCCAACGCCATCGGCCTGCACTTCTACCCGATCTGGGAAGCTGCTTCCCTGGATGAGTGGCTGTACAACGGTGGCCCTTACCAGCTGGTGATTTTCCACTTCCTCATTGGCGTCTTCTGCTACATGGGTCGTGAGTGGGAACTGAGCTACCGCCTCGG
>RECJ01000036.1 GCA_007694115.1 Leptolyngbya sp. DLM2.Bin27 | reverse complement strand
CCCCCACCACCACGTTGAAGCCCAGCACCCCCTCGCGGTAGGCGGGCACAAAGGCGATGTCATTGATCTCGGCGTGGATCGAGTTGTCGCGGCCGCCCTCAATGGCAATGTTGAACTTGCGGGGCAGGTTGCTAAAGGCCGGGTTGCCCTCGCCGTTGGCGGTGATCATGTCCTGCACCTTCATCACCAGGCCCTGGGTGTCGATCAGCTCGTCGGCATCTAGCCCCGAGACTGGCGAGCCAGTGATGTTGCGCACGTTGTCCATACCCGACTGCACAGAGGTGAGGCCAGCGGCCTCCATCCGGCGAAAAATATCGGGGATGTCTTCGAGCAAAATGCCCCGCAGCTGGAGGTTTTGGCGAGTGGTGATGTCGGCGCTGCCGTCCTCGCCGTAGCGCTGAATAATCTCGGCCAGGGTGCGGGCTTTGTAGCCGGTGAGCAGCCCGTTGGGCAGCCGCAGGCGCAGCATAAACTTACCCGGCGTCACGGGCCGAAAGAAAATCCCCAGCCACTTGAGCCGGTGGGTGAGGTCGGTGTCGTCCACGGCTTCCCAGCCCATCTGGGCAAACTGCTCTAGCTCGTGCTTGACCAGCAGCCCGTCTTTGTCGGCCTTAAACTGCTCAAATTTATTGAGTTTGACTTTGGCCGTTGTGTTGGCCGTGTCTATAGAAGTGGTCACAGGCACACCGTTGTAGCAAAACGTTTATTGACCTATCCCCCAGGGTCAGGGCCAGGCTTCTCAAGCTTTTTGCGGGGGCTGGGGGCTGCTTCGAGCTATGGTGCTTCGATCTGGAGGTCGTCCCCGAGCGGAATCCCTGCAAGCAAGTGAGGCTAGCCTAGTCCTGCTGCCTGGGGGCTTTTGTATAGACTCATACGTTTTTGCAAATACCATGCAGCCTCCGCAAGGGCCACCCGCGCGAACCGCATAGCCAGCCATTGGGAAAATGGGCTTCAGGTCCTATGGTGGAGGGGCTACTCCCGGCTGGATAATCGGCCTCGGGATTGAATTGCCAGGAGGATCTCCTTGTCATCCTTTGATCAGTTTTTGCCTGCGACTCCTGTGAACAGGGCTGATTCAGCTGGGGCGACCACAGCGCCAGGGGCTGCCGCCGCCGATGCCAGTGCGGCGGTGACCGGTCTCGGTGCCGGAGGCTTTCACGATCGCTGGGAGCAGTCGCGTCAGGTGGCCGACCTGGGTGAGGCTGCCCTGGCCGACCTGCTGGCCATGGTGCAGGCCCACGACCAAGATTGGGAAGCCCGCTGGTTTGCCGCCCGCGCCCTGGGTAGCTTTGACCGCCCGGAGGTGATTGCCACCCTGGTGGCCACCTTTGCCACCACCGCCGACGAAGACCTGCGCCAGGCGGTGGCGGCGGCCCTGACTCAAATTGGCCCGGCGGCAATCGCCGCCCTCGGGCAGCAGCTCGCCCAGCCCGCCCTCCGGCCCGTGGCCGTGCAGGCCCTGGCCCGCATTCACCACCCCGCCACGGTGCCGCTGCTGTTAGAGGTGTTAGCAGACGACCGCTCGCCCGTGCGGGCCACCGCCCTCGATGCCCTGGGCACTTTTGCCGACCCCGCCACCCTACCGGCCATGCAGCGGGGCCTCAACGATCCCTCGGCGGCGGTGCGATTGGCGGCCATGCGGGGGCTGCTGAGCCTGCGCTCAACCCTAGACCCCGCCGCCCTGGCCAGCTGGCTGGCCCCCCTACTCGACGATCTAGATTTGGCGGCGGCCCAGCAGGCGGCCTACGGCCTGGGCCGCCTGCCCCTTGCCGCCGCTACGACCCCACTGTTGAGCAAGCTAGTCTCTCCCAACACCCCGGCAGCGCTGCAAATCGCCGCTGTGCGCGCCCTCACCTGGCAAAATACCGCCGTGGCCCTAGACGGCCTGATTCAGGCCTGGGATGCCCTGGGGGAAGCGCCCCGACTGGCGCTGCTCCAGGGCTTGGCGGGCCTAGAGCCAGCGCTGCGGGCGCAGGCGGCCCTGGCCCTGGGGGCGTGGCTGCGTACCCTCCCTGCGATCGCAGCCCACAGCACCCTGCGTCGCCACCTGGTGCTGGCCCTCGGGCAGCTGGGTAGCCCAGCTATGGCCCCAGAATTGCAGGCCCTGCTCCACGATCCAGACCCAGGGGTACAAATTCACGCCGAGGCGGCTCTCCGCCAGCTACAACTGCCGCTCACCCAAGCTTGAATGGCCCTTGAATCAAGGCCTGAATCGGGTACCGCTACTTTTGATACCAAGTGCGGCCCGGCGATCTGTTAAGCAAAGGGAAGTATACTCGGCAACAGGTTGTCGGGTAGCTTTGGCTCAACAGTGGCACAGGTACAGGCAAGGCATGCGCATAGAGCAGCTCCAGGCGTTTTTAGCGGTGGCCGAAACCGGCAGCTTTCAGGCGGCGGCCCAGCAGTGCCAGGTGACGCAATCGACCGTCAGCCGCCAGGTGCAGGCCCTAGAGGCCGAGCTAGATGCGCCCCTGTTTCACCGGGGTGCCCAGGCCAAGCTCACCGTGGCCGGCGAGCGGCTGCTGCCCAAGGCCCGGCGAATTCACCAAGACTGGGTGCAGGTGTCTAGGGATATTGCCGACCTAATGGCGGGCAAGCAGCCGGAGCTGTGCGTGGCGGCGATTCAGTCGGTGTGCGCCACGGTGCTGCCGCCGGTGCTCCAGCAATTTTGTGCCGAATATCCCCAGGTGCAGCTGCGGGTGACCGCCCTGGGCAGCGATCGATCGCTCAAGGTGCTGCGCGACGGCCTAGTCGATCTGGCCATTGTGATGGACAACCCCCGGCTCACCACCCAGCCCGAAATGGTAGTGACCCCCCTATTTGAAGAGCCGATCGAGGTGCTGATGGCCGCTGGCCACGATCTGGCCCCTCAGCCCACCGTTTCCTGGGAGATGCTGGCCCGGTTTCCGCAGATTATTTTCAAAGACGGCTACGGCATGCAGCGGCTGGTGCAGCAGCAGTTTCAAACCCGGGGCCAGGTGTTTAACCCAGCCATGGAACTCAACACCCTCGATGCCTTTCGGGGGGTGGTTCGCCAGGGGAATTTTTTGGCGCTGCTGCCTCGGTCGGCCCTGGCCGACTGCTATGACGACTCCACCCTGGCGGTGCGCCCCACCGAAGCGCCGGTGCTGAGCCGATCGGTGGTGCTGGTGACCACCCGCGATCGCCTGGTGATTCCGCCCATTCAGCGGTTCCACGATCTGGTGCAAAGCCTGGCGACCCCCAGCCGCCCCCGTTCTAACCCAGCGGCAGTATCTTACAGTTAAGTTAAGTATTGTCCGTCATCCTCCCTGCCTTCTCGGGTCAGCAGCCTCTATGAGTAACGAATTTCGCGATTTGCTCAAGCAAGTGGGCA
>RECJ01000147.1 GCA_007694115.1 Leptolyngbya sp. DLM2.Bin27 | reverse complement strand
AGCGGGTGCTGATCACCACCCTGACCAAGCGCATGGCCGAAGACCTGACCGACTACTTCGACGAGCACGGGGTGCGGGTGCGCTACCTGCACTCTGAGATCCACTCCATCGAGCGCATCGAGATCATCCAAGACCTGCGGGAGGGCCTCTACGACGTGCTGGTGGGGGTCAACCTGCTGCGGGAGGGGCTAGATCTGCCGGAAGTGTCTCTGGTGGCGATTCTCGACGCCGACAAAGAGGGGTTCCTGCGGGCCGAGCGCTCCTTGATTCAAACCATCGGTCGCGCCGCCCGCCACATTCGCGGCCAGGCGATTCTCTACGCCGACAACCTCACCGACAGCATGGCCAGGGCGATCAGCGAAACCGAGCGTCGCCGCGCCATTCAAACCGCCCACAACGAGGCCAACGGCATTACGCCCACCTCGATCATTCGCCGCAACAGCAACTCGATTTTGTCGTTCCTCGAAGTCTCGCGCCGCCTCAACGCCCACGAACTAGAGGAGGTCTACGAGCACAAAGCAGAGCTGCCCCTGGAAGAAATTCCTGAGCTGATCGGCCAGTTTGAAAAGCAGATGAAAGAGGCGGCCAAGAATCTGGACTTTGAGGAGGCGGCTAAATTTCGCGATCGCATCAAATCCCTGCGCGATCAGCTGCTGGGCAAGCGATCCTAAAGCGCTTGGCCACCGCTACGGCCACTACCTAAATCCCAATGCACCCCAAGGCGATCGCGTCAGTAATTTCCCCGGTATCGCGGGCATAGTGGTGTAGTTAGATTTAGAGTACTGCGTGGGACTGAGACGAATGGCTAGAGCTTGGCACCCGGCCAATCTATCGCTGCTGAAGACAGTTCTCAGGGTGAGTGGGCTGGTCCTCACCCTGGGGTTGTTTGCCTGTGGGCCGGCCTCTACCTCTATCTCCAAGGCATCGGGCTCAAGGGCACCGAGTGCACCGAGCCTGGCTACCGCTAGCAAAGCCGACAGGCCGCCCGCTGGGTACAGCGTGGACGATATCTACAGCGAGCTTGAGCGCATGATGGCTCGGGATTGCGATCGCCAGGTCAAGGAGATCGGCAACGTCCTCTACAGCCTTTGTACAGTCAGCGATGCTGAGGGCCAGCCCACCACGCTGTCGGCCTCATCGGCTCTGATCCCAGAGGGGGATGGGGTAGCCTACTGGTTTCGCGACAGTGGCGAGCTGTATGCCGTTGAATATCTCCATACTGGCGAGATACTGGTGCTGGTGCCAGCCGGCCAGCAGACGATTGTTGAACTGGTGCCCCAGCAAGATCTTCAGGTGATCACCGACGCGGCCCGGTGGCATGAGTTGACCATCGATGCCCAAGAGGCGGTGGCCGATATTCGATCACAGCTGGCAGCAGAGAGCAGCACCACTGCCCAGGGCAGCCCGCCCGTGGCGGTGGTGCGGGTCGCCAGGGATGGGGGCGACCCGCACCACCGCTGGGCCACCTTTGAAGTGCCCCAGGCCGACACATCGAGTTCGGCCTGGGGCGGCGCACTACGCTGGTACGATGCCCATTTGGCGACCATGGTGGCGCTGACCGCAGATCAATTCTGTGGGCATCAGTCGGCACGGGGGGCATATTTTAACTATGAGGCCGACGGCGGCAGCGTTTTTATGGGGCAAATTTTTGTCAGTTGCTCGATGGCGCGATCGGTGATTGAAACCTACGGTCAGGGACAGTATGCCTGGGTGGTGTTAGAAGAGGCCTGGGGCGGGGTCGAGTTCTTAGACCAGTGGGTGCCCGATCTGCCCGATACGGCGGTGCCTCAGTTTCACCAGACGGTGGTGCAGCAGCTGAACCCAGAGTGCATTCAGACCGGGGGCACCAGACTCTGTCCAGGCGATCGCATCTAGTTATTGGGGTGGGGGCGTTGGCCCCCATGCCTCCGGGCACCCCTCGCCAGGGGGCGTGTTCTCCCCACCGCCGGTGCAAGCATCGTAGTGGGGGCAACGTAGTACGGGCAATGGCACCATTATTCCACGCTGCGCTAACGGCATACCTGTCATTCTGACCAAGAAACCGGGGTTCTGTGCCGACGTTCTAGCCCTTAGCCTGGCTCAGCATACGGCGAATCTCGTCGTTGAGTTCGCGAAACACGTAGCGGGGGCTGACCTCGTCCAGCATCTCGACAATTTGCTGGGTCTGGGTGGTGGTGAGGTCTCGGTTGCCGGTGAGATCCTCTAGCTTTACCTTCACCACGTGGTTGCGAATCTCGTCTTCTGAGGCCCGGTTCGCCACCATTTCGCCAACGATCTTGCTCGACCGGGCAAACTGAATAAAGTCTTTGTTGATCAAATCGTAGGACAGCTCGCCCTTCTTGTTGGTGTAGGCCTTGACGATGGCAGCGTACTCGGCGCTATCTATGGTGGCCTCATCCTCCGGCGCATCGGCTTCGGTCTCAGCTTCGGCCTCCGGCGGGCTACCGCTCAGCTTCACCGCCCCCCGCCTTGAGTAGGGCATGCCGTAGGTCAGCTCTAGCGCTTCTTTAAACGCCTCTAGGGGAAACAGATCCAGGTTGATGTTGGCATTGGGGACGGGGTCGCCAGTGTTGCGGCTAAAGGTGGCCAAACCGGGCTGCGCCGAGTCGTAGCGCATCACCACCACCCCAGACTTGCCGCCTTTGAGCTTTTGGCGATAGGCCGCCGCCTCGATGGTGGTCAGCTCAACAATCTTGGTTCTAATCATATTACGCGTAAGAATTCAACAGTCTGTCAATCACATGCATCATAGTCCTCCATCACCCCATCACCCCATCACTCACTCACCCACTCACCTACGCCCGCTGCCCACACATCAGCCGCTGCTCCGCCGTCACCTGCCCATACAGCGCCTCCAGGGCAGAGATGTTGTCTCGCAGGGTGTAGCGCTGCAGCACCCGCTCCCGCGCCTTTTGGCCCAGCAGCTGGGTAATCTCGGGATGGTCACGCAAAATCGGCAGAATCGTTTGCAGCTGTGGCGACACCCGCTGGGTATCGAGCACAATGCCCGCCCCCTCTGAAAGCACTTCGCCATCGGCCCCAGCATCGGTGGCAATGCAGGCGGTGCCGCAGGCCATGGCCTCTAGCAGCGACAGCGACAGCCCCTCTACTAAAGACGGCAAAATGAACCCGTCCGCCGCCCGCAAAATGTCGATCCGGCGCTGCTCATTGGCCACGTAGCCCAGCCAGAGAATATCCTCGTCGTCGTAAAACCGTCTGAGGGAAGCTTCGAGCGGGCCGCTGCCGACAATCGCCAGCTTGCAGCCCGGCCCCATGTCGGCCTGCCGCCACCCGCGCAGCAGCGCCTCCACATTCTTTTCGGGTGAAATGCGGCCCTGGTAGACAAACAGTCGGCGGGCGTAGAGGTCGGCCTTGACCGCCGACGGCCCCGGCGAGTAGCGACGGGTATCAACCCCGTTGGGTATCACCACCGGGGTCTTGGCGGGCACCCCCAGCTTGGTCAGCAGATCGCGCTGGAGTTCAGAAAACACAATGACGCGATCGTAGTGGGCCAGGCAGGGGGCATAGAGCTGATAGGTGAGATGCTGGGTGCCCGAGGTAAAGCTGCGCACCCGGCGGTCAAAGGCGGGATGAAAGGTGGCGACCAAGGGCAAGTTGAGCTCGGCGCAGATTTCGGGCAGTCGAAAGTCGAGCGGCGACAGGGTGAGCGAGGCATGCACCAGATCGGGCTGCAGCCGTTCTAGGGCCTCGGCCAGCAGCTTGCCCGACTTGAGCGAGGGAATGGTGAGAATCTGAGACTTAAACAAAAAGGGCAGCGGCACCTCCTCCGATCGCTCAGAGGACGCTTCTGGGTGATGCCCCTCTTGGGGCTGGGCAAAATGTAGAAATGTAACCCGATAGCCTCGCTCTAGCAGAGCGTTAGTGACCTCTCGCCCGTAGGTAACATTGCCGCAAAAGGGCGATTTTTTACCAAGCCACGCAATGTGCATGCCGTCTAACGATATCCGTTGAACAACCAGAAACTGCGCCAGCCATGAGCCGTCGCGCTCGTCTACGCCGCAGCACTGATTTGCCAACCTTTCTGAGGTAAAAGAATGTAACCCAGCCAAAGGCCTAGGTCTTTCGCAGTGCCGTATCGGCAATATACCAGGTTACTACTCCCCCCAAGCTCACCAGAGCGCCCATGCTAACAAAAACGTTGGCTAACCCCAGGCGCGCTTCTACCACGCTGGCCAGGGCCAGGGGCAAGCTGAGGGCGATGTTGACCATGTTGTTTTGCAGGCCAAACACCTTGCCACGCATGGCCTCTGGGGTTTTTTCTTGAATTAGAGTCTGCATGGGGATGCCGACAAAGGCACCGCACAGCCCTAGGGTGGCAATAATCGCCATTGAGGCCCACAGCTGTTGCGTCGTCCAGGCCAGCGCGATCAGGCACATCCCCATGCCCAGGGCTCCCCCCAGGCTCAAAAATCGCCGGGGGAACCGGGGGCCAAAGTTGCCCACCAGCACGGCCCCAAGCCCCAGGCCCAGGCCCCCAGCCGCCAGCAAAAAGCCAAACTGTGACGCCTTGATGGCTGGAATCATCTCCGCCAGGCGCACCGCCAGCACGGCTAGGGCCGCAAACACCGACGACAGCAGCACTAGCTGAATGATCGCCACCCGCACCTGCACCTGCTCGCCCAGGTAGCGCAGGCCGTCTTTGATATCGGCCCAAAACTGCGAGATATCTTCGTGGGCGGCGGATATATTTTCTTTACCCGGATCCATGGTGAGCAGACAGAGCCCCGCCACCAGGTAGCTCAGCCCTACCAAGATGGCGGGGCCATTGTTGGCGACGCCTAGGGCCAGCATCAGGCGATCGGCTAGGGCCAGCAGCGGCTCCCCCACCGCAAACCCCACAATCACTGAGGCCATCATGGTGGTGGTGTAGAGCGAGTTGGCCGAGAGCAGATCGCCCTCGGCCACGATCAGCGGAATAATTGACTGCTCGGCAGGAGCAAAAAACTGGGTCAGAGTCGAGATGAGAAACGTCACCGTCAGCAGCAGCCAAAAGGCCACCGGCAGCCCCAGCACCGTGCCCCAGCCAGCCGTTAGCCAGATCCCCAGAGGCAGAGCAATTACCAGGCCACCCCGCAGCAGGTTAGACCACACCAAGACCGGGCGCTTGCGCCAGCGATCGACAAACACCCCGGCTAGGGCTCCAAACAGCACCGCCGGAATGGTGAAGGCAATCATAACCGCCGCCACCCAGCCGCTGATGGTTTGGCCGGGGGTCTCAAACCGAGCAGCGATGATGGCAATCATCAGCACTAGATAAACTTTGTCGGCCAACTGGGAAAACAGCTGGCCGGCCCACAAAATCAAAAAGTTGCGGTTTTGAAAGATTGCCCTAAACCCGTTGTCTGAGGCTAGGGGAGGCACTGGAGGGAGGCCGTGGTCAGAGGACTGAGCCCTAGACGCTTGGGCAGACGCTTGGGCAGACGTTTGGGCGGGCGCTTGGGTGTTGGAGGTAAGGGCGTCAGAGGACGGATCGGCAGGGTCTGAGGTCGGTTTAGACAGGGGGAGGAAAGGGTCCTTTACGGAGGCTTCTAAGGGGTCTGGGACAGGCTTTGGGTTTGGCAAGTCGTTTGCCTCAGCCTTGGCGGTATCAGTATCGGTATCAGCATCAAACTCGCGCAGCATGGGTAACCAACGAACCGGGGGCTTCTTACTCAGCAGTTTAAACGGTAGCAAAACAGACATCAACCAGCGTTGCTGACCGGATCGGGCGTTCGAAGTAGGCTTGGGTATATTCTCTCAGAAGCCGCTCAACTCGTGACCAAAGCTGCTGGGTTTTGGCTGCGATCGCAATTTCGGCAGACTGCGCCAGCCCGGCACTTGATCCGATAGCCGCCGTTGACAAAATCTCGGGCTTACTCAGCTGTTGCAGCAGGGCAACGTCGGTGGCGGTGAGCATCATCGGTCTGTTTTGGCCCTGGCGGCGGCCCCCAGCGTCTGGGGGCTGAGTGACCTGCACCAGCCCTCCAGACTCGGCGCTAAACTCGACTTGCCAGGCAGGGTCGAGCAAGTCGGGCACAATCACCTGACGGCTGTGGGTGCAGTGGTGCACCTCGGGGGCGACCCCAGCCAGGGCCAGCAGGTGGTAGAGCCCGTGGCACAGGGCCGCCAGCAGGGCGTTGGGGGCAGCGGTTTCCAGCCGTTCTAGATGCTCGACAAACACCTGAAACAAGTCTGCCTGGGGGCAGTCGCTCAGGGCCATCAGCAGCACCACCTCGGCCAGATACTGGCTGGCGGTGAGCCGCCCCAGGTGTAGGCTCAGCCCCGGAAAGGTACGCAGGGTCTCGGCCTGCACCAGCTTATCGAGGCGCTTACCCTTGACCACCAGGCACTGGTTGATCACAAACAGGTCGCTGCGCCCCCCCAGCCGTGACTGGTGCTTGCGCGACCCCGGTGCCACGACCCGCACCAGCCCTAGGTCAGGGGTGAGCAGCGTGAGCAGGCGGTCGGTCTCGCCCAGGGGCACAGCCTTGAGGTTGATACCGGTGGCTTTATAGGTTTGGCTCATGGGTCGGCTACAGGGCTAGAGCTTTAGCATAACGCTCCCCCGGGGGATAGCCATGGGATTGGGCGCACTGAATGACTAGATGCGCTCGGCGCTGGGCTGCTGGCCCCGATATCTGTATTTTGCTAATGCTGCTGTGTCAGGAAATGGCCTTGGCGGCGGGTTCCTCTAGCTAAGGCGGGGTATCGTTTCCCATGGCCAGTGTCATACTAAATAGGCAAAAACCCACCCGGCTACTGATGACTGACTTTCTTGCCCTGCTCAACCCTGCTCAACGCCAGTCTGTCGAGCACTACTGCGGCCCGCTACTGGTGGTGGCCGGGGCCGGGTCAGGCAAAACTCGGGCGCTGACCTACCGCATCGCTAACCTGGTGCTCACCCACAAGACCGACCCCGAAAATATTTTGGCGGTTACCTTCACCAATAAAGCCGCCAAAGAGATGAAGGAGCGCATTGAGGTGCTGTTTGCCCAGCAAGAGGCCCAGGCTCGCCACGGCAAAGCGCTGTCTGCCCTGCCGCAGTACGAGCAGACCAAGCTCAGATCCCAGATCTACAAGACCATCACCAAAAACCTGTGGATTGGCACTTTTCACGCCCTCTGCGCCCGCATTTTGCGGTTTGACATTGAGAAGTATCAGCACCCCGCCGGGTATCGCTGGACGAAGAATTTCTCGATTTTTGACGAGTCTGACGCCCAGGGTTTGGTCAAAACCATCGTCACCCAGACCCTAAACCTGGACGACAAAAAATTTAACCCCCGCTCGGTGCGTTTTGCCATCAGCAACGCCAAAAACCAAAACCTGACGCCGGACGAACTTGAACAAGAGCAGCCCAACTACCGGGGCCGGGTCATTGCCGATGTCTACCGCCATTACCAAAAGGCCCTGGCAGAAAACAACGCCCTCGATTTTGACGACTTGATCTTGATGCCGGTGCACCTGTTTCAGCAAAATGAGCAGGTGTTGACCTACTGGCACCGCCGCTTTCGCCACATTTTGGTGGACGAGTACCAGGACACCAACCGCACCCAGTACGACCTGATTCGCCTGCTGGCCACCAATGGCGAATCGATCGCCACCTACAAAGACTGGAACCACCGCTCGGTCTTTGTGGTGGGTGATGCGGACCAGTCGATCTATTCCTTTAGGGCTGCTGACTTCACCATTCTGATGAACTTTCAGGATGACTTTGGCGATGGTTTGACCGACAACGACACCCGCACCATGGTGAAGCTGGAGGAAAACTACCGCTCCACCTCCAACATTCTCGAAGTTGCCAACCACCTGATCGAAAACAACACCGAGCGGATCGACAAGGTGCTGCGGGCCACCCGAGGCGAGGGCGAGAGCATCTATGTGTACCGGGCCGACGATGAAAATGCCGAGGCTGACTTTGTCATCAGCCAGATTCGCAACCTCGAAACTCAGCACCCGGAGCTAAACTGGGGCGCGTTCGCCATTCTCTACCGCACCAATGCCCAGTCGCGCGCCTTTGAGGAGGTGCTGACTCGCTACAGCATTCCCTACCAGGTGGTGGGGGGGCTGCGGTTTTACGATCGCCGCGAGATCAAAGATGTGCTGGCCTATTTGCGTGCGATCGCAAACCCCTTCGACACCGTTAGCCTCAAGCGGGTAATCAACGTGCCCCGGCGCGGCGTGGGCAAGGGCACCCTCGACAAACTCGAGCAGGCCACCCAAACCCTAGGCGGCATCCCGCTTTGGGAAATTTTGGCTGACGACACCTCGGTTAAAACCCTGGCGGGGCGATCGTCTAAGGGGGTGCTGGAGTTTGCCCAGATCATCAAAAAGTACCGCCAAAATATTGACGAGCAAAAGGGTTCTGAGATCATCCAGGGGGTGCTCGAAGACAGCGGCTACCTGGCGGCGCTGAAGGCCGAGGGCACCGACGAAGCCGACGACCGTTTTGGCAACGTGCAGGAACTCTACAACGCCGTGCTGCAATTTGAAGAGGAAAACGAAGACCCCTCCCTCCTGGCCTTTTTAGCCAATGCTTCTTTGGCCTCTGACCTAGACGACAGCAAAGAGGGCAAAAACGCCGTCTCGCTGATGACCCTGCACTCCTCCAAGGGGTTGGAGTTCCCGGTAGTCTTTCTCGTCGGCCTAGAACAGGGCCTGTTTCCCAACCACCGCTCCCTCGAAGACCCTGCGGCCACTGAAGAAGAGCGTCGTCTCTGCTACGTGGGCATCACCCGGGCCAGGGAACGATTGTTTATCTCCCACGCCCGCGCCCGCCGCCTCTACGGCAACCGCGAGCCCGCCAGCCCGTCGCTGTTTTTGAGCGAACTGCCCCTTGATCTAGTCACCGGCAACAGCAGCACGGGTCTGCCCCAAAAGTGGAGCACCCCCATGCGCGAAGCTCGCAACAAAAGCGAGGCCGCCGCTAAACCCGGCAGTGGGGCCCACGAGTCAGACTGGACGGTGGGCGATGTGGTGGTGCATAAGTCCTACGGGGCAGGGGAAGTTACCCATATTTTTGGGGCGGGCAATAAGATCTGTCTAGCCATTCATTTTCAGGGCCAGGGTCGCAAAATTATTGATCCTAAAATTTCGGCACTACAACGGGCAGAGTAGAAAGCCATTGGCTGGAGTCATACTCTGGGTAGAGAGATTAATTGGTTCGGTCGACTAAGCTCTTTACATCATGATTGAGGCTGAGGCTGGTCAACCCTGAGGTTTTAGGTTGAAGCTGAAGCTGATTCTTGAAGGCTATATCTTTGCTCTGAAATAAATAGCACTGCCCCAAACGATGAAGATGAAATAAATCTTCAGATGTTTGGTCGTGCTGCCAAAAAGACAAATGATGTATGCAAATAGACGACCAACCCAAAATACTTAATTAGTTTTAAGAGGCAAGTACTGTGGTAAACATAATCTGGACTGCTGTTGTCATCCTTTTCATTCTTTGGGCGCTAGGTCTTGCAGTCAACATAGGCGGCGGCCTAATTCACCTGCTGCTGGTGTTAGCGTTGATCGGTCTTGTTTACAATCTGCTGACCGGGCGACGGGTGCTGTAAAAAGACGTTTAGACCAGCTAAGTTATACTGACTCCTGTTTAGTTATCCCCGACTTGGTGGGGCGCACGCCATGCGTCCCTACGGCTTGGCTTTGGGGAACCGGGGTTATGCAATTCGGATTTGGTATTGGCCATAGGGTTAGCCGGAGGTCAATATTTTGCCTGCGGCCAACCCTATATTTGTCGAGATTATTGGTTGAGATTAAATTAGACGAATCCAGTAGCGATCGCGCCCCCTACGCTTTGCCTGATAGAGGGCAGCATCGGCGGCGGCGATCAGGTCTTCGGGAGCCTGGTCGGCGGTGGGCACTACGCTGGCGATGCCGATGCTGACGGTGAGGTAGTCGCTGACCGGCGACTGGGGGTGGGCAATGTGCAGGGCGGCAATTTCTTGCTGAAGCGTCTTAGCGACAATTTCGGCTCCGGTGCGGCGGGTGTTGGGCAAAATCACCGCAAACTCTTCGCCGCCGTAGCGGGCCAGCAGATCGGCGGCTCGTTTGACCGAGCGGGTGGCGGCGGCGGCGATCGCAATCAGCGCCTCATCGCCCTGCTGGTGGCCCAGGCAGTCGTTGTAGGGCTTAAAAAAGTCAACGTCAAACATAATCAGCGACAGGGGCTGCTGTTCGCGCACCAGGCGCTGCCACTCTTGATCGAGGTATTGGTCAAAGCGGCGGCGGTTGGGAATGTGGGTCAGGCCGTCGAGGGTGGCCAGGCGCTCTAGGGTGGTGTTGGCTTCGGTGAGGGCGGTTTCCATGCCCTTGCGGTCGGTGATGTCGATGCAGTTGGTGATCACACCGTTGACGGTGCCACTGGCGTCTTGAAAGGGGCTAGTCACCACCTGATACCAGCGGCGAATGCCAGCCCGGTCAACAATCGCTTGCTCGCCCTGGTAGGGCATGTGAGTATCGATTACCTGTTGGGTAATGCGGCGCTGCCGACTGGTCTCAAGGTCTGAAATGTTGGGATTGAAGTCAGTTTCAAGTTTGCCCACCATATCGGCGGGGGTAATGCCGTGCAGGGCCGCACTGGCCCGGTTGGCCATTTGCACCCGGTTTTGGTGGTCTTTGACCACAATAATGCTGGGGATACTGTCGATTACGTTTTGCAGAAACTGCCGCTGGCGGGCGACTTCGGCCTCCGCCCGCTTGCGCTCAGTAATGTCGCGCACGATCGCCAGCACCTCGTTGGGGCCGCTGGTGACAATGCGAGACTCTTCGTAGTGCCAGCCCTTAGCGCCCTGAAACCGATACTCATAGACCTGGGGCTGGCCGGTTTGCAGGGCCAGGCGAATGTAGTGCATGCGCTCGGCGGCCATATCGGCGGGCAGCACCTCATGCATCGGCCTGCCAATTTGAGCACTGGGCTCGGCAATCAGATCGACCGATCCGGCGTTCATCACGTCAAGACACACCCCATCGCCCGACAGACGCATCAATAAATCGGGAATGGCCTCTAGAATAATCCGCTGGGTGGCCTCGGCCTGGCGTAGAGCGGCGGTGCGATCGGCCACCTGGCGCTCAAGAATTTGGTTGTAGTTGGCCAGCAGGGTCTGGGCCTGCTGGCGGGTGGTGATGTCTTGAAAGGCTGCGATCGCATACTCCACCTGCCCCGTCGGGTCAAAAATCGGCGTGGTCGCCATCTCAATGGGAATGGGCTGGTTGCCGGGGCGCAGCTCAATGTCGTCGGCCCAGCCCGGCTGCCCCCGCAGCGCCTGGGCGATGGGCAGCGCCTCGGTGGGATAGCGATCGCCGCTGCTGGCCTGGTAGGCAATGCAGGTGTCCTCTAGGCTGAGCGACGGCACCGAAGGCATGTCTTCGAGGCAGAGCAGAATTCGGGCCTGCTGACTGGCAAACACCATCTGACCGTCGCGATCGTACACCGCAATGCCCAAGGGGATGCCGTCTAAAAACTGCCGCCACCGCCGCTCGCTCCGCCGCAGCTCGCTATTCAGGTGAGTGAGTTCATGGTTGAGATGCTCTAGCTCACTAAACGAGGCGCGTAGCTCCGCTGCCATACCGTTAAACGCGCGGGCCAGCTGCCCCAGTTCATCTAGGCTGTCGACCGGCAGGGGCGTTTGCCAATTACCCCGGGCCGTCGCCTGAATGGCCCGCCGCAGCTGGGCAATGGGCTGCAAAATGCGGTTGACCACCGCCAGCCCTACCACCGCCGAGCTGCCAATTGCCCCCAGGCTCAGCAGTGCCACCGGCCAGCTGCCCAGGTAAAACGTCAAAAACCCCAGTAGCCCCACTACCGACGTGATTTGCAAAACAAACACCGCCACCAACACCGTTCTGAGGGAAAAGGGTCTCAGCAGACGGCTTAGTAGTGGGTAGAGGGGAAGTTTCGGCACTGGCTCAAGCGGCAAAATTAAGTGAAGCAAAACACCCTACCTGCTTTTCTAGAATAAAGCGCCGCGCCAAGCCCTGAAATCCTGTCTAGGCCAGTTGTTCACCGCCACAGAACAGCAGAACTTGGGAGGTAGCCCCATCCTAGTCGTTAGGCAGCCGGTAGCCCGTGATCTCAAACAGCTCTTGCTGCATCCAAATAACAGTCTCGGCGTGATTTAAAACAACCCTATTCAAGCCACCTTAGCCCCCGTGCTGGTTTCCTATCGGCGCTCCAACTGCAATCCAAACCCATGACTCGGAGCCGGGGGATGCCGAGACGGATCAGCTCGCCTACCCCCCCACCGCCGGGCCAGAATCTTAGCCTACCCTTAACCCCAAAAAAGCCCACACCCTGCAATAGTATGGTGATAGCGTTTGCTCAGACTGTAGCGTGACCCTGGTGTCAAAATGTCCAATACCTATGCTCCGCCCTCCACAGATGTAGCCCTAAAGGCTCAAGATCTCCAGGTCTACTACGGCTCTAGCCTGGCTGTGCGAGATGTGCATTTAGATATTCCCCGCAACGAAATTGTTGCCTTTATTGGCCCCTCAGGCTGCGGCAAGAGCACCGTTCTGCGCTGCTTTAACCGCATGAACGACCTAATTACCTCCTGCCGGGTCGAGGGCAAAATTACCTTTCATGGTGAAGATATCTACGCCGACCACATCGACGCCGTCGAGCTGCGCCGCAAAGTGGGCATGGTGTTTCAAAAGCCCAACCCCTTCCCCAAGTCAATCTACGAGAACATCGCCTGGGGAGCGCGCATCAACGGCTTTAGGGGCGACATGGATGAATTGGTGGAAACCTCGCTGCGCAAGGCAGCGGTGTGGGATGAAGTCAAAGACAAGCTCAAGCAGAGCGGTCTCTCCCTGTCGGGCGGCCAGCAGCAGCGTCTCTGCATTGCTCGGGCAATCGCCGTTCAGCCCGACGTAATTTTGATGGATGAGCCCTGCTCTGCCCTCGATCCGATCTCGACCATCAAGATCGAAGAAACCATGAAGCAGCTCAAGGAAGACTACACCATCATCATCGTCACCCACAACATGCAGCAGGCCTCGCGGGTGTCTGACCGCACCGCCTTCTACAATGCCGAACCCACCGATAAAGGCGGCAAAGTGGGCTATCTGGTAGAGTTTGACCGCACCGAGACCATCTTCAACCATCCCCGCGAGCAGTTTACCCGCGACTATGTCTCAGGCCGCTTCGGCTAGGGCCAGCCGTCTAGGACATCGCCCCCAGGAATGACTATCCCTGGGGGGATAAAAAGTTAGGTGCTTACACTCGACAACCCAGGCTCAGCCTGGGTTCTTTTTTGTTAACAAACCAAGTCTGTATAGGCCCAGTTCCCAACAGACCCATCCCTAGGGGGTAGGGGCGCATGGCATGCGCCCTCTAGCATCGGTCGGCCTAGCTAGTCAGCCCTGAGTTTGACTCAAAGCAGTGGCCCTCACCGGCATGGCCCAGCTCTACCAGGCTCGACTCTAGGCGGGCGTAGTCCTCTGCCGACAGCTCCGCTTGCAGCATAGCCATATTGGCTTCAATCCGGCCATCGGTGGCGAGGGCAGCCAGCGGGTCAAAGCCAAAAGCCGTCTGATTGAGGGGGTCATCGGCGGGTTTAGACCCTTCGCCAAACAGGTGATCGAGGTGCAGGGTCGCTTCCAGCGAGGCCTCGTCGTCAGCGGCTAAAATGCCTCGGCGCTCGTCGCCGATGTATTCGCCGCAGTAGTAGTTCAGCTCTTGCTCTAGGTTGAGCACAAAGTCGATGGTTTCGCCGTCGCGCTCGGCGGTGCCGATGATGACGATGCCATAGCCCTCACCGGGGCCATCGGTAGCGGGGGTTATGTAGTAGGAAATGGCGTTGTAGTGACCCTCGGGTACATCGCTTTGGGAGTCGAGAAACACCGTCGGGTCGTCTTCATTGCCCGTGACCAAATCGACCGACTGAGGGTCAAAGCTGACCTCAACCACTGGGTCTTGAATCGGGGTTAGCGAGGTGTAGTCGTAGGGTGGGTCAGTCTGGTAGGCCTTGAGGTCTGAGAAGTTGACGTAGAGGTGGTCAAAGCTCAGCTCCCAGCCGTCACTAGAGGTAAAGCCGACCTGGGGGCGCTCTTCGGCGTTGGCATACATCTCCAGGGTGCCGCCTGCGATCGCCTCAGTAGTCGTGCCGGGGGCATCTTCGGTCACCGTGGTCTGCGGGGTGGTGTCACAGCCCATTACTAACAGCGGCATAGCAATGACCAAGGCGCTCCGAAGCAGTGTCTTTTTCATAGGTAGAGTCGATGGGGGCAAAACAACAGGTGGAGCAGGCAGCTGGCTCAAAAAGGCTCTAGAGCCAGGTGCACCCACAGGGGTACCAGCAAACCATGGCCTCCAAAAACTTTCAATGCTGGTGGGGGGGAGGGGGATACGCCCCAGCGCACCGGCTGACTGGAGCGGTGGCCAGCGATGGCCCAGATCAGCCCCGGCCTTGTTTCTGCAATATTAGGGTCTAAGGTAGTAATATCTCTTGACGATTTTTATCCCCTGCTATGACTAGCCCCGATGTCTCGCCTTCAGCTTCTGGCTCATCGGCCACCCCTAAGCCCAACCTGGGCACCCTGACTATGCTGCGCCTGGGGGTGTTTAACATGGGCCTGGGCATTATGTCGCTGCTCACCCTCGGGGTGCTCAACCGCATCATGATCGAAGAATTGCAGGTGCCGGCGTTGATCGCGGCGGGCACGATTGCAGTGCACCAGTTTATGGCCCCGGCGCGGGTGTGGTTTGGCCAGATGTCTGACTCTAAGCCGCTGCTGGGCTATCACCGCAGCGGCTACATCTGGGTGGGCATTTCGGTAGTAGCGGTAACGTCGTTTTGCGCGGTGCAGGTGGTGTGGCAACTGGGCGAAGCGATGGCGATCTCGGGCTGGGGGCCAGCGGTTTACCCCTGGGTGGGGCTGCTGGCGCTGCTGTTTGCGGTCTATGGCCTGGCCCTGAGCGCCACCTCGACCCCATTTACCGCCCTGCTGGTGGATGTGTCAGACGAAGATAGCCGCTCGCGCCTAGTCGGCATCGGCTGGGCCATGCTGATGGTGGGCATCATTACCGGGGTAATTATTGTGTCGATTGTGCTGCGGCCCATCGACCTCGACGCTCCGATTGAGCAGGTGCGGCGATCGGTCAATCAGCTGTTTGTGATTGCTCCGGCGGTGGTGATTGCCCTGTCGGTGTTTAGCACAATGGGCATTGAGCGCAAGTATTCGCGGCGATCGCAGCGCTCTATGGTGGCCGGGCGCGAAGACAACATTACCCTGCCCCAGGCCCTGGGCATTCTCACCGCCAGCCGCCAGACTCGCCTGTTTTTTAGCTTTTTGCTAGTGCTTAGCCTCAGCCTGTTCATGCAAGATGCCATTCTCGAACCCTACGGCGGCGAAGTCTTTGGCATGACCATTGCCGAAACCACCCAGCTCAATGCTGCCTTTGGTCTGGGCACCCTGTTGGGCATTATTGTCACCGGGCTGCTGGTGGTGCCCCGCATCGGCAAAAAGCGCACCATTGCCCTGGGCTGCGGCTGGGCTGCTTTCAGTCTGCTGGGCATTACCCTGTCAGGGCTGACCGGCGCGCCGTCGGTGCTGCTGGGGGCGGTGTTTTGCTTTGGTATTGCCTCGGGGGTGCTCACCCTGGGGGCGATCGTGCTGATGCTTGATCTGACGGTGGCCGAGACGGCGGGTACCTTTATTGGGGCCTGGGGGCTGGCCCAGGCGATCGCCCGAGGCGGGGCCACGGTGATGGGCGGCGGCGTGCTCGATCTGGGCCGGGGCCTTTTGGGCCTGGTTCATGGGGGAGAGGTGCCTGCCTCCCAGGCCTTTATGGCCTACGGGCTGGTGTTTATGGTGCAGGCGGTGGGCATGGTGCTGGCGGTGGTGCTGCTGCGCCGGGTCGATATTCAAGAGTTCCAGGCCAGTGCTAGAACGGCGATTACCGCTGCCCTGGAGAGCGATATGGACTAGGGGGGAAAGGTAGAAGGCAGAAGGCAGAAGGCAGAAGGCAGAAGGCAGAAGGCAGAAGGCAGA
>RECJ01000191.1 GCA_007694115.1 Leptolyngbya sp. DLM2.Bin27 | reverse complement strand
CGCGGGCGACGGTGTGGGTTTTGCCCGTGCCCGTGGCCCCCAGCAGGGTCTGGTATTTGGTTTGCTCGCTGAGAAACTGGGTCAGTCCGGCAATTGCCTTGGGCTGGTCTCCGGTGGGTTCAAAGGGAGCCTGAATGTTGAAGTCGCCCATGGGTCAGCAGAACAAAGACACTATTACGTTTCTTCATGATGCCTGATTTTTGCCAGGGTAGTGGTGACCATCGCTATATTTTGGCAGGCCAATCAGCGTCACTCTAGCCAAAGAGATATTCCGGTAGAGCTAATAGATCTCTGTCAATAATTTGGCAGCTGTATCGCTACTTGCTTGAGCACAACGCAATGGGTAAACGCATCCCCAAGTTGGTTACTCAGGTTACATCATGTTTTGACATAACTGACTTTTTGCGTGACTCATTTGCATGACTCAACGGAAGAGTTTTTTTGTTATTGCTGGGGCCGGTCTGATGGAAACATTTTCAGGATCAAGGTGCCGATGAAACGTTTAAGCATCCAGCCGTGGAAACATGTTTAGAGCTGCCTGATGGCCCCACCCATAGAACTGTAGCGCTAGAAAACCATGCCGATCAATGACCTGACCGTAAGCTATTGTTACGGTCAAGAGCTTTGGGCAGCGCACTTTTTTATAATAGAACCGTAGCCGATCGCCCCTGGCCTGGCTCCATCACTGACTCTATCGCTACGCCCTCCAAAACCGTGACCTAGAGAGCCAAAAACGTGGGCCTGCAAAACAGGAGACTCACCGCCATGTTCAAAAAAATTCTGGTCGCTCTCGATAACTCTGCCCACCGGCAAGAGGTGCTGGCCCAGGCGTTGAACCTCGCCCAAGCCACCCAGGCCAGCCTGATGCTGTGCCATGTGCTTTCGGCCTACGAAGAGGGCAGTCCTGGTATTCCCATTCGTTCATACCAGGCCTACTACCCGGTGCTCGAAGACTCAACTTGGCGGCTTTACCAAAAGCACTGGGAGGAGTTTGAGGCCCAGAGCATGGCCCAACTGCGCCAAGAACTCGATATCGCCCGCAGCATCGGCGTCGAGGCTGAGTTTTCCCAGAGTTCTGGAGAACCAGCCCCTACCATTTGCAGCGTGGCTGACTCGTGGGGAGCCGACTTGATTATGGTCGGCAGCCACGGACGGCGAGGCCTGAGCGAACTGCTGCTGGGCAGCGTCAGCAACTACGTCATGCACCATGCCAAATGCTCGGTGATGGTGGTGCACCATCAGCCCGGCCAAACCCCTCTCCCCACAGCGGCTGCCGCTAGCACCAGCGCCTAGCTACCGATAGCTTCTGACCCGCTTATGGGGTTGCTGCTTGCGCACCCAGGCCACAAATTTTTGTAGCCTGGGTTCACTTTGCAGCTGTGCTAGGGTGTTTAACTCTCGGGCCAGGGTGGCGTTGTCAAACAGGGTGTGAATTTGCTTGTGACAGGGGCGACAGAGCAGCACTGTGGCGCTGGTGGGCAGTTTGCGCCGCCGGGTATATTGGCGCGGCACCAGGTGGTGCTCGGTTAGATCGTCTAGGGTGCGATCGCACAGCTGGCAGGGCATAGCTTGGCAGGGCATGGCAAGGGGCGGGGCGAGAGTCAGCCCTTCTATTCTTACGCAATCCCTCCGCCAGCCATGGGGCCAAAGAGCCCCGCCCCGCTAGGGCCGCCGCAGCCCCGTCACGATCGCATTGGGGATCACGGCGTCGTTCCAGGCCGGGGGGTGTTCGCCAAGGCGCACAATCACCAGCTCTTCGGAGGGAATCACGTATACCCGCTGGTGGTGGCGGCCATCGAGATAGAATGTGTCGCTGGCCACAAAGGGGGCCGATGATGCCTGGTTGACCTGGGGGTAGTCAGCGGTGCGCGCCTTGATCCAGATGTGCAGCCCAAAGGTCGGCTCTAGGGGTGACTCGATCAGCATTTGCTGCATCCAGGTAGCGGGCACGACTGGCTTGCCTTCTACCTGGCCGTTGTGCAGCAGCAGTTGCCCCAGCCGCACCCAGTCTGGGGCCGTGGCAAAGAAACAGCAAAAGGGCTTGGCTCGGCCCCTGGGCCGGTCGAGCCAGAGAAAGCCTGCCCCGGCCCCCAGCGGCTGCCACAGGCGGCTGTTTAGATAGTCGCCAAAGGCCTCTCCTGTGGCTCGCTCTAGCACTAGGCTGAGCAGCTGTGAGTTGACATTGTTGTAGTCAAAGGCCTGGCCGGGGCGGCTCTCTAGGGGAATGCCCAGGGCCAGTTTGGCGGCATCGGAGCCGCCGTAGAGCTTCACCAGGTCAGAGGCTAGGGTGTCAATGCGATCGTCGTTGCGCAGGCCCGACTGCATGTAGAGCAGGTCGGCCAGGGTGATCTCGCCCCGAGGGTCGTCGGCCCATTCTGGTAGGTAAACGCCTGCGGGATCGTCAAGGCTGCCAATGTGGCCTTCGTCGATCGCCACGCCGATCAGCAGCGCCAGCAGGGTTTTCACCATCGACATCGAGTTGACTGGGTCGCTAGCCTGGTGCCCCTGCCAGTATTTTTCGAGCACGATGCGATCGCGGTGCATCACCAGCAGCGCCACCGAATTTTGCATTTCGGCAAACTCTACCGCCGTTTGCAGCGCCACCGGGGAAATCTCCGTAGTCTCGGCCTTGGCCAGCGGCACCGGGGATCGAACACCGGGAACCGTTTGCTGGGGCTGATACCAATGGGCGGCGGTGATTGGGTTTTTGGGGTAGGTGAGCGATCGCACCAGCAGTCGCCAATCGACCGCCACCTGCAATAGCCCACCCACTGTCACCAGCCCCACCGCTGTCCAAAGCCTAGGCCTGAGAAAAGATCTAGTCATCGTGCTGCGATCGCTATCTCTGCTGTTCCAGAGTAAGCATTTGTCTGGCAGTCATGGTTAAGTTGTAGAGTTTTTTGTCGTTAGATTAGCCAGGGCAGGTGGCCATTGCCCCATCAGCAGCAGAGAGAGCCAGCGCCCCCTGCCCTACCCCCGAAACTCTGACGCCACAATCATCGAGCCGATGCCCAGATCGCTAAAGATCTCCAGTAGCAGGGCGTGGGGCACTCGACCATCGAGAATGTGGGCGGCACCGACCCCCTGGGCTAGCGATCGCACACAGCAGTTCACCTTTGGAATCATCCCCCCGGCCACCACCCCGGTCTCGATCAGCTGGCGGGCCTGCTGAATATCGAGCTTGGGCAACAGGGTCGAAGGGTCTTTGTAGTCTTCGAGAATACCCTTGGTGTCGGTGAGCAAGATCAGCTTTTCGGCCCCTAGGGCGGCGGCGATTTCTCCCGCCACCGTATCGGCGTTGATGTTATAGGCCTGGCCCGTCTCATCGCTAGCCACGCTCGACACGATGGGAATATAGCCCGCTTCCACCAACGACTTCAAAATGCCCGAGTCAATGCCGCTGACTTCGCCGACAAACCCCACCCCCTCAGCCCCCTGGGGGCGGGCGGTGATCAAGTTGCCATCGACGCCACAGAGACCGACGGCCTTGCCCCCGGCCTGGTTGATCAGCCCCACCAGTTCTTTGTTGACCCGGCCCACCAGCACCATTTCCACCACGTCCATGGTGGGGGCATCGGTCACCCGTAGACCATCTTTAAACTGCGGCTCAATGCCCAGCTTACCCAGCCAAATATTGATCTCAGGGCCACCGCCATGCACCACCACCGGGCGAATGCCGACGCAGGCCATAAACACAATGTCGCGCACCACGTCGGCCTTGAGGCGACCATCTTTCATCGCCGCGCCGCCGTACTTCACTACCACCGTGCGGCCGCGAAACTGCTGAATGTAGGGCAACGCCTCACTGAGAATTTGTACACGCGTGGCCTCGGCCTCGCTAATGCTGCCCGATTGAGAAGAAGGAGACTGAACCATGGCGTTATGGATAGAGTTGGGAAAGATCGACATAGACAGAGTTGGCAAAGATCGACCCTCAGCCCAGCCTAGCCGCAGAACTGTTTGGCAGATTTCTAGAAAAGCAGATCCCTGCTTTATGCAGCGACTGTAGCCACCGTAGGGTGGGCACTGCCCACCATTAGGGAAAAAGTTTTCAAGAAGTCACCTTGGAACTTTTTGGAAAAATTTCCCGGCACCGGGGCTGAACTGGAGGTAGGTTGCCAGTAGTGTATCAATTGAGCCGGGCAGAATCAGCCTTAGCGCAAACTCTTTCTTCCACTGAGGCTAGAATGCGGGCCACAATAGCGCCGACGCTGTCCTCTGCCGCCACCCATACCCGCACATCGGCCTGGGCGTAGAGGGGCTGCCGCTGACCCAGCAGTTGGGTGAGCTGGGTCTTCCAGTCGGGGGCTTGCAGCAGGGGACGGTCTTGATCGCCCGCCAGGCGGCTCTGCAGCAAGGTCGGCGGCGCGTCTAGCCACACCACAATGCCGTGGTGCAGGTAGCTCCAGTTTTGCTGCTGGGTAATAATGCCGCCGCCCGTAGCCACCACTAGCCGCCGATAGGTGGCCAGCTCAGCCAGCACCTGAGTCTCAAGCTGGCGAAAGGCCGCCTCGCCCTGATCGGCAAAAATCTCGGCGATGGGTTTGCCTGCCGCCGCCTCGACCACTGCATCGGTGTCAAAGAACTGATACCCCAACGCCTGGGCTAACTCAGCCCCAGTACTGCTTTTGCCAGCCCCCATCATGCCGATGAGGTAGAGGTTTATGCCGTTGAGGCGATCGATCAGAGTCATGGGGGAGTGGATGGGTGGGTGAGTAGATGGGTGGGTGAGTGGATGGGTGGATGGGTGGATGTAAGCCGCTACGGATCGCTGAGAGCTTTGATTTACCGTAGGGTGGGCAGTGCCTACTAGCCCTAGGTCAGTGCCATTCGATCAAGCGTTAATTTAGCCTGGTGGACAAGAGCTTCCTCCCAGCGCGACCGACGTTCTAGGGCATTAGACATTCTAGGGGGTCAGCGCATCGTCGGCGTCGTCCCAGTCGTCATTGGCATTGCCGGGGCTGACGTCGACCCAGGTTTCAGCGGCGGCTTCGGCAGCGGCGGTGTAGGGGGGCACAATCACCCGGTAGTCGGCATCGACAACACCGTCTTCGGCGATCTCAGGTTCACCCAGCCGGGTGTCATTGTCCGCCTCTAGGTCATAGTTGTCGTCATAGTCGTCGGCTCTGGCGTTCTGATAGGCAGCCTGATCTGGGGCCTGGCCAGAGGCATAACCAGCCTCGGCAGCGGCATCGTAGGGATCGCCATCATCGCCATAGATGGCGTCGTCGGGGGGAGCGTAGATATTGTCGACCTGGCCATCGCTGGGGGCGGGCTCTGGCTGATCGCGGTAGCTGTAGGAATAGATTGACCCGTCTCGGTAGACCCGCCGAGGAGCCTGGGATGCCTCGAAGTCGCGCTTGGGATCGCGCCGGGGATCGGGGTTAGAGTCGCGAGCCGGGGCACTGGCCTCCCAGCCCTGGGTGATGTCATCGAGGCTATCCTGCACTGGGCTGACGCCGGGGGCTCTGTAGGGACGATTTTGCATGTCGCCCCAGTCGCCGTCTAGCTCCTGCAGCGACTCATTAATTTTTTGCTGCTGCTTGGCCCGCTGTTTGCTGCTGCTAAACCAGGTGGTCACACCGTCGATAATGCCCGAGGCAGTCGAGGTAGCCGGGGTAGTTTCGGGGTTTGAGGGCTGGCTGAGCGATTCCCAATCGTTCCATTGGCCAGGAGCTTGGAAGTTAGTCCAGGCTCGCCAGGTGGGATCGTCATCGCCGGGGCCGCTGGCGCTGGCGGGTGCCCCCCTCCGGCTGGTACCCGGTGTTGGGCGTGGCGGCGGCTGGCCCCGCCCCTCGCTGGTGGCAGCCCTAGAACCAGCCCCAGGGGCGGTCGGCTCGTAGAAAGACTGGGGCCGATATTTGTACGCTGCCGATCGGTTTCTCGCGCCGCTGCCCCCGGTTCTGAGCAGAGCGGTCAGCCCCAGGGTGGTGATGGCCCCGAGGGCGATCGCACTCACCAGCCACACCCCCAGGGGCAACGCCTGGGTGCTGCCCCCAAAAAAGACTAGAGGAATAGTTGTAGCTAGGTTTTGTGCCCCCAGCAGCACCACTATCCCCAACACTAGCAAGACCACAATCAGCCGCACGGTAGCCATAGATCGACCTAAAATGCCGTCTTGCTCATCCTATCGCGGTGGTGTCGGGTGTCGGGTATACGGTGCAAGGTATACGGTTTGCGGCTTTGCCTTGCACCGTATACCTTGCACCGTATACCTACTCGAGATGACCCTGCCAGCGATTCATCGGCACACAGTCGATATCGAGCTGGTCGAGGGCGCGGGCGACGACAAAGTCAACCAGGTCGTCGATGGTCTGGGGCTGGTGGTACCAGGCCGGGATGGCGGGCACAATGCGCGCTCCAGCCTCGGCCAGGGTGGTCAGGTTGCGCAGGTGAATCAGACTGAAGGGGGTCTCGCGCGGCACCACCACCAGCTTGCGGCCCTCTTTTAGCTGCACATCGGCGGCTCGCTCTAGCAGGTCAGAGCTCAGCCCCGCCGCCAGCCGCCCCACGGTGCTCATGCTGCAGGGGATCACCACCATCCCGGCCGCCCGGTAGGACCCGCTGGCGATGGTGGCCCCCACGTCACCCCAGGGGTGGCAGCGCAGTTTGCCAGCGGTGGGCACCCCCGCCTGGTTGCGCCAAAACAATTCTTGCTTTTCAGGGTCGAGGGGCATGTGGATGCCTGCCTCAGCCTGCCACACCATTTGACAGGCCTTAGAGGCCACCAGATCGACCACGCCGTCGGCGTTGAGCACATGCCTAAGGGTGTGGACGGCGTAGATCAATCCCGAAGCCCCGGTGACACCCACGATCAGGGGACGGGTGAGGGCGGGGGAGTCGGTAGAAGGCATGAGTCAGGGAGTGGATGAGTGGACGGGGCAGTGGGTGGGTTGAAGGCGATCGCTTTGGTTAACGATTTTGCCCTCTTCATCCTAACGAGCCCAGGGCTTTGAAGCTAACCTCTGCCCCTCACCCATCTACTCACCTACTCACTCTCATCCCGCCCGCCATTGCGGTCGTCGTCAATCCGATCGCCGTTGTCGTCTTCGCTGTAGTTGTTGTCTTCGTCTTCGGGGGCCTGGCTGCCGCCGCCAACGGCCACTAGGTCAATCTGCTGGCGGTAGTAGTCAACGCTCTTGACCTGCACATCAACCTTGTCGCCCAGGCGATACTGCTGGCGGTTTTTGCGGCCTACGAGTTTTTGCTGGCGGGCGCGGTACTCGTACCAGTCGTCTTTGAGGGAACTGACGTGGACGAGACCTTCCACCAGCAGCTCTTCGATTTCGACAAAGAAGCCGTAGGACTGCACGCCGGTGATCAGCCCGTGGAAGACTTCGCCGGTGTGCGATCGCATAAACTCTGCCTTCTTCAGCCCCTCTAGGTCTGACTCGGCCTCCTGGGCTAAGCGCTCGCGCTCGGTCAGGTGAATAACGACACGAGGCAGGTCGTCCTCTAGCTCGTGCTGAATCTCAGGGGGCAGCACGTTCCAGTTAACCTGGCCCTGGCAGGAGCTATGGCGCAGGTTGACCGGGTCTTTAGACCGAGTCGAGCGGCGATCGCGCCCCGACTCAAACACTGCGTGCAAAATGCGGTGCACCAGCAAATCTGCGTAGCGGCGCGAAGGCGAGGTGAAGTGAGTATAGCCATCGGTCAGCGCCAGGCCAAAGTGCAGATCGGCGTGGATGCTGTATAAAGCAGGCTGAATCGTTTCCAGCAGCAGGTAGGTGAGAATTTTCTCGGCCCCCGAGTCAGCAATTTTTTCCACAAACCGCTGGTAGTCCTTGGGTTGAGGGGTGGTTTCGTCCTCCAGCGTCAGCTGAATTTCCATGTTTTCGGCCAGCTTGACTAGCTCTTGCACATCGCTGGCGTCAGGGGCGCGGTGCAGCCGATAGATGGCGGGTACCCCCAACGCCTTGAGCTGCTGGGCAATCAGCTGATTAGCCAGCAGCATACACTCGGTGACAATCTGGCGCGAAGGCAGGCTAGGGGCCGTCACCATCACCCCTAGCAGGCCCTCATCGTCGTACTGAAACTTGGGCGAGCGGTAGTGGGCCAGGGTTTCACCGGCATCGGCGGGAAAATCGTACTCTGGCAAGTTGAGCTCAAAAGACCCCCGATGCAGGCGCTGGCGCTTGATTGCCTGGCTCAGGTAAAGCAGGTTATCCATCAGGTCGTAGACCGGCTCTAGGGCCTTGATGGTCTTGGGCTTAATGCCCAGGCTCTTAATCAGATCGGAATTGTCGCGCTCTAGCACCGCCTGGGCTTCTTGGTAAGAAATCTGGTGATCGACGGTAACCACCGTGGGCTGCACCTCGTACTCCAGCACCGCGCCCGTGTCATCCAGCGTCACCAGCACCGAAATGGCCAGCCGATCTTTGCCTGCCAGCAGCGACCCCAGCGACCCCGACAGCGGCGGCGGCAGCATCGGAATCACTTCGTCGCCCAGGTACACCGAGGTGCCACGCTTAGCCGCTTCTTGGTCGATGGGCGAGTGGGCTGCCACGTAGTGAGAAATATCGGAGATGTGAATGCCCAGCCGCCACTGGCCCGCATCGGTGCGATCTAGGGTGAGGGCATCGTCAATCACTTGGGCATTGGGGCCGTCGATGGCCACTGTCAGCGCCGCCCGCAGATCGAGGCGATCTTTGAGGTCAACTTTGCGCACGCGGGTAGGCAGGTCTTGGGCAGCGGTCAGCACCGCCTCAGAAAATTTGCGCGGCAGGTCGTGCTTGCAGTAGACAATATCGATATCGGCGGCGGCTTCGGCATCGCTGCCCAAGACCTGGGCCACCCGGCCCAGGGGCGGATGCTGCCCCAGGGGATAGCGCACAATTTCGACATGGGCCAGCTGATCGACCGCCTCGGCCAGGGGGGCACCGTTTTCAATCAGGGCCAGCTCAAACAGCAGTCGGTCGTCGAGGGGGACGGCGTGATAGGCTTCCGATTCCTGCTTCACTCGGGCCAGCACCGAGGCGTTGGCCCGTTCTAAAATCAGCTGTACTTCCCCTTCAGGACTGCGGCGACGGCTGCCCTCTTTGGTGACTTTGACCAGCACGCGATCGCCGTTCCAGGCCGTATTGAGCTGGCTTTCGCGCACGTAGATATCGTCGGCCCCCTCCTCGTCTTGAATGGCAAAGCAAAATCCTTTGCTAGAGCAGCGCAGCTTGCCCTCCACCACATCTTCGGCCAGATCGCGGCGATACTTGCCCCGCTCTTTGATCAGCACTCCCATGCGCTCTAGGGCATCGACGGCAATCTGCAAGTTGCGCTGACTGTCGTCGTCATTGCAGTGCAGCTTTTTCTCTAGGGATTTAAGGGTGTGCGTCTTTTCTTTGGCGAAGCTTGCCAATAGGGCCGCGATCGAGAGTTCCATGTAGCGAATGGTTCCTAAAACTATTCATGACTGGGGTGCCCTGGGCCAGGTCGTTATACCTGCGAGAGTCAGGGTCTTACAGTTGCGCTGTTCTGCCTGTGGCAACGAGGCAAAACCACAACCGGAGTTGGAGGTGATGCTGTAGCTAAAACCGACCCTAGACCGCATTTCTCAAGGAAGGTGTCAGATACCAGGTGCCGGTTTCACCCCCCGCGTATGGCCTCAGCAAACAGCCAGCGTTCAAGTGTAACGGCTACAGCCGTAGATCGACCTAACTCAGGGCGACAACCACCGTCCCAGGCAGACCCATAACCAGAGTCGTCCCATCGACAGAGGCGCACCATCCCCTACAGTTTCTCAGGAAACGGGACGCTGTCAAACCTTTTTGTCAATGATAGGCAACGTTTTGTAAAGGGTATTGGGTTTTGAGTATTGGGTTCTGGGTCTTAGTCTGGGTCTTAGGTTTCAGGGGTTGGGTTTTAGGGGTTGGGTGTCAAGGGTTGAGTTTTAGGGCGAATCTTTCCACCGCTCGACCTCTATCTACTCACCCACCCACTCTCTCTCACGTCCTCTCGCCAGTCACAATATAGGCAACTCGCTTACCAATATTAGTGGCGTGGTCGGCGATGCGCTCTAGGTAGCGAATGGAGAGCACCAGCAGCACGGTGGGTTCTACTGAGCCTGTTAAGTTGGTCTGGTTGGCCAACAGGGCATAGAGTTCTTCGTAGTCGGTGTCGATGGCGTCGTCTTTTTGCTTGATCTCTAGGCCACTCTTGGCGTCTAGGTTAGACACCGCCAGCAGGCTCATGGCTACCATCGAGCGGCAGCGGTCGAGCATGATCTGCACTCGCCCCATCAGCGGGTGCACTGGGTAGGGAAACAGCTTGATCGCGACCTCGCCTAGATCTTCAGCGTAGTCGCCGATGCGCTCTAGGTCGCGCACCATCTGCATAAATGCCCCAACTCGCCGCAGGTCTTTGGCCCCAGACGGTTCCAGGGTAAACAGATGCATACAGTCGAGTTCGATCTGTCGGTAAAATTGGTCAACTTGTTTGTCGTGGGCCTTGAGCTTTTGGGCGGCGTCGAGGTTGTGATCGCACAGAGCATCTCGGGCCAGCACGCAGGAATTTTCGACCAGGGCACCCATCCGCAGTAGGTCACGCTGTACCCGCAAAATCTGCCGTTCAAAATTGCCGCGTACCGGCTGAGTCGTATCTGTATCTGTCATCACTGAGGCACACCAAGTGAAAGGGGCAGCCGCTGAGGGTCTCTAGCCTACCAGCCCAGGCCAGTCAGCTTCAAATTAAAAAACCTGTACCGCCAGCCTCGTACTGGGCTCTGGTACTGGGCTCTGGTACTGGGCTCTGGTACTGGGCTAATGTGATTATGTTCTGCGGTTTATGATCTAAGGCCTGCCGTGAGCCATGAGCCGTAAACCCCAATGCCCCGTCATTGGGGTTGGCAGCATGCCAGGCTCCCATTAAGCTCTGTAACAGTTAGGCCTGAAGACCTTACCCAAGTCCCCATCTTAGTTAACAATCTACCTAGATAAAATGTCCTGACATCAGGCATTATCTCATCGTGCGTTATTCACCCAGCCTTCAAGGAGTATTTTTATGCCCCTTTCAGACACGCAGATTTTTGTGGCCTTGGCCCTAGCTCTGTTGCCAGGTATTCTGGCGTTCCGTCTATCCACTGAGCTTTACAAGTAGCTTGGTTCGGGGCTGAGGGCGGGGCGTCCTCTAACGCCCTGTCCTCAGCTTACCCTGATAGCTCCAGTCAAAGGGGGCAGAGACGAGTCTCTGCCCCCTTTGACTATGACAACCCCCGATCCTAACCCTACAAACGGCCTACAGACTCATGGCCGGCTCGTTTTTGACTGGCCCTAGCGCGCCAGAATAGATCAGCCCCCGCCGGGTATCGAGGGTGAGAATGCTGCCGTCGCGGATGATCTCGGTGGCATTTTTGACCCCGACAATTACCGGCACCCCCAGGCGTAGCCCAATCACCGCCGCGTGGCTGGTGAGGCTGTCGTCTTCGGTGACAATCCCCCCGGCCCGGCGAATCACATCCACAAAGTCGGCGCTGGTGCGGGGCACCACCAAAATTTCGCCATCGTTGAAATCATTGACCTCTAGGCTGTTGCTGGCCACCCGAGCCCGGCCGCTCACCGAGGCCTCGCCCACGCCTGTGCCCCGACCCAGCACCGCCGTCACCACATCCACTTTGATCAAGTCAGTGGAGCCTGAGATCCCCTGTAGGGTGCCCGCTGTCAGCACCACCAAGTCGCCGTCATTGAGCAGGCTTTTTTCTTGAGCCACGCTCATCGCCGCCTGAAAGGTCTGGGTACTAGAGGGCAGGTCGAGCACCAACAGCGGCCTCACCCCCCACACCAGCTGGAGTTGACGGGCCACGTGCACATGGGGCGTCACCGCCAAAATCGGGGTCTCGGGCCGATACTTTGACACGTTGCGGGCGGTGGCCCCTGACTTGGTCAGGGTCATGATTGCAGCGGCGTCGAGCTGGGCCGCAATCCGGCCCACCGCCTGGCTAATCGCGTTGGGAATCGAGCGCGCCCCCACTTCTCGGCGATCGCCTAGGGCCAGCCCCTCCTGCTCGGTGCACTCGGCCACCCGGGCCATGGTCGCCACCGCCTCCACCGGAAACTTGCCCACGGCGGTTTCGTTCGAGAGCATCACCGCGTCGGTACCGTCGAGAATGGCGTTGGCAATGTCAGACACCTCAGCGCGGGTGGGGCGCGGGTTAGACACCATGCTGTCGAGCATTTGGGTGGCCGTAATCACCGGAATGCCCAGGGCGTTGGCGGTGGCAATCAGGCGCTTTTGCAGAATTGGCACCACCTCGGCGGGTAGCTCAACCCCCAGGTCGCCCCGGGCCACCATCACCCCGTCAGACAGCGACAAAATCGCCTCCATCTGCTCGATTGCCTCGTGCTTTTCAATTTTGACGATCACCGGCACATGCTTACCCGCAGCGGCGATGATTTCTTTGATCTCCAGCACATCCTGGGGGTTGCGCACAAAGCTCAAAGCCACCCAGTCAACCCCCTGGTTGAGGCCAAAGACTAAATCTTCGCGGTCTTTGTCGGTGAGTGCCTTGACCGAGAGATATACCCCCGGAAAGTTAACCCCTTTGTTGTTCGACAGGGTGCCGCCGACCACCACTCGGCAGTGCAGCTCCTGGGTCTCGAGATTGACCGACTCCACCTGCATTTCCACCTTGCCGTCATCGAGCAAAATGGTGGCCCCGGCGGGCACCTCCGGGGCCAGTTTGTCGTAGGTGACACAGGCTCGCTCATGGTTGCCCACAATGATCTCGCTGGTCAGCACAAAGGGATCGCCCTTTTCAAGCACAATCGAACCCTGCTCAAACTTGCCCAGGCGAATCTTCGGCCCCTGCAAGTCTTGCAAAATACCCACCGGCTGGTTGAGTTCAAAGGAGATCTGGCGAATCAGCCGAATGCTGCGCTGGTGGTCGTCGTGGCTACCGTGGGAAAAATTGAGCCGCAGGGTGGTGGCCCCAGCTTCGATGAGCGATCGCAGCACGTCGGGGTCTTGGGTGGCAGGGCCGATGGTAGCCACAATCTTGGCCCGCCGGACGGAGTTGCGCAGGGGCATAAACGACCTCTACAGGGGAGTAAGCGCTACCAGAGTCGAACCTCAATTCAGTCCGTAGGCCGATAGCTATAAAGCACAGGGATAGTAGCACAAATGCCCATAGGCTTTACGCTCCACCCCAAAACCAGACAGAATTTCAACGTTGTGGCGTAGATCTGTGGCGCAGCGCGGGCGTTCCAGTCTGGGGTGCAGCGTCTGGTTTTAACGCCTTCAATCGGGCGTGGTTTCAACCGTGGTTTCAACCGTGGCGGTGGAGCCCAAATCCTTAGGCCATGTCACAAAACTTTATTCTTGATGCGTCGTAGCTTATACTACCGAAGGCACTGGTGTAGGAGCGATGCATCATGTCGGTGGCAACTGAAGCCCTGACGATACGTAAAACGGTTCCCCTTGAGTTACTTAAAACTGAGGGCGGGTTAAGCCTGAATTTTCTCATGTTCATGACCTCTGTCGGACTGATCTGTCTGTCCACAGTGGGTTACTTTTGCTGGCACTGGGCCGGCTGGTGTGTATTTTTGATGAATGTGCTGTCCCTACACCTGTCGGGTACGGTGATTCACGATGCCAGCCACAACTCGGCCCACCGCAATCGAGTGGTCAATGCCCTGCTGGGTCACGGCAGTGCATTGATCCTGGGCTTTTCATTTCCAGTGTTTACGCGGGTGCACTTGCAGCATCACGCCCACGTCAACGATCCCGAAAATGATCCCGACCACTTCGTCTCCACTGGCGGCCCCCTGTGGCTGATTGCGGCCCGCTTCTTTTACCACGAGATCTACTTTTTTAAGCGTCGCCTGTGGCGCAACTACGAACTGCTGGAGTGGTTTTTAGGCCGCCTCGCCGTGGGGTTGCTGGTGCTGGCGGCCTGGCGATTCGATTTTTTGGGCTACATCTTTGACTACTGGTTTTCCCCGGCCCTAGTGGTAGGCATCGCCCTTGGTCTCTTCTTTGACTATCTCCCCCACCGCCCCTTTAAAGACCGCGATCGCTGGAAGAATGCGCGGGTGTACCCCAGCCCTATTCTCAACCTGCTGATCATGGGGCAAAATTACCACCTAGTGCACCACCTGTGGCCCTCGGTGCCCTGGTACAAGTACCAGCCCACCTACGAGGTAATGCGCCCCCTGCTTGACGAAAAGGGATCGCCCCAGTCCCTAGGGCTACTGAAGATGAAAGACTTCTTCGGATTTCTCTACGATCTCTTCCTCGGCATCCGGCTGAAGAAACACTGATCCTAAATCCTGCTTATTTACCCCGATTCAATCGGGCGAATGCCCTAGAGCCTCTGGCTTGGCACGCCAACACCCCTACTGCTTGGCCTGGCGGAAATCGGGGTGAGGTGATTTGAATGTGGTATTCAGATCCTAGGGTGAGCAGTTGGGTAGGTGTCGATCACCTACCCAACTGCTCACGGTTTAGCCTGTAACCACCAAGTCGGGCCGCAGACTGCGGGCACCGCGCAGATAAATATGCTGCACCTCACCGTGGAGCGCGGGCAGCTGCACATGCATTAGTATCCGAATGCAGCAGGGCAGACTGCCCTCAACATGCATGTGTTGCACGTCGAGCAGCGCAACGTTCTCCCAGTGAGGGCGCTGACGGGCGATTGCCGCCGGAAACACCGCATCTAGGTCGCGGGTGACAGAAAACGTGGCACTAATAATGCAGTTAGAGTCAAGCTGGTTACATTCCTCCAGGGCATCTAATAGCTCTGTCACCGCCTCACCAATGGCCGCCTCGGTATTTTCTGGTACCGTCACCGCTCCCCGAATTGCCCACATTCGCCAGTCCACGCTGAAACCTCCAAAAGTCAAGCCTCTTGTCCTGGGTAGCAACCCGCAGGGCCACCCAGGCAGAGAATAGACTGCATTTTACCGCTTAATCCTACCAGGCTTGTATCTGTCCCTAGGGGCGATACAGCCACAGGGGCAGACCACTGGTTGTCCGCTCAAACTCCAGCCACTCTAGGGTGGCGTTGAGGGCAGGCACCCCTAAGCCAGAAGCCGATAGACCAGGGTAGAGGTTGGCATTGCTGTTGCCGGGCACCAGGCGGCGCACTAGGGGTTTCTTTTCTTCAAAGGTGATGCACTCGGTCTTGTCGGGGTCAAGGCCCACCAGGTCAGCGGCCCAGCGGCGGGCTTCATCTTCGCTGCCCAGGCGATCTACCACCCCCAGCTGTACCGCCTGTTCGCCGGTAAAAATGCGCCCGTCGGCGAAGCTGCGCACGGTCGCTTCGCTGAGGTTGCGGGCTTCCGCTACGGTCTGGACAAATTGACCGTAGCTGACGTCAATCAATTCTTGCAAAATTGTCTTTTCGGAGTCGGTCAGCTCTCGATCAAAGGCAAGAATGTCTTTGTAGGGGCCAGATTTAATCACTTTGAATGAAACGCCCACCCGGTCAAGCAGCCGCTCTAGGTTGTTGCCCCGCAAAATCACCCCAATGCTGCCGGTGATGGTGCCGGGGTTGGCCATGATGTAGTTGGCCCCCATGCCGATGTAGACCCCACCAGAGGCGGAGATATTGCCGAAGCTAGCCACAATTTTGAGCTTGTCTTTCAGCCGTTTGAGCGCGGTGTAGATTTCTTGGGAGTCGCCTACGGTGCCACCAGGGCTATCAATCCGCAGCAGCAGGGCCGGAAATCGCTTTTCCTCAATCTCTTTGAGGGCCTCAAGCAGGCGCTTGCGGGTGGCGGCAGCAATGACGCCGGTCACTTCAATGCGGGCGATCGACTTACGTGGGGAGAGAGAAAACGGCCAGACCATAGGGTGCAAACATGCGTAAATGGAAAACGGCCCTAGCAATGCCAAGGCCGCTCTCCATTGTAGCCAATCTAACTGGGGCCACTCCCACCCTGATCGGGCCAGAGGGCCGCTGCAGGTCAGCTGCGGGCTCAAAGACCCTGAGGGGTTCCAGTGAGATTTGAGCTGGATTCGGGCCAGAACGGCACCGATCGCCGAACTGCGTTAACATTTCTTCAACCAAGTTTTGATTGGCTCCTTGGCCCTTCGGCTGATCCGGCTGGCAGGTTGATCTAGCCGCCTTCTAGTCGTGCCCTCTGGGTCGATGCTCAATTCTCGTCCCGTTTCTGATCTCCCGCTTCTAGTCTATGGATCCCGCTGCTCCCCAATCCGCCCCTCGCAGCCCGCTGGTGCTGATTGCCCCCTTCTTTCTCTGGGGCACAGCCATGGTGGCGATGAAGGGGGCCATGCCCCATACGGAGCCGTTTTTTATGGCTGGGGTGCGGCTGGTGCCCGCTGGGCTGCTAGTGCTGCTGGCCGGGCTGCTGCTGCGCCGCCCCCAGGCCATCAGTCGACGAGGGTGGCTTTGGATAGCGCTCTTTGCCCTGGTGGATGGAGCCCTGTTTCAGGGCTTTTTGGCGGCGGGCTTGCAGCGCACTGGGGCTGGCCTGGGGTCGGTGATGATCGACTCTCAGCCCCTGGCGGTGGCGGTGATGGCGCGGGGTCTGTTTGGCGAATACATTGGTGCCCTGGGCTGGATTGGCCTGCTGTGGGGGATTGCAGGCATTAGCCTGCTGGGTCTGCCCGATGAGTGGATCTTGTCACTGCTCCACGGTGACACCGCCTGGCTGACCGGGGGCACCGCCCTCAACACCCTCCTTCAGGGGGGCGAATGGTTGATGCTGCTGGCGGCCCTGTCGATGGCGACGGGCACAATTTTGATTCGCTATGTGTGCCGCTACGCTGACCCGGTCGTGGCCACGGGCTGGCACATGGTGCTGGGGGGGCTGCCGCTGTTTGGGCTGTCGGCCCTGGGGGAAGGGCAACCCTGGCAGGGGTTGACTGGGCTAGACTGGGGTGCGATCGCCTATGCCACGGTCTTTGGTAGCGCCCTGGCCTACGGTATTTTCTTCTTCTTGGCGGCCCAGGGCAACCTCACCAGCCTCAGCGCCCTGACGTTTCTAACCCCCGTGTTTGCCCTGCTGTTTGGCAACCTATTTTTGGGTGAAACCCTGAGTTCCTTGCAGTGGGTAGGGGTCAGCTTTACCTTGGTCAGCATTTATCTGATTAACCAGCGCGACGCCATCACCCAAAAGCTGCGCCAGTGGAGCGCCAGTTCCGGGGCGGCGACTCCAGCGAAGTTAGATTAAGCCATGGCTCGAAAAGAACTTCCCGGCAATGGGCAAACCACCGTTTGCCCCTACGGTCGACTGATGCCCCAGGGGATGAGGCGGGCAAGAGCGATTGCCATGCACCATCTACCCATCCACCCGTCGTGGGGTAGGTTAACTTAGGAGGACATCTAACTGGGTAGCCGTGCCGTCCGCTACGGACATAGGTGGGAGCGAGCATGTCATCGCCAATTGAGAGATCAAACCCGAGGGCAAACGTGGGACTGGGGCGAGCGGGCCTGACTCTGGCTGCAGGTCTGCTAGCTATTGGCGCACCAACCTGGGGGGCCGCAGCCACGGTGGCCTGGCTGGCACCTGGTTCCCCAGCCTACGTTGCTGATCTCAACCCAGTGCTGCTTCAGTCCAGGGCCACTCATATAGCGCCCCTGACTCCGGCAATTGCGATCGCAGATATGGCCCCCGAGCCAGAGGTGACCGCCCCAGACGCCGCTCCAGACGCTGCCCCCAGGCCGCCCGCTGCGGTGGATGGCGGTGGTCGCCTCGGTTGGTGGCTGGTGGGCAGCTTAGCCCTGCTCGCCAGCCTCGGCGGCTGGCGGCTGTGGGGTCAAGGTAAACAGCGCCCCCCGAACAGAGCCACGGTGCCCGCAGACCCCGAGCCCCTGCCTCCTGGCCTGGCATCGGCAGGCAGGCCGACCCTAACCGCCTCGCCCCCCAGCGACGCCCTGGCAGCCGACCTGCCCCTAGAGGCCACCACCCGCCTTACCCCGGTCGATATCGTCGATTCTTTGGTCAACGAGTTGACCAGCGCCGATGGTGCCGCCCGTCGCCACGCCATCTGGGAACTGGGTCAGCGGGGCAACTCCGACGCCATTCAGCCCCTAGTCAACGGCCTGCTCCAGGCCGACTCCCAAGAAAAAAGCCTGATTCTCGCCGCCCTGGCCGAAATCAGCAGCCGCAGCCTCAAACCCATGCACCGCGCCCTGGCCCTGGGGCTCCAAGACCCCAGCCCCGAGGTGCGCAAAAACGCCATTCGCGACCTCAGTCGGGTTTACGATACGGTGGTGCAGCTCAGCCACATGCTGGCCCACGCTAGCCAAGACCCCGATCCCGGCGTCCAGGAAACGGCCCAGTGGGCACTGAACCAGCTCAACCGCATCCCCGCTGCTACCTATCCCACCCAGGCGGCCACCCTAGACGCTGCCGCCGATAGTGAGGGCCATCGCCTCCCCCCCAGCTAGCCTCAGGTTTAGATCTTCAGGTTTAGATCTTACGATGATCAATTTTGGTCTTATCCAGTCTGCTCAAGCAACTCTGAACACCGCCCGCCACTCACCCACCTGCCCACTCACCCACCCACTCACTTACCCACTCCTCATTCCCCCATGCCCTCCTCCCTCCGCCTGCTCTTCATCTCAACTCCCGTAGGGCCATTGGGATCTGGCCTCGGCGGCGGCGTCGAACTAACTCTGCTCAATCTCTCCCAGGGGCTCAGGGCCAGGGGGCATGAGGTCACGGTGCTGGCCCCTGTCGGCTCGAGCCTTGGAGAGATCCCCGTGGTAGAAATTGCTGGACAGCTTCAGCCCACGGCCCACACCCAGGGGCGCAGCGCGCCGATAATTTTGCCCAGCGATAGCGTGCTGGGTAATTTGTGGCACTACGCCCAGCAGCACCAGCGGCGGTTTGATGTGATTGTCAATTTTGCCTACGACTGGCTGCCCTTCTACCTCACAGCATTTTTTCGCACCCCCGTGGCCCACTTTGTCACCATGGGCTCCCTCAGCGACGCGATGGATGGCGTGGTGCAGCAGGTCGGCCAACAGTTTCACCGCCGTCTAGGAGCCTACACTCGCACCCAGGCCGAAACCTTTGGCTGGCCCGACAGCTTTGAAATTTTGGGTAGCGCCATTGATCTAGACCTGTACGAGTTTTGCCCGGCCCCGGGCGAGGCCCTGGCCTGGCTGGGCCGGATCTCCCCTGAGAAGGGGCTAGAAGACGCCCTAGAGGCGGCTGAAATCGCCCAGGTGCCGCTCAAAATTCTGGGTAAGCTAGAAGATGGTGCCTACTGGCAGCGACTCTGCGATCGCTTTCCCCAGGCCAGC
Organism: Leptolyngbya sp. DLM2.Bin27; assembly: GCA_007694115.1. Classification (GTDB taxonomy): domain Bacteria; phylum Cyanobacteriota; class Cyanobacteriia; order Phormidesmidales; family Phormidesmidaceae; genus Nodosilinea. The sequence continues at coordinate 34,599 of RECJ01000191.1, read as the reverse complement.
CAAGCCTACGTGGGCTTTTTGCCCACCGCCGAGCTTCAGCAGGTGCTGCGCCAGTGCCGTGCCCTGATCATGACCCCGCGTTGGGTTGAGGCCTTTGGCAATGTCGCCATCGAGGCCCTGGCCTGCGGCGTGCCGGTGATTGCCTATGCCCGGGGTGGCCCCGCCGAAATTGTGCAGCCGGGTCAGACCGGCTGGCTGGTGCCACCCGACGATGTGCAGGGGCTAGTGAGTGCGATCGCAGCCATTGACCACCTCGATCGCCATGCCTGCCGACTCCAGGCCGAAACCGACTTTTCCCTTGCCGCCCTCGCGGCTCGGTTTGAGCAGTGGTTTGAGGCCATCGTGGCCTAGCTCACTGGGCCTGGGGCATCGGGGGCTGATTGAGCTGCTCTAGCCGCCGAAAATCGAGCTGCAGCGCCTGCCGCAGCGACTTGTTATAGGGGTCAACTCGCCACGCTTTTTTTAAGCAGGCCTCGGCTTTGTTGAGGTTGCCGTTATTTAGCAAGTCATGGCCCCAGCGGTAGTAGGTGAGCGCATGCCACTGACAAATTTCAGGGTCTGCTGGAAACCGCTGCACCAGCCCTTCCACCAGGGCCACCGCCCGAGGAAAGCGCTGCTCTTGAAAAAAGCCTCGCAGCTGCTTAAAGCTATTGACCTTCAGCTTTTGATCGGCTTCAGACCCGCCCGGGGTAGGGCTGAGGGTCAGTTCAATCTCCTCGACGGGGGGCGAAACTGGCTGAGGTCGGGCCGCTTGGGCAGGACTAGGGTGGGGCACGACAACGGGCTGGGTTTTAGGATCAGCCGCTCGCGCCACCGTAACCGCTGCAGCGGGTAGGGCATCGACTAGGGCCTGGTAGGCCTGGGTAACCTGGATAAACTTTTCCTTCGCCAGCTGATCGCCGGGGTTGACGTCGGGGTGATATAGCCGGGCCAAATTGCGATAGGCCAGCTTGACATCGCCAAAGCTGGCCCCGGTTCTTAGCCCTAGTAAGCGGTAGTAGTGCGCCAGCGCCATGGTTGCCAACTCTTGAGCAGGGGATACGTAGATTGCTCTTATCTTGCCAACTTTAGGCCAAAATGGCGCAGCTATATCGAGTTCAGCTTGAGCTTTGTCGGTTTCCCCAGACAAAGCCCAACTTATGAACTTAGGCGGGGTTTAACTACACCGCTGCTGGTGCAGAGGTAACCAACTCTTGGGTGCGCTCTTCAATCACTCGATCAATCAGACCGTAGGCTACGGCTTCTTCGGCTGACATAAAGTAGTCGCGGTCGGTGTCTTTTTGAATCTGTTCAATCGAGCGTCCGGTGTGGCGGGCCATCATTTCGTTGAGCTCTTGGCGAACTCGCAGAATTTCTTTGGCCTCAATGGCAATGTCGCTGGCCTGGAGGCGCTGTCGCCCCGTGCCCCCCATCGGCTGGTGAATCATAATCCGCGAGTGAGGCAGGGCAACTCGCTTACCGTGGCTGCCCGCCGCCAGCAAAAACGCCCCCATGGAGGCGGCCAGACCTAGGCAGATGGTGACCACATCAGACTTGATGTACTGCATCGTGTCGTAGATTGCCATGCCCGCCGTCACCGACCCGCCAGGCGAGTTGATGTATAGGTAGATAGGCTTGCTGTTGTCGTCAGAATCGAGGTAAAGCAGGGCCGCCACAATGGAGTTAGCCAAGGTATCAGTCACCTCTTGGCCCAAGAAGATAATTCGCTCCTGATTCAGGCGGGTGTAGATGTCAACCCACTGGGAGTACTGGCTGCCGGGCAAACGATAGGGAACCTTGGGAGTGCCGATGGGCATAGTGCTCTTTCAACCTAAAAACAAAACAACAGAGGTGGAATAGTTAAAGATGACTTTGAGGGGCAAACGCCCTGAAAACCTAAGACAACCTGGGTCTAAACCCCGATGGGTGCAGGCATGGGCAACTCTTTGCGGCTCGACAGCACCCGGTCGATGATGCCGTATTCCATGGCTTCTTCGGGTTTCATGTAGAACATGCGGTCAGAATCGCGCATCAGCTGCTCGGCGGTTTTGCCAGTACTCTTGGACAAAATATCCATCATCGAGCGCTTGTTGTCGAGCACTTCCTTAGCCCGAATTTCGATGTCGCTGGCCTGCCCCTGGGCACCGCTGCGGGGCTGGTTGAGCACAATGCGGGCATGGGGCAAGCTGGCCCGATAGCCCTTGGTGCCTGCGGCCAAAATCACCGCTGCCGACCCCATGGCCTGCCCAATGCAGATGGTGTGGACGGGGGGCTTGATGTAGTTCATGGTGTCGCAGATGGCAAAGGCTTCGGTGTCGTAGCCGATCATGTTGCCGTCATACCAGGAGGTGCCGGTGGAGTTGATGTAGAAGAAGATGGGCTTGTCGGGGTCGTCAAACTGCAAGAAAAGCAGCTGAGCAATAATCAGCTCGGTGACATCAATGCCCACCTGCTGTTTCACGTCATCCCCCGAGAATAGGGGCAAGCCCAGATACACAATCCGCTCCTTGAGCAGCAGGGAGGGCAGATCTGGGGGCGGCGTGCGGTACATCGCGTCGCCATACGGTGCCTGCACGGCTTTAATCTCTAAACTCATAGACCGAAGACGCCCAAATACGGGTTTTTAACAGTGTAACGCGGGATAGAGCAGGGTTCTACGCCGCTCCCCAGACGGATATCCCCACCTGCTTGACTCTCGGCTAAAACTGGCGGGATCAGCTGCTTAGAAGATATCCCTAGGAAAGCAGCGAGGTTGCGAGCCAGGGCTAAGCCCATAGTAGCTCTGGTCTTAGGATTTGTTTACACTCTAGAAAACCTCTCTACCCCTCTCACCCATGCTGCTTCAGCCCGACCAACGCACCAAGCTAGATGCCTCTAGCGACACCTTTTTCTACGACGTGCCCCGCTTTGTCACCCACGTCGACGATGGGTTTATTCAGCAGCTCACCGAGCTATATCGAGAACGGCTCACGCCCCAATGCCGCATTTTTGACATGATGAGCAGCTGGGTGTCGCACCTACCAGCCGATATGGCGTTTGACCACATTGAGGGCCACGGCATGAACCCCGAAGAGTTGGCCAAAAACCCGCGCCTAGACCATTTTTTCGTGCAAAATCTCAACGAAAATCCCAAACTGCCCCTGGAGGATGCCTCCTTTGACGCGGTGCTCAATACCGTGTCGGTGCAGTACCTCCAGCAGCCCGAGGTGGTGTTTGGGGAAATTTACCGGATTCTTAAGCCCGGCGGCATTGCGATTGTGAGTTTCTCAAATCGCATGTTTTACCAAAAGGCAATCGCCGCCTGGCGCGACGGCAGCGAAACCCGCCGGGTCAACCTGGTGAAGAGCTATTTTGGCTCGGTGCCGGGCTTTGGCACCCCAGAGGTGATTGCCCGTGCCCCCAGTGTGCCTGCCATTCTGCAAATGCTGGGCCTGCCCGGCGGCGACCCCTTCTACGCTGTAATCGCTGAACGTATGCAGCCCTTAGTGCAGTCAGCAGAGAAGGGCTAAGCCAGCGATAGGGTGGTCGTGCGATCGCTAATTGCCCGCAAATTTCTGCTCAAATCATGGCGAATATGCCGTTCAATCAGCCCCACCGGCATTGCTCGGGGGGGCTGAATCACCAGATCATAGCCCAGGCGCACCATCGGTTTCGGGGCCTCGGCCAGTGGCTCAAGCGTCCATTTGCCCTCAAACTGGCGAAAGTCGCCTTCCACCATCGAGAAACGCAGCTCTTGGGGAAAAGCTTCGACCATATCGAGCACGACCCGGGCACAAAACTTGATGTTGAGAAAGCACTGAGCCCCCATTTGCTCTAGCCGAATCCCCCCCTCGGGGTGACTTAGCCGTTTACTGTAGGCCAGGTTGGGAATAAAGCTGGCCAGGTTGTCGTAGTCAGTGAGCACCTGCCACACCTGATCAACGCTGGCAGAGATATCGGTAAAGGCCAAAATGCGGCGCTGTTGCCCGCCCAGCTTCTCAGTTTCGACTATCACATCAGCCGCTGAAACAACCCCACTCGCTGTCATTGACCCAGCAGAGCCACCAGCGCCCAGGGGCGCTGCCTCAAAGTTAGAAAAATTGGGAGGGTTTGCAGTCATGGGTTAAAACCAGCCGTCAACGGTGTAGTCTAGCCAGGCCGCCGTGCCTGTGCCCAGAATACCAGCAAAATTTGGTGGCATGGTGTGGCCCCTAGGAATTGGGGATAAATTTGTCATGGTGCTCAAACCCTCAGGTAAAACATGTCTGCCACAGCTGGGCAGCGCCGGGCTGGCTCGATACCTCTATAGTGCCCCCCAGTTGCTTCACGCTCCCATACACCAGAGCCAGCACCAGCAATTCGCTCTGGAGTCAGATCAAGGCGGCGCAGCATTCGAATAGCCAGCATCATACTGGTCAGGGGGTACGCAGCTCGTGGTTGAGGGGGCTGAGAAAATCGACATAGCTCGGCCAGTCCCTTGTGCCAGTGAGGCCAAGCCCTGGGCGGTGATAGACCTACAGTTGGTTGAATCAGCCCCAGGGCCACCCGTCGCTGCCAGTCGAGGGTAGCGACTGCCCCTACCCTAATTTTCAGCAGGACATTAGTATTGATTAAGCCTGAGCCAAGACAACTATGCCCTGGCCGAGCTACCCATGGTTTTTAGCGGGGTTTCTATGGCACCGTCACCCAAGCCTGCGACATCTCCCATCATTGGCACTGTCAAGGGGCCAGGAGAAGACGGCAACCAGTACGTGTTCATCACTGCCGACAACCGCCAGGTCAAAATCGGCGAGTTTGTCTACTACTCAGTCGATCTGCCTGACCAGTCCAGCGCCCAAATTTTGGGCAAAATTTCCGATCGCCGACTGATTGACCACCTGCCCGATCGCATCTTTGCCGACCCTGACATCGACCCCGAGGCGATCGCCGCCCTCGTGGGCTTTGCCCACCCCCACCCCGAAATCTACGCAGTCACCGTCGACGTGGTGGGCCACTTTCACCCCGCCCTGGGGTTTATGAACCCCCGCATTGCCCCCGACCCAGGGGCCAAGGTCACCCTGGCCGACGACGCGAGCCTGCGGAAAATTATCAATAAAAAACAACCTAAAGAGGTGGGATCTGCCGAAATCGGCTCCCTGCTGCTGCGCCCCGGCGGGCGGGTGCCCGTGACCCTGGATGTGAAGGAACTGGTGAGCACCCACATGGCGATCTTGGCAGGCACTGGCTCTGGCAAAAGCTACACGGCGGGCGTGCTGATCGAAGAATTGCTCAGCCCCTACAACCGGGCGGCGGTGCTGATCTTTGACCCCCACGGCGAGTACGGCACCCTGGCCGACATGCGCGGCCATCCCAGCTTTGCCAGCGACGACGGCTACAGCCCCGAGGTCAAGCTGCTCACCCCCGACGACATTCGCATTCGCATGTCGTCGCTCGACTACTACGACATTCTGACGCTCCTGCCCGATATGAGCGATCGCCAGCAGGCCATTCTCAACAAAGCCTTTAGCCTGCTGGGCAAGCACAAGTTTGGTGAGCACCGCTGGGACGTGCAGGATCTGATCTCGGCCTGCTACGAGTCAGACCGCAGCACCGATGACGAAGGCAACGAGAAAACCGGCTCCTCGGCCCCGGCCCTGGAATGGAAGCTGGGCAAGCTAGAGCGCTCTGACTACTTCCACCGCATGGAGCACCTGGCCCCCAAGGATCTCTTTGCCCCCGGTCAAGTCACCGTGCTGCAAATGAATGAGATCAGCCAGGAAGAGCAGCAGGTGATCTGCGCCGCCGTGCTGCGCCAGAGCTACCAGGCCCGGATCAACACCGCCAAAGACAAAATCGCCCCCAACGACGAAAACTATCTGCCCTACCCGGTGTTTATTTTGATCGAAGAGGCCCACCGCTTTGCCCCCGCCAACGAACCAGCCCGCTGCAAGCAGGTGCTGCGCACGATCCTCAGTGAGGGCCGCAAGTTTGGCATGGGGGTGGGGCTGATTACCCAGCGGCCCGGCAAACTCGACTCCGACGTGCTCAGCCAGTGCATGAGCCAGTTTCTCATGCGCATTGTCAATCCGGTCGACCAAGACAGCCTCAAGTACGGGGTCGAAGCCGCCGGGCGCGATCTGCTCAAAGAATTGCCCTCGCTCACTAAGGGCCAGGTGATTGTCTCTGGGGCCTGCGTCAACACCCCGGTGCTCTGCCAGGTACGCCAGCGCCTGACCAAGCACGGCGGCGAAACCATGAACGCCCCCGAGGCCTGGCTGAGCCACTTTCAGAGCCACCGACAGCAGGCCCGTCAGCTCGAAAAGGCCGCCCCCGCTAGCCCCGGCAAACAGGCCGAAACCTTTGGTGGCGTGAGTATTGAGTAAGGTGATATTGAATAAATTTTGTCGACTTATACCAAATCCGAATTCCCTACCCCCGATGGCCAATCGGCCAACCTGTAGGGGCGAACGGCGGTTCGCCCAGGGGGATCGGGGATAGCCAAGCAGGATTTTATATTAGACGCTCTTCAAGTCTAGCGATATTCTGGCCCATTCCCCTGCTGAGAGCAGTCCTGTCAAGGTGAAGCAGGTTTAGGGGGCGATCCCTCAGGTTGACCGCTGAGCCTGGGACTTCTAGTCCCAGGCTCAAAGCCGAAATCCTCTGAAGAGGATAGGGAGGCGAGTTCCCCAAGCTGCTTTAGCAGACTTTTGCTATCAGCCAGGGAGTTGACTCCCTGGTGGTGGCTAATCTCTGCCGCTGAGCGCGCGAGCCGTTTCGCGGCTTTCCTGCTTGCGCTTGAGGCTTTCGCGCTTGTCGTGGAGTTTTTTGCCCTTGCCTAGGGCAATGGTGGCCTTGACCCAGCCCCGCTGAAGATAGAGCTTGAGCGGCACTAGGGTCAGCCCCTTTTGCTCCACCTTGCCGATCAGCTTGCGGATTTCGTCGCGGTGCAGTAGCAGCTTGCGGGCGCGCTTGGCCTCGTGGTTGTAGGCCTTGTTGGTCATGGTGTAGGGGGAGATGTGCACGTTGTGCAGCCACAGCTCACCGTCTTTAATCAGGGCGTAGCCGTCGCGCAGGTTGACCCGGCCCTGGCGAATCGACTTGACCTCTGAACCCATCAGCTCTAGGCCCGCTTCGTAGGTCTCTAAAATTTCGTACTCGTGGCGGGCCTGGCGGTTATCGCTGACAATTTTATACCCATCACTGGAATCGGCCACGGCGCATTCTCCTATTCGACCACCACTCGCCATTCGTGCAGCTCGTACTCGACGCAGTGGTTTTGAACCAGCGGGTCGGCGGCGACTATCACACGGGCCTCTTCGATAGAATCGGCCTGAAATAACAGCATACCACCCCCAAATTCGGCCCAGTAGCCGGTCTTGGCTGCGTGGCCCTTGGCGATGAGATCTTTGACGTAGGTCACATGATCGGGCACAAACTGGTCAAAGACGGCCTTGTTGACGATGCCTCTTTCGAGCTTAACAAACCAGGGCATGGGCAGTAGAACAGCAAAATATAGGCTCAATGACTGTGGCGGGTGAGGGCGTTAAAGTTTAGGGCTCAAGCCTGTCCCCCATGCCCACACCCGCCACGATCTTCAGAATACATCCACACGAAGATCTTCTTCGCTGCCCAGGTGAGTGGTTTTAACCCAGCGCAGCCGCTTAGGCCGCACCGATAGACGCATGGCCATGGTGGCAATCACCAGCAGCCAGTGCAGCATGTACAGGTTACCCCAGAGGGTTTGCAGGCCGCAGACCCACAACGGCTGCTGGCGAGTGCGCCGCAGCCCGCAAAACATGCCCACCATCGATAGGGCCAACGCCAGGCTAGAAACGGGCCAAAACAGCGGCAGCCGGTGGCGCAGCACCGCCATCACAAAGTCGGGCAGCGCCACTGTGGGCAGTCCGTACTGAATCAGCCAAAACGAAGCCATGTCTAAGGTTTTGGCAGGAGCCAGACGGTGCTGAGCAATCAGTCGCCAATAGTCGAGATAGCGCTGGTAGCCTCCTTCTGCCCAGCGGTTGCGCTGGTGCCACAGGGCCAGGGGTTGTTCGACCCCTTCTTCACCTACGGCGGGGTGCAGCAAAAAGTGAATCTCCCAGCCGCTGAAGTGCAGGCGCAGGGTCAAATCGAGGTCGTCGGTGATCGTTTCTTCGTTCCAGCCGCCGCATTGGGCCAGGGCCGTTCGCCGCACAAACTGGCCATTGCCGCGCAGTTCCCCAACGCCACCCAGGCTAATGCGCTGCTGCTGAAAATAACTGTCGAGGGCCATTTCGGCCTGTTGACCACGGGTCCAAAGGTTTCTAGCCCGGTTGACTACGGCCTTTTGCATTTGCACCGCTCCCACGTTTCCCTGGTCAAACAGGGGCACAATGTAGCGCAGCGCGTCTCTGGGCACCCGCGCATCGGCGTCGAACACGCCGATGATGTCGCCCTTGGTGTCGGGCCATACTTGGTTGAGTGCTCCCGACTTGCCGCCGCTGGCACCGAGGGGACGGGGTAAGACTCGCAGCTGGGGGTAGCGGCCAGCCAGGGTTTGCAGGCGTTTGGCCGTGCCGTCGGTGCTGTTGTCGTCAATAATCCAGACGTCATAGCGGCTGGCAGGGTAGTCGAGTTGACACAGGGCCGCCACCAGCGGTTCGATGACTGTTTCTTCGTTTTTGGCGGCTACTACCAGCGATATGTAGGGCCAGGCTAAGGGGTCTTTAAGACTATCGCTGAGGGCGTCAGGGGTTTCAGCAGCGGAGGGCAAAGGATCCACCGCTGCCAGGGGCCGGGCCAGCAAAATGCGCAGGCCGTGGGTCGTGAGAATCGCGGTTAGCCCCAGCACCACCCAACCTCCCCAGGACAGCAGGTGCAGCACAACTGTCACCCCCCACAGCAGACTGAGGGTGAGGGCAGCTTTAGAGCGCCGACCGGCATAGCCCGGAAAATCTTTAATTTCTAACTCCTTCAGCGGAGTATAAAAGCGCCTAGGAGAGAAACGTTGAGGAAAATCAGCCATGAACTCAGGTTAGGAGCAGAACAAACAGCAGCGGCCAGGCTGCCATCATTGGAGAAAATACACCTTAACCCCCAAGCTTGCCCCGGCCTAGGTCTATCATCCTCGATTTTGCGGGAAATGATTTTGCGGAAGATACTTTAATGATGTCCCCAACTCCATCCTGGGGAATGATAGCTGTGGATCAAGTATCATCGCTCGACCAGGCAAGGATCTTGTATCCTGGGTAGCTCATTCCGATGACCGCTGAAATAATCGTTTGTTGAAACTCGACCTAAGGCCAGACCCATGAGTTTGACGTTTGAGGCAATTCAGCCCGCAGGCAAGCAGGATATTGGCGTTTACATGCCCTACTACCAGGGCAACAAGCGCAACGCTCTGCCCTACGCTATTTCTCTCTATAAGCAAGGTAATTTGGAGGGTGAGCGCCAGATCGAGGGGGGCGAGAGCATTGCCTTTGTCGCCACCTGGAATGTGTCAGTGCTGCCTGCAGACCTAACTCGCTGTCGCATGCAGTTTGATGCCGACAACGATCTCAGCTACGAATTGACCATGGCAACCTTTGAATTTGTTGACTTTTTGTTTGATGTAATTGTGGCGCTGCGGCAAAAACGCCCTGCGGACTTCTCCCAGAACTTTTATCGCAAGCTCTTGCGTCTAGATGAATAGGGCTAGGCCGGGGTTTTGAAAAAGCCGACGCTGACCGGCTCTGAAATGGCAGAATGGGTGTGGTACTGTGCCTACTGATGTAATCCATCGCTGGTTTGTGTTGTAGAACCGGGGTTTGGACGTCGGAGATCAGTGCGTTAGCCCCATGGAGGACTCACAGCGTGCCCAGTTCAGCAAAGCGTTTAGTTATTGGTTCGACCGAGTCATACAGCGGCAAATCGGCGGTTTTACTGGGTATTGGGCTTCAGCTTCAGGGGTTGGGCATGGAGATTGGGTTTGGTAAACCCATTGGTAATTCCACCAATGGTGACGGTAAAGACCCAGACCTAGACTTCATTGCTGAAACGCTGAAGCTGTCTGGGTCGCGATACTATCCTCCCTGCGTTTCGCTGACGGAGGCTACGGTAGCCGACCGGTTGACCCTCAGCGGTCAGGGGCCCAGCCACTACAGTTTGCAGCGCTATACCGAACACCAAGACGAGGCGCTGGTGCTCTTAGAAGGCCCCGGCAATTTGACTGAGGGCACGTTGCTCAATCTTTCGGTGGCCAATATTGCGGCTGAGATTGACGCGGCGGTGCTGCTGGTGACTCGTTACGATTCGCTGCTGCTGGTCGATCGCCTGCTGGTGGCTAAGGCCCAGCTGGGGTCACGCCTGATTGGGGTGATCATCAATGATGTGCCGGTGGAGGCGATGGAGGCCTGCGCCGATCTGGTCCGGCCCTTTCTAGAAAACCAGGGAATTCCGGTGCTGGCGCTGCTGCCGCGATCGCCCATCATGCGCAGCATCACCGTGCGTGAAATTGTGGCCCGGCTCAACGCTGAGGTGCTGTGCTGCAAAAATCGCCTTGATTTAATGGTCGAAACCCTGACCATCGGGGCGATGAATGTCAACTCGGCGCTGCGCTACTTCCGCAAGGCCAACAACATGGCGGTGGTGACCGGGGGCGATCGCACCGATATTCAGTTTGCGGCGCTCGAAACCTCTACCCAGTGCCTGGTGCTGACCGGCCAGATCCCTCCCTCCCCGGAGATTCTAGAGCGAGCCTCCGACCTGGAGGTACCGATTGTCTCGGTTGACTCTGACACCCTCTCTACGGTGGAGCGGATTGACGAACTGTTTGGCCAGGTGCGCCTGCATGAGCCAATCAAAGTACAGTGCATTCAAGAGCTGATTGCCGCTCATTGTGATATCGATCGGCTTATGCAGCTGCTCGACTTGGGGTTACCCGTATCGGCTGGTTAAGCACTGGTGAAGAATCAGCCTGTAGCCTTATCCTCGCCTTCTGATACAATGAAGCGCGTTATTCACGCATTCGGTGCAGCCTTTGAGTCAGTCCATGGAAGCGTCGCTCGAATCCGCTAAAGTCGACACGTTTTTGCAGGAACTCGCGGCCATTCAGCAGTCGGGTTCTAAGCGAGTAGCTATTTTGGGGTCGCGTCATGTGCCCATTACCCATCAACAACTGATCGAGCTGATGACCTATGCCCTTGCCCTCGGGGGCAATCGCATCATTACCTCAGGGGCTACGGGCACTAACTCTGCCGCCATCAAGGGCGCGATGCAGGCCGACCCCAACCTACTCACGGTAATTTTGCCCCAGAGTCTGGCCCGGCAGCCCCAAGAGTCGCGCGACCAGCTAGAGCAGGTGATGCACCTAGTCGAAAACCCCGCCAACGACACTATGGCTCTGGCGGAGGCTAGCTCTGTGTGCAACCAGGAGATTATTTCTCGCTGCCAGCAGTTGATCTGTTTTGCCTTCCACGACAGCCATACGCTGCTCAAAACCTGCCAAGATGCTGAAGACCAGCGCAAGATCGTGACCTTGTTTTACTTTGACTAGGGCTGTGAGGCTTAAATTCTCCAGCCCTGGTACCGGGGTCAGAATCTCGCCCGATAGAACTGTCGCCGAAGGATTGTTATGGCATCTGTAATTACTATGCCGGGGTTTTTGTTGGTCAGCATTGGGCTAGCGGCGCTGCTGGTGTACCTGCCATTCTTGGTGGTGGGCTACGGGCGCTTTCAGGTGGGCTACGACCAGGCGGCTCCCCGAGCCATGCTTTCCAAGCTGCCGGCCTATGCCCAGCGGGCCACCTGGGCCCATGAGAATGCCTTTGAGTCAATCATTTTGTACGCCCCGGCGGCGCTGATGGCCTACGTGACGCAGCAAACTTCAGGGCTGGCGCTGGGGGCTGCGATCGCCTACCTGATCGCCCGCACCCTGTACCCGGTAGCCTATATTCTCAATGTGCCGATTGGGCGATCGCTGATGTTTGCTGTCGCCAACCTGAGCACCTTTACCCTCTATTTCTTGAGCTGTCGGTCGGCCTTGATGTAGTCTGTTGGTGAGCAGATACCCAACGGTACCCATGGCTTCTAGCTTTTCCTTTGATATCGTCAGCGATTTTGATCGCCAAGAACTGGTCAACGCCCTCGACCAAACTCGACGCGATGTGACCAGCCGCTACGACCTCAAGGACACTAAAACCACCATTGACCTAGCGGACAGCACCATCACCATCGAAACCGCCAGCGACATGACCCTAGACGCGGTCAAGGATCTGCTGCATCAAAAGGCGGCCAAGCGCAATTTGTCCCTCAAGATTTTCGACTACGGCGATGTGGAAGCCGCCAGCGGCACTCGGGTGCGCCAGCCCATCACCCTGAAAAAGGGGATTGAACAGGAGATGGGTAAACAGATCACCAAGCTAATCCGCGACAATTTAAAGAAAGTCACGGCCTCGATTCAGGGCGATTCAGTCCGGGTCACCGGCAAATCTAAAGACGACCTTCAACAGGCCATGCAGCTGGTGAAGCAGGAAGACTGGCCGGTCGCGGTGCAGTTTACCAACTACCGGTAAGTTTTGGGCATGCTGAGGGACATCACCCTCGCGAGCCGCTGCCCATGACCACTGACCTGAGCAAAACCGAGCTGGGCACCCTGGGGGAAACCCTGGTGGCCAACTGGCTACAGAGCCAGGGTTGGCGACTGTGCGATCGCCAGTGGCACTGCCGCTGGGGTGAGCTCGATTTAGTCATGGCCCAAGGCCCCGCCGACCGCCGGGGGCAGCTGATCTTTGTGGAGGTCAAAACCCGCAGCCAGGGCAACTGGGATGCCTATGGTCTGATGGCCATTACCCGCAGCAAGCAGGCCAAACTGTGGAAAGCCGCCCAGCTCTACTTGCTAAAGCAGCCGCAGTGGGCCGAGGCCACCTGCCGCTTTGACATCGCTCTGGTGGCCTGTCGCAGCGGCCAGCAGCCAACGGCCGCCGCCAGCCCCAACCCAGCAAAATATTTAGCCGTGGACGATGGTCGCTATCTGATGCTGCAAGACTATATCGAAAATGCCTTTGATGCGCCCCAGCGCTAGGCGACAAGGAGGCAGTGATCACAATAGCAGCCAGATTCTGAAGTCCAGATTCTTAAGTAAATAATAATGCCCCATCACCAGCATTCAGGTCTATATGGCCTAAGCTGCTATGTAGAGGTATAGTCGTTGTCCTGCCTCTATCCCTAGCGTCTGCATTGAGCCGGTGGGCGAGAGCAGGCTTCCTTCTGTGCTTCCCAGCCTGTTGTTTCTCTGGGAATGTTATATGACAAAATTTGCTATTTATGTTTGCCCGACCGGCAGCTTAGCCGAACAAATTCAGCGGTTTTTAGCTGAGCACCGAGAAACAGCAGCCCCCCGGGAGCAAGGCCCAGATGCCTGCTGCCTGCTGATCGAAGGGTTTGAAGAGCAGCCTGGAACCGCCCCGGTGTATACTCGCAGCCTCGATCGCGCCTATAACCGAGGCCTCAAAGCCCGGCCCTCTCCGGCGCTCACCATCGAGGGTCTAGTCACGAAACCCGAGTGGAGCGGCCTGGCGATCACCTCTCCCTGGCTCAAGCAGGTGATGGTGAATTTTGCCTGTACGGTCAAGTCGCCCACCCGCAAAATGCCCCTGCGGATTCAGGATGAGCTAGGGCTGCCTCTGGTCTATGGCTCCAATCGCAAGCAGGCTAAGGCTGTGGTCGCCGAAGCCAAGGAAATTATTGACTGGGAAACCCCCACCCAGTGGGAAATGCGGTTTTACCAACAGCTCACCAACCAAAGCTGGAAATGCCACAGCAGCTGGGAACTGGGCGAAGGCCAACCCTGCTTAGCTCAGGCGTCGGTAAGCTAGAGTTATTGTGGGCGCTGACCGTTGACGATTATTGCCAATCCACCGATTCCCCAGGTCACCCTGGTGCTGGCCATGAGTCTAGACGGCAAGATTGCCGATGCTCAGCGAGGGGCCGCTCGGTTTTCGTCGGTGGCAGATCTGGCCCATCTAGAGGCCCAGGTGGCAGCAGTGGATGGGGTGCTGTTTGGCGGCGGCACCCTGCGGGCCTACGGCACCACTTTGAGCGTGCGCAATTCTGACCTGATTGCCCAGCGGCAGCGGCGGGGCCAGCCAGCGCAGCCGATTCAAATTGTCTGGTCGCCCTCAGGTAATCTAGATCCTGGGTTTCGCTACTTCCGGCAGCCCATTCCGAGGGGGCTATTGACGAGGGCGGCGGTGGCCGCCGATTGGGTACAGTCGGGCCTATTTGATACCGTTTGGCCTGTCCCAGAGGCCAGAACTCAACCCTGGGATTGGCCCTGGGTTTTGGCCCAGTTTAAAGCGGCAGGACTGCATACTCTGGCTCTATTGGGCGGCGGTGGACTGGCGGCAGAACTGCTGCACTGGGGCTGCATCCACGAAATCTTGATCACGGTATGTCCGCTGATTTTAGGCGGGTCAACGGCTCCAACTCCGGTGGAGGGCGAGGGATTTTTAGCGGCAGCAGCGCCTCGCTGGCGGCTGTTATCCCACCGAGTTATAGACGGCGAGGTGTTCTTGCATTACCAGGCGCAGCCCTCCCCCCCAGCCCCTGGCCCAGGGGGAGAGGGGAGTAAACCTTGAGCGATCCTGCACAGGATGGTAAATTCCTTTACCCTGGAGAATAACCGTCCCCTACCGGCTAACCACCTATGGGCTACCCCGCTGCGCCAACCCTGACCGCCACCTGGATTCGCCATATGGAGGAAGTGCCTGAGGCGGTGTGGGATGAGATGGCCCAGCCCCTGGCCACTCCGTTTTTAGAGTGGAGCTGGCTGAACGATATGGAGCGCTCAGGCAGCGTGGGGGCCAACGCGGGTTGGCTACCCTGCCACCTGACGGTGTATCGCGGCAAGACCCTGGTGGGGGCCGCGCCCATGTACCTCAAGGGTCACAGCTACGGCGAGTTTGTGTTTGACCACCAGTGGGCCGACCTGGCCGAGCGGCTGGGGGTGCAGTATTATCCCAAGCTGTTGGGCATGGCCCCCTTTACCCCGGCGGAGGGCTACCAGTTTTTGATTGCCCCCGGCGAAGACGAGCGGGCGGTGACCCTGGCGATGGTGGAGGCGATCGATACCTTCTGCGATCGCAACGACATCTCGGGCTGCCACTTTCTCTACGTTGACCCCCAGTGGCGGGCCACCATGACCCAGCTGGGTTTTTCTGAGTGGCTACACCACGGCTACGTGTGGCAAAACCACAACTTTCAAAGCTTTGACGATTACTTGGGCATGTTTAACGCCAACCAGCGCCGCAACATCAAGCGCGAACGTAAGTCGATGGAAACGGCGGGCTTGAGGCTGGAGGCGGTCACTGGCGACGCCATCAGTAAGCCCCTGTGCAATTTGATGTACGACTTCTACGCCGACACCTGCGACAAGTTTGGCTGGTGGGGCAGCAAGTACCTGACCCGCAAGTTCTTTCAGCTGATTCACCACGACTATCGCCACCGTATGGTGTTCTTTGCCGCCTACGGCGAAGATGATGCTAATCATGACAACAGCCACCCAGTGGGCATGTCGTTTTGCCTGACCAAGGGCGATCGCCTCTACGGCCGCTACTGGGGCTCGACCCTAGAGATGAGCAACCTGCACTTCAATGCCTGCTACTACGCGCCGGTCGAGTGGGCGATCGCCAACAACATCACCCTGTTTGACCCCGGTGCGGGCGGCCGCCACAAAAAGCGGCGCGGCTTTCCGGCCCTGGGTAACTACAGCCTGCACCGGTTCTATGAGCCAAGGCTGCAAACCCTGCTAACCCGCTACATCAGTGAGGTCAACGAGCTAGAGCAAAAAGAGATCGATGCCATCAATGCCGATCTGCCACTCAAGCTGCCCTAGCCAGGGGGCATAGACCGAAGGTGAGGATTTGTTCACAGGTTCACCCCAATGCCAAAAAAATCGGGCATGGTGACCCATAGAGAGATGCCTTTAGAGGGCAACCGGGCAAAACCAGAGTCGCAAAATCAGAGTCGAGCTAATTAACGAGGGCTGGGTAGATGAAAATGTCGCACAGCGGGCGCAAACCGAGGCTGGCCACCCTGGGGAGCCTCGGCTTGGGGCTGTCTACTCTCATGGCCTGTAGCTCTGGGCTACTCTCTGGGATAGCCCAGAGAGTAGCCCAGCCGCCGCGCCAGGTCACCACAATGCTACAGTTCATAAATCCCCAGCCCGTTGCTCTGGCCAGCGCCATGACTAGCCCTCTACTTTTTGATAGCGTTTCAGACTTTTCTGAAGGGGTAGCCCTGGTAAGGCTCAAGTCGCAGCTGGCCTACATCGACCGCGACGGCAAGCTGAGCATTCGGGTGGCCGACGAGAATGTAACCGTTGCCGCCGACTACGCCGAGGGGCTGGCCATGGCCCAGGCGGGCGCTTTCTTTGGCTACCTCGATCGCAGCGGCAGCTGGGCCATCCCCGTACAGTTTCGCAAGGCTAAATCCTTTTCGGAGGGGTTGGCGGCGGTGCAGGGGGGCACCAAGTACGGCTACGTTAACCCCCAGGGAGAATGGGTGATCGAGCCGCAGTTTGACCTAGCCGAGCGCTTTGTCAACGGGCGTGCCCTGGTGAAGCTGGAGGATACCTATGGCTATGTGGACCCTGCCGGCCGCCAGGTGATACCGCTGGCTCTAAAAGACGCCTGGAGTTTTGCCGAATCGCTGGCGGTGGCGCGGGTAGATCAGCTCTACGGCTACATCGACACCAATGGGGAAATGGTCATCGCCCCCCGCTACGATGGAGCCTTTAGCTTTTCGGAGGGGCTGGCGCGGGTGCGTCAGGGGCGCACCTTTGGCTTTGTCAACCCCGAGGGCACGATGGTGGTAGAGCCGACTTTGACCTTTGCCTCAGATTTTTCAGAGGGGCTGGCCGCCGTGCTGATCGAGGGCCAGTGGGGCTACATCGACCCCACCGGACGGGTGGCCATTGCCCCCCAATTTGACTACGCCGCCGACTTTTCAGAGGGCCTGGCGGTAGCACAACAGGCAGGCCGCTACGGCTATATCACCCCTGAGGGGGTATGGGCAATCGAGCCGCAATACGCCAACGCCGGGAAATTTTCTGAGGGCCGGGGTCGGGTGCAAATCGGCAACCAGTGGGGTTTCATTGACCCTGAGGGCAACCTGCTTAGCGGCTCTGGGTTTTAAAGAGTCTGGGTTGAAAGAGTCTAGGGCCAAAGAGATTGACTGACCCCCGCTAGCGGCATCGTCTCTGAAAATCCGTAGGGGCGTAGCCTGCTACGCCCTTACATCGGGGGTATTCATGCGGGATTGAGGATCAGCCAGGCATTGCTGAATGATCCCGATGGTGACGCCGGGCACCTCTAGCTGCGGGGTGAGCCCCACGCCAGGCAGTACCTCAAAGCGGCTCACGGCGGTGGGGTTGAGGGCGACCAGGCGACGCCCCGTGGCGATGTCGGTGATCTGGGCGGCCTCACCCCAGATCACAGTGGTCGGGGTGGTGAGCTGGGGCAGATCAACCGCTAGATCAAAGCTCAGGTCGCCGCGCACAAAGGCCAGGGCCGCCACATCGGCGTTGGGCTGCTGGGCCGAGGCCAGGTAGGCGGCGACCATTTCATCAGAAATCTGGCTGGGGTCGGCAAACTGACGCTGGGTCAAAAACAACTTGATGCCCTCGGCGGTGGCGATCGCACCGCGATACAACAGCTGGTCTACCAGGGGAAGTTTGACAATCTGGTTGATCAAAGAACTGCCAGGATCTTGGCCAAAGTCGGCTAGCCCGGCCGGAGCGACTAAAACCAACCCTCGAATTAAATCGGGGTGGGCAATCGCCACCCGCACCACCATGGCGGCGCTGAGCGAAGAGGCCACGACTACAGGTGGCTCTGGGCCAAGTGTTTGCAGAAATTCGGTTAGCAGGGCCTCGTAGTCGGCGGTGGTGAGGGGGCGATCGGGGTGGTCAGATTGGCCCCAGCCGATTAGGTCGGGGGCCAGTACCGGGTAGTCGGCGGCAAAGGCAGGGTAGACCTTTGACCACTCGTAGCTCGATGACCCGCCGCCAAAGCCGTGGATAAACACTAGGGGCCAAGCAGACCCTGGGGGGGCAGACCAAAAGGCTGGGTCGGCCTCGACATGGGCCACCGTGCCCTGGCTGAGGACTTGCGATCGCTGAACAAAACCGGGGGGAATAAACATGGGAGCCACACCGTTACTGCCTTCTGAGTACCACGAAAGGCCACCCTTTGCCCACCAGCGCCCACCTGAAACCATTGGCAAGCCCGATCGTCAGGCTCTCCAACGATATGATTTTGGCGACAAGTGAACTAGAGCCGGTGCCATGCCGTTAGCGAAAGGCATCGGGGTTGAGGGAGCGCCCCCCGGCGTTGCCGCCGCTCAATCGAGCCCCCGTGCCGCCATCGGCAGCATCCAGAAAAGGCTTGAGGTTAATGCTTTGGCTACGACCGGGAGACCTCGCCGCAGGGGAACTGGGCAGACCCAAAATATTGCCGATTTGCCCGAGTATGTTGCCGCTGCCGCCGGTAAAGGTGGTTACCCCCTGGGTTTGGTCACCTCGGTCGGCGATGGCCAGGTTATCAAATACGAGATCGCGGGTGACGGCGGCATCTTGGCCGGGCGGCACCGTAAACACAATGCGGCAGCTGGAGACGGCTTCGGTGGTCACACAGACAGTGTTGTAGCCGTTTTCGACCGAGGTCTCTAGGGCCAGTAGACCGTCGGGGCGGTAGCGCTCTAGGCGGGCGCTAATTTCGGCGCAGCGGCGCTGGGCGGGCCAGGCGCTGCCCATGTCTTGGGGCACAGCCCAGGGGTAGGCCTGCCCCGGCTGGCTAGTGGGGGCGTACATTACGGTGTACTGGCCATTGTGCATTTGGCAGGTAAAGCGAGGAGCGGTGCTGTCTGCCGCTGGCTCCGCCGGAGCGGCTTCTGGATTACCCTCTGGGGTCTGGGCCAGGGCCGCTGGCCCCGCCACGGGCGCAATTAGAAGAGCGGTAGCTAGCCCGCCCATGAGCAATGGGGCGCGGTTGGTGATCGTAGAACGGCCCATGGTTTGCTGTCTCCAAAGTCAAGGTAAAGTCAAGGGGTGCGAGCGCGATTTGCCTAGGGTGCCCCATTGGCAGTGGTCTAGACCACGACGTAACGTTGCTTAACCCCAACTGGACAATAGTGCTGATCTACGCGACGCGATCGCCATCCCGCTTGTTCCCCAATTGCCTATCTATCCACTCCCGAGATTCCGCTTGCAATTCTAAAAATTGTGCGTATCCTTAGTTATGCTTCAGGCTGATGCCGTATTTAGGCTAGCTTTACCGGGTGCCGCCGCTGCATCTAGCGTTTGCTGACAAAAGCTAGCCTTTGCAGCTACTGCTACTCACACCGCACCGAGGGAAATAGCACCCATGGAACACCCCACCCACGTTTTTTCATCACGTCGAACCGCTGGCCCAGCTTTTGGGAGCCCACAGCTGGGGGGCTGGGCGGGGGTAGGGCTGATGGCCTCGACATTGCTCATGATGTGCCCCGCTGCCCAGGCCAGCACCCTCACCGCCTGGCAGTTTGACCCGGCCAGTCAGCAGTTGACCCTGACCCTACCCAGCGGCGTTATCCCTCAATATGCCGTTGAGACAAATCCGGCTCGCATTGTGCTCACCATTCCCCAAACCCAGGTGGGGGCGGTGACGCCCCAGCAGACCTACAGCGGTGCCGTCAGCCAGGTGCGCCTCAGTCAGGTGAATGACGACACCGTGGTGGTGCTAGAGTTGGCCCCCAATGCTGTGCTGACTGCTGACGGGGCCAGCCTGGTGGCGTTAGCCCCCGCCGGCCAGGCTGCGCCGATCGCAGCGGCGGATCAAACTCGCTGGGTTTTGACTGCCCTGGTGGCCGGGGGCGGGCCGGCTTTAGCTGCGCCCGGCAGCTCTCCCATGATTGTTGAGCTGCCGGTTATGCCCGGTAATGACCCCAGACTCGGCTTCCCGGCGGCGGGAAGGGGGCGGCTGAGCACCTCGGCAGCCAACCTAATGCTGCCCAGCGATATCAATAACCTGACCAACCTGCCCGAGACTTTGCCCTTAGACCCGTTTAACCTGGGGCGTTCTGGCGAGCAGGTGACGGTGCCCAGTCTGGCTGAGCTAGACGCGGCGGTTGGCCCAGTGGCCACCACCGCCCCAACCACTACATCGCCAGAGCCGCCCGTAGCGGTTAGCACTCCCCCAGCGGCGGGCATCGCAACCCTGCCTCCAGAGGCACCTCCGGCCGGGGTATCGGCGGTGTTGACCCTAGAACCCCCACCGTTGGCCGTTGGCCCCGCCTCGGCACCCCCTGAGCCGACCGTGGCCGTGGCCCCAGCCCTAGAACCAGAGGCATTGCCGCCTGAGCGGGCCGCCCCCGAACCAGAGGCCGTAGCCACCATCGATGCTGAAACCAGCGGGATTCCCATTGCGGTGACCCCCCCAGCAGCTTTTTCAGACCCCGATCTAGAAGCAGACCCAGAACTGTCGCCTGCGATCGCACCCGATCAACGGCCTGAGGCAATTGCCGTTGAGCCCCCGGCCACCGCCGCCGCCGCCGCTGTGCCTGAGGCCAGCCCTGAAGCCAGCCCGGAGGCCATCGCCGTTGAGCCGCCCGTCGCGGCCCCTTCGACCAGCGAGTCGGCAGCGGTGATTGCCGTTGACCCACCGGGCCGCCCTCAGCCTGAGATCGCTGGGCTAGGGCAGCCCAGCGACCCCAGTGTCCTAAACCAAGAGCCACCGCCGATAGCCACCGTGCCGGTAGAGTTGAACGACCCCAACCGGCTGGCGGTGCCCACTGCCCCCAACGCCACGGTGCAGGGCACGGTAGTACCCCCTGAGCCCCCCGTCACGGTGGCTGCCGCCGGACAGCCCATTCTCTTTGGCACCCCCCTACCCAACGGCGGCCAGCCCGCCTCCCCCGATGCCCTCAACCCAGCCCCGGCAGAGCGGCCAATTTCGCCCGACACCCTGGTGGCGGCGGGCACGGTCTTAGAGCTGCGCTACGTCGGCAATGAAGCCCTGAATCTAAACACCAGCTCCAGCCAAAACCAGGTGCTATTGCTGGCCCAAGACATTCGCGACCCGATCACCAACGGCATTGTCGCCCCCGCCGGCAGTCAGCTAATCGGCCAGTTTGAGTCGACCCCCCGGGGCCAACAGTGGGTCAGCAAAATGCTGATCGCCCCCGCCGGGCAGCAGGTTGCCTTCTCTACCACCTCTGACTATCTGATCGGCAGCCCCGATATCACTACGCCTCGGGTGGCGGCGGGGGCTGGTCTCGGTGCCCTGGCCCTGCTGTTAGTCACGGGCTTTAGCGGCATTGGCCTGGTGGGCGGTGCCATCGTCGGAGCCACCACCATGGTGGGCACCGCACCGCAGCACGTTGTGATTGAGCCCAACCAGATTATTCAGGTGCAGGTGATCCAGGATATTCCCCGGGCGATTCCGATTGCATCGGCCCCGGAGCACAGCCGCGAGTGGGGATCGGGGGGCTGGTAGGGAGAGTGGATGGGTAGGTGGGTGGGTCAGCAAACAGATCGAAGGAGAATGGCCCGTAGGTGCCAGCCAGCTCAGCTAGCTCTGGTTCAGAGGTGTGAAAGGTAATCAGCACGCCCCGCGACATGCCGCTGTAGTCATCTAGATACCAGGCCCCTTTGAGGGTGTTGAACTTGAGGTATATCGGCCCTTCGCGGGCGGGCAGGTCAAGGCTGACTGCAACCCCAAGGGCCGCCAAAAACAACTCTAGGGCCTGGTGCCCTGCGGCCAGGGTATCGGCGCAGATGCCGAGGGTTTGGTAGTCAGACCATTCGTTAAAGCTGCGAATATCGTCTCGCACCTGGGCGGCAACAGCGGCGCTGAGGTGGGGTGGGGTGGTGAGACGGCTAAACTGGCTCAGTCGCTGGCGGATGGCCACAATGTCAGCGGCGGTCGGGGTCGGCGGTGTCATGGGCGGGCGCTTGTCAGAGGGGTGGTTTTGTCGGGGAAATCTTTGGGCTTACTAGCAGTGGGCCGCTGGCCCAGTTGTCAGAGGTGCCACTATGACCTACCACGTCCGTGTGCTTGACCTGCCGTCGGGCGAACGTCCCCGGGAACGGCTGCTGTCCTACGGGGCCAAGAGCCTATCGACCGCAGAGTTACTCGCCATTCTTCTCGGCACTGGCCAGGGGCCGGGCAAACTGTCGGCGGTGGGCCTGGGCCAGCTGATTTTGCAAGAGATGGGCCAAAATCAGCGCGACCCGCTGACCTCGCTGCGCGACGTGTCGGCCCACGACCTCGAGCAAATCTCTGGGGTCGGCCCCGCTAAGGCCACAACTATACTAGCCGCCATCGAGCTAGGCAAACGGGTGCTCCAGGCGATTCCACCAGAAAAAACCGTGGTGGATGACCCTGCGATCGCAGCTGCAGCCCTCAGCCACGAACTGATGTGGCAAGCCCAGGAGCGGTTTGCCGTGGTGCTGCTCGACGTGCGCCATCGGCTGATCGGTACCCGGGTGATTACCATTGGCACCGCCACCGAAACCCTAGCCCATCCGCGAGAAATTTTTAAGACAGTGATTCGCCACGGAGCGGTGCGCTGCATCGTGGCGCACAATCACCCCAGCGGCAATCTAGAGCCCTCTTCAGACGATCTCTCCCTCACCCGGCAGCTGTTGCAGGGGGCGCAGATTTTAGCCGTGCCGGTGCTCGACCACCTGATTATCGGCAATGGCGACTACCGCAGCCTGCGCCAGACCACCCAGCTGTGGCAAGAGACCCCCCAGGGGGTCTGACCAGGTAGGTTTAAGACCGTTTAGGCCGCCTTGGGGGGGTGGCGCTGGCGTCGTTGGCGGCGCTGACCACGTAGCGATTGCGCCCCTGGGCCTTGGCCTCGTAGAGCGCCAGATCGGCCCGGTGCACCAACTCGCGGGGAGAGTGCTCTTTGACCGCAGGGCGGTGACACACCAGACCAAAACTCAGGGTCAAGACCGGGCCAATCTCTGAGTAGGCGTGGGGCAGGCGACGTTCAGCCAGGGTGGTTTGAATAGATTCGACCACCTGCAACGCGCCATCGAGGTCGGTGTCGGGCAACAGCAGCACAAATTCTTCGCCCCCATAGCGGGCCGCCAGATCGCCAGAACGACGCATGGCCATGCCGAGCACCTGGGCCACCTGGCGTAGGCAGTCATCGCCCGCTAGGTGCCCGTAGTTGTCGTTGTAGGGCTTAAAGTAGTCAATGTCGCAGAGAATCAGCGCAAGCAGTTTTTGCTGACGGCGGGCCCGCTGCCACTCCAGGTCGAGGGCCTGATCAAAACTGCGGCGGTTGGCAATTTGGGTGAGCCCGTCTACGGTGGCCAGGCGGTTGAGCTCGGCGTTGACGATCTGAAGCTTGTGATTTAGCTCAGTCTGGGTGGCCTCGGCCTGCTTGCGCTCGGTAATGTCGCGCACAATGATCAGCACCTCGGTGTCGTTGAGGGGCACCACCCGAGACTCTTCGTAGCAAAGTTTGCCGTTTAGCTCTATGGTGTGCTCGTAGTACTGGCAGCTGCCGGTCTTGAGGGCCAGCTGCATATAGTGCATGCGCTGGTCGGCTAAGTCTTTGGGAAAATTTTGATAGATCGACTGGCGCTTGTGGGGCTCGATGGGGCCGTAGAGGGTGATTTCGCCCCCCGAGATCAAGTCGAGAATTTGGCCATCGCGGTTGACTCGCATCAGCAGGTCGGGGATAGCCGTTAAGATGGCCTGCTGGGTAGCCTGGTGATTTTTGAGCACTAGCTCGGTTCGCTTGCGATCGCTAATGTCTACGGTCGTGCCATCAATGCGAATCGGTTGGCCCGCCTCGTTGCGCACCAGTCGGGCTTGGCCGCGCACCCAACGAATTTCGCCATCGGCTCGAATCACCCGAAACTCACGGTCGGTTTTGCCAATTGTGGGCAGCGCGCTCACATCGGCCATCAGCAGCGGCAAATCGTCGGGGTAAACACTTCTAAACCACAGGTCAGCACTGGCTAAAAACGCCTCTGGCGAATAGCCGTAGAGTTTCTCGGCGGTAGCATTGACGTAGATGGTCTCTAGGGTTTCGGGGTTGACCGACCACACGACGCACTCTAGGGAGTTGAGAATGCTGTCGGTGCGCTGCTGCTGCGATCGCAGCTCAGACTCAGTTAGCTCCAGCTTTTCAGCGCTGCTGATCACCCACTGCTCTAGCTGTCTCGACAGGGCATCGCGCTCGGCCTCGGCCTGCTGGCGGGCGGTAATATCGCGCCAAATCGATAGGTGGTAGTTGGGGTAGACGTGGGCCGTAGCCGAAAACTCGACCCGCTTAACCCTGCCGCTGTCGAGCCGGATCTGCTGCTCGCCACGCTCTTGTCCGGCCACCAAAAACTCTCGCCACAGCGTGGCAAAATCAATCTCAGGGGGCAAAAAGTCGGCCAATCGTCGCCCCACTATCGCCTGCCGAGGCAGCTCTAACAGCTCGCAGGCCGCCGGGTTAGCTGCGACGTAGTAGCCCTCATTGTCGGCAATGAGCATGGCATCAAGGGCCGCCTCAAACAGCTTTTGCTCTGGCTGAGAGATCGCCATCGGGTAATTGGCGCTAGCCTTTTGGGGGCGAGGGGCTGCCGCAGACCCATAGGCCGCATTAGGTTCTGACTCTGATTCAGCCGCAGCAGACATGACAACCGTTCAGGAATTTTCTGGATGAATCTCTGGATCGATCAGAGAGTGTAGAAGCAGTCTAAAAGAATTGCCGAGAATAGAACAGGCTCTATTGATTTTAGTCAGCATGCCCCAATTAATCCCAGGGCTGACGAGTTAATTCCTCTCAATATTGGCTAATTTGGTGGTCATGGCAACCCGCTCTGGGGTCAGGCGGCCCCAGACAGGCAGCCAGAACAGTCGGCTTTCCAGCCGTCTCATCTCCCAGCCGCCCCCATGGGGCCAATCTGGAGATCAGCTCGCCCGACCCCTCTATGGTTTCAGCGGCACCCTTGGCTAGGGCACCGGGTCTGGCAGTGGGGCTAGAGGGAGGAGATCATCGCCGCCCGTAGGCTGTATCCCCCCTATGCCTGAGGCGAGCTGTTTACTATAGAAGGGTAGTCCTAGTGAAATCGGCCAGCGCTTGCCCTACGCCGGAGGGTTTTTACCCACAAAACCTCTGACCTCAGTGCCAGTCCCCCATTGCTGCTACCGTATTTTTGTTTTGCAATATCTTCGCCTGCGCGCTTACATTGCCCTGAGGCTGACCCGCCATCGGTTGCAGCAGGCAATCACCACCCGGCCCCAGGGCCAAGACTGGCTGATCGCCGCCGGGCTGACGGTGGCGCTGGGGTTAGTGATTGTGCCTGTGGGGTTGCTCAGCAATTTCTTGACTCCTACCCTGGCCGATGTCACCTGGGGCGATGGGCTGCGGCTGGCGGGGCGGGCACTGGTGGTGCCTGCTCTGATTGAAGAGGGCTTTTGGCGGGTGCTGGTGCTGCCCCACCCGACGGAGATCATGAGCGATCGCAAGCGCTGGCGTTTGGGTCTGCCGATGCTGGGCCTGTTTGTGGTCATGCACCCGCTTAACGCCATGACCTTCTACCCCATGGCCTTTGCCACCTTTACCGACCCGGTGTTTTTGCTGTCGGCGGCGCTGCTGGGGCTGATCTGCACTGCCGCCTACTGGAAGTCAGGTTCTCTGTGGGTTGTGGCGGCCATGCACTGGCTGGTGGTGACGGTGTGGCTGCTGTTTCTCGGCGGCTACAGCGCCTTGGGCCTCTAGATATTGGCGGGCAGATAGATAACAACCCTGGTTGAGGGGGGCAGGGGCTAGGGGTCAGGGGCTAGTAGATTGAGGCAGAAGTAAGCAGGCCGCAGGCCGCAAGGGAATTCAATGTCATACCAGGGGTGCCGCGTTCGCTAATTGGTGGGTTTATTTCTGCCTCAGAGACCAGGAATCGTTGCTGACCTACGCCGCAGAGGGTGATGCATTGACATACAGGACAAACGCCAGGCGATCCCGTCTTTTCCTCTAGCCTGCACTAAGCGGCACTGCCGGTGCGATCGCACCCAATGAACAGGCGACAAAAACCTTAAAAGGCAAGCTTTTCAAAGAATGGACGTAACTGGACTCGAACCAGTGACCCCCACGATGTCAACGTGGTGCTCTAACCAACTGAGCTATACGTCCGGGCAGACATAAAAAGTAGCATATCGCGCGGTGCGATCGCAACCTCAGCGTGCCAACCCCGGCACAAACGTCACCGGAACCACCAGCGGCGCAGGCCCATCCTGCTTTTGGGCTGTGGCTAGGCGCAGGTTAGACAGTGCCGTGCCCTGGTAGTAGTGGGTCAAGATTTGCTGATAATTTTGGCCTCGGGTAGCCAACCCGCGTGCGCCCCACTGGCTCATACCCAGCCCGTGGCCAAAGCCTCGCCCGTTAACGCGAATCGTATCGCCTGAGATATTGAAGGAAATTAGCGTGCTGCGCAGCCCCAGGGCCTGGCGCAGCTCAACCCCGGTGAGAGTGCGGCTGCCCTGGGTGCCCTGGAGACGGGCAGAGACCACTCGGCCTCGGGGGGTAGCCCGCTCGGTCGCCACCGACCGGAGCTGGCCAATGCCGGTGATGCGCTGGGCCAGCTGCTGGGCGGAGAAAGTCTCAGACCATTGAAACACCGGGGCCTCTTGGTCAAAGTCGGCCACACCGCGCAGGTAGGGGGTGGGTCGCTGCCAAATGTCTTCAGAATTCTCAGTGTGGCCCCCGGAAGACGAGTGAAACACCGCCTCAATCACGCGGCCCCCGTGGGTGAGCACCTGGCCCTGGGTAGCGTTGACGGCGGCATGCACCGAGGGAGCCTCGGACGCTAGCCCCTTGTAGACCTGGTGGGCCGTGGTGGTGCCCACGTCAAACAGCTGGTTGCGGGTGCGATCGCGCCGGTACAGGGCGTAGGATCGCGCCGCCACCGCCTGGGCCTTGAGCGCCTCATGGGGCCAGCTAGCGGGCATTTCACTGCCAACGACGCCGTAGAGGTAAGCTTCGATATCAACCCAGTTAACGGCGGTAATGCCGCCCTCGGTGGGCACCACCAGCACCCGCCCCCGGTACCAACTGTCTCTAATAAAGATATAGCCACCGTTGGTGGGCTCAACCCAAAAGGCCTGCCCCCGCCAGTCGGCCAGGCGCACGCCGCCGCCATCGGGGGTGACCACCACCGATCGCCCCTGGGGAATTTGCCCCACCCCCTGGCCCGCCATATTCTTGACTATGGCTGGAGTTGAGCTACCGACGGTGACCCGACTGAGGCGATCGCCAATGGCGACCCGCATTTCGACTGCCAGGGCGGGCACCGCCACCAGCCACCAAATGACCGACAGGCTGAGGCCATGTTTAAACAACATCAGCAGGCGGCTGATCAGCGGCCCAGAGACGAGGGGTTGGCGAAGTAAAGTCATCGGTTCACGAAAACATATAGAGGACTAAATCGGTCACCGGCAAGTGCTCTTTACGGTATCACCAATGGCTTAGCCCGGCACAACCGGATCCGATCTCTACCTATGACTGCCGCCAGGCCCCAAAGTTGCCGAGGTAGGGCCAGCGCTAAAAGTGGCCCTACAGCAGCCCCGCCGACTCGTAGAGTCGGCGCATAAAGGCCATAATTTTGCGGCCATATTCTAAGTCGGCGCTCCAGCGACCGCTGAGTTGGTCAATCAGGGGGGCCACGCCGCGCACCACAAACCCAAACCGAGGGTCAACCTGGCGCTGCACCAGGGGGTCAACGCTGCCGTAGGCCTTGAGATGCTGCACCTGTGCCCGCACCCCCACCCGCGCACTGGGGAACGACGCCCCCTCCATGCCGCCCGTCGGCGAACCAATACCGCCAAAGTTGTTTTGGGCCGGGTTGAGGCTGCCGCCAAAGTTGAGCGAGTTGGTTTCCACCAGCATTTGGCAAAAGGCAATGTCGTGGTTGACCCCCTCGATGGCCGCCTCTTCGCGGTAGAGCTTGGGCAGGTCGCGGTAGGTGTTGACCGCCACTTCGTTGACATTTTTAAGGAATAACGTGAGCTGCACCTCCGAGGTGCTGCCAATGCCCATGATCCGATCCATGGCACCGGGGCAAAACTGCATGCCCGTGCGCGATCGCAGCCGCACCGTGCGAGTAGCCGCATCCCACCCCACCGACACGTTGTAGGCTTGCAGGTCAACGGCCTTGATATAGACCACGTTGGCGTAGCGCACTCGGTTGATGTTGGGGGCGGTGGCGGCATCGACCCCCAGCAAGTCGGCCAGGTCAATGGGCACGTAGGCATTGTTGTTCACAATAATCCCGGTTTCGGGATAAATGCCGCCGTTGAGGTTAATCCGAATCTCGGGCAGGGTGCCCCCCGGCACCGTGGGTGGGCTGCTACCGACGGCCCGACTCCAGGAGGCCAGACCGTCGGCAATGCCCAGGGCCACATCGCGCCGCTGCCGCTGGATAATCGCCAGGTCTTGGGGGTTGCTCAAAAAGCCCACCTCCATCAGGAGAGAGGGACAGCCCAGGTTGCGGCAAAAAGCCAGCATGCCCGTGGGCGACTCGGTATCGGGTCTGACGCCTCGGCTGGGCAGCTGGGTAACTCGCCGGATCAGCGCCAGCAGCAGCAGCTCGGCATGGGTGCGGCGCACATCGTTCTTGGCAATATAAAACACCGTCGACCCGCGTACCGACGGGTCGCTAAAGACCCCGGCGTGGATTTCTAAGGCCACGTCTTGGGGGCGGCAGCGGGCGTTGATCCAGGCCAGGGTTTGGGCGGCACTGAGATCGTCAGGCACAGACAGCACCGAGAGATTGCGCGACCTCAGCTCTGCCACCACCAAATCGCGAATCTGCATCATCTCCGCCGCCTCGGTGGTGCCAGGCAGCGTCGCGCCGGGGTCTACCACCCCATCTTCAAAACCGCCGTGACCCGCCGAGATGAAAATTTGCGCCATGCTGACCCAGCTCTATTGTAGATTCTGTAGATTCCTCGCCAGAATGATAGCGGCGAATGGGGTAAGTGGAGGCTAGGGATACCGAGAAAGGTAGGTTTTGCCCGCCCCCAGAAAAATGCTACGCCATGGCGGTCAATCGGGTGTATGCTCTCACCCGTTTCATCAGCACCTAGTCATCGCTGGCGGTCTACAATGGCTACCATTAAACCTCCCTGGCCAATGGTGCAAACCCCTGCCAAAATCATTGCCCTCGCTGAGTTTCTGCAACAGCCAGAGACCAAGCCCGCGCGCGAATACATCGACGGCCAAATTATTCAAAAGCCGATGCCCCAGGGACAGCACAGCCGCATTCAACAAAAGCTGATTAATACCATCAACGCAGTCACTGAAGACAATCACATCGCTCTAGCCCTACCCGAACTGCGCTGTACGTTTGGTGGCCGATCGATCATTCCCGATGTGTCTGTGTTCCGCTGGGATCGGTTGCCCACCAATGGCGATGGCACTATTGCCAATACGTTCAGCGCTGCACCTGACTGGACGGTTGAAATTCTCAGCCCTGAGCAGTCGTCAACGCGGGTGGTGAGCAACATTTTGCACTGTCTCAACCATGGCGGCCTGGGGGGCTGGCTGATTGACCCGAATGAAAATTTGGTGCAGGTTTATCTGCCTAACCAGCTACCCGCCTCGCTAGAAGCAGCAGCCAACGAGTTGACGATGACGGGCCTGGCCCCCACCCTAATGCTCACCGTAGGACAGGTGTTTGGCTGGCTACGGGTGGGGTAAGTGAAAGGGCGTCTGCTCCCCATCACGGTTGATCTCTGGAATCGCACCAGGGGATCACCTGAGACCCCTACATCTCTCCAAACGCCGCCAGCGCCGCCCCCGTCACCCGGCAGGTCTGCCACTCGGGCTTAATTTCGGCCCCCATGCGCTGGTAAAACTCGATCGCGGGGGTATTCCAGTCGAGCACGCTCCACTCAAAGCGACCGCAGCCGCGCTCTAGGGCCAGCTGGCCCACATGCACCAGCAGCGCCTTGCCGATGCCCTGACCCCGGTAGTCGGGCTGCACAAAGATGTCTTCTAAATAGATGCCTGGCTTCATTAAAAAGGTCGAGAAGTTGTGAAAGAACAGGGCCATACCGACGGGGGTGCCATCGACCCAGGCCAGCACCGCCTCGGCATAGGGGCGAGGGCCAAACAGGGCGAAGGCCAGATCGTCGGGGCTGCCCGTGACCTCATGGGAAAGCTTTTCGTAGTCGGCTAGAGCCTGGATCAAGGCCACCAGGGCGGGCACGGCGGCGGGGGTGACAGGGTGGATTTCGAGGGTAGGGGGGGTGGGCACGGTGGGATCGATTGGGTACGTGGGTGAAGGTTGCCATTACTTGATTGCCAGGCAATCTTGATCGGCCAGCCGCCGCTAAAGCGACATGGCGCTGTTGTTGTCAAGAGAGCCAGTTGTCAAGAGAGCCAGCTGTCAAGAGAGCCAGTTGTCAAGAGAGTCAATGGTTTAGACACCTCAAGGGGCATACCCGGTATCCTGACATTTATTTTGCAATATTCCAAAAGGTAGACCAAAGCCAAGCTGCTAATCTGCCATAATTTCGGAGCTACTATTATTTTCCCCAAAGGATTCTACGGGTTATGTCAGAGCCAAATGGCGTAATGATGCAATATTTCCATTGGTATATTGAACCCAATGGCAACCTGTGGAATGAACTGGCCGACAACGCAAAAGACTTGGCAGAGGCTGGCATCACCTCCGTTTGGCTGCCCCCTGCCTACAAAGGTAACGCCGGCGGCTACGATGTAGGCTACAGCGTTTACGACCTCTACGACCTGGGCGAATTTGACCAAAAGAGCAGCGTTCGCACCAAATACGGCACTAAAGACGAATATCTTCAGGCGATCAAGACCGCTAAAGAGGCGGGTATTCGGGTCTATGCCGACGTGGTGTTTAATCACATGATGGGTGGCGATGCCCTCGAAGAAGTCACGGCCACCCCGATGAGCCACGACAATCGCCATGAACCCATTGACCAACCCCGCACAGTCAAGGTGTGGACCCACTTTAAATTCCCCGGTCGCCAGGGCAAATATTCTGACATGGAATGGCACTGGTGGCATTTTGACGCCGTCGACTACGACGACAACAATCCTGACTACGACGCTGTTTACCTGTTTGAAGGTAAGTCATTTGACGAAAATGTTGACCTGGAAAAAGGCGCGTTTGACTACCTGATGGGCTGCGATCTCGACATGGAGTCAGACGAAGTGCGCGACGCCCTCAAGACCTGGGGCTCCTGGTATACCGACATTACCCAGGTCGATGGCTTCCGGTTCG
Organism: Leptolyngbya sp. DLM2.Bin27; assembly: GCA_007694115.1. Classification (GTDB taxonomy): domain Bacteria; phylum Cyanobacteriota; class Cyanobacteriia; order Phormidesmidales; family Phormidesmidaceae; genus Nodosilinea. The sequence continues at coordinate 3,404 of RECJ01000191.1, read as the reverse complement.
ATGCGGTCAAGCACGTGCGGGCGGGCTTTTTCCCCCAGTGGCTACAGCACTGTCGGCGCGAGGCCGGTCGCAGACTGTTTGCGGTGGGCGAGTACTGGTCTTACGAGATTGAGGCACTGCACTACTTTATTGAGGTCACCGATGGTGACGTGCACCTGTTTGATGCGCCCCTGCACTACAACTTTAGCGAGGCCAGCCAGGCCGGGGGCGACTACGACCTCACCACCATTTTCGACAACACCCTAGTCAAAGAGCAGCCTGCCCTGGCCGTCACCCTAGTCGACAACCACGATTCGCAGCCCCTGCAATCGCTCGAATCGGTGGTAGAACCCTGGTTTAAACCCCTGGCCTACGCCCTGATTTTGCTGCGGCAGGATGGCTACCCCTGCATTTTCTACGCCGACTACTACGGGGCCCACTACCAAGACAAGGGCAAAGACGGCGGCGAATACGAGATCTGGCTGGACAGCCACAAATGGCTGATCGACAAGTTTTTGTATGCCCGCAGCACCTACGCCTTTGGTGACCAGTACGACTATTTTGACCACCCCAACACCATTGGCTGGACTCGGCTTGGCACCGAGGCCAACCCCGGCGGTATGGCCGTGGTGCTCACCAACAGCGACGACGGCCGCAAGTGGATGGAGGTAGGAAAATCCAACTGCACCTATTACGACATCACTGAGCATATTCAGGAGTCTGTCACCACCAATGACGACGGCTGGGCCGAGTTTAGCTGCCAGGCGGGTTCGGTGTCGGTGTGGGTGCCGATGGAAGAGTCATGATGTCAGAACAGTGATGTTGAGCTATTGGATATGTCGTTCTCTGCTGCTGTGACCCCCGCCGTCGACCCGTTGTCACCGCCTGGCCTGGCCTCTACGGCGGCCCTGGTGCAGCGGGCCGCCCACCTGGCCGAGGGGTTTGCCCAGCGGGCGGCTGAAGTTGACCAGCCGGGTGCGTTTCCGGTCGAGGCGTTTGACTGCTTAGCCGCAGAAGGGTTTTTGGTGGCCCCGCTGCGACGCGGTCTAGGGGGCTGTGGTTTGGGCATTGATGCCCCATCAACCCACGATCTGTTGCGGTTGCTCCAGCACATTGGCCGGGGCAATTTAGCGGTGGGCCGGGTCTATGAGGGCCACGTCAACGCCCTGCAGCTGATTCAGACCTTTGGCACGGCAGAGCAGCTTGAGCGCTACGGTCAAGCAGCGCGCGATCGCCATCATCTGTTTGGGGTTTGGAATGCCGAAGATGCCGAGGGGCTGAGCATTGTGCCCCTGGGGAGCGGTCGCTACCGTTTGCAGGGGGCTAAAACCTTTTGCTCGGGGGCGGGCTACGTCAACCGCCCCTTTGTCAATGGCAAACTGCCCGACGGCACCTGGCAAATGGCGATCGTGCCGATGGATCAAGTCAGCACCCAGTGCGATCGCGACTGGTGGCAGCCCATGGGCATGCGGGCCACCGCCAGCTACAAAATCGACTTTACCGGCGTGGAGCTAGGGGCGGGCGATCTGATCGGTCAGCCGGGAGACTACCTGCGCCAGCCCTGGCTGACCGCCGGGGTGGTGCGGTTTGCGGCGGTGCAGCTGGGCGGGGCCGCTGCCATTTTCGACCTGACCCGGCAGTATTTGCAGTCTCTGGGCCGGGTTGACCACCCCTACCAGCAAGAGCGGCTGGGGCAGATGGCAATTGCCCTAGAGACGGGCCAGCTGTGGCTGCGCGGGGCCGCCGACCAGATCGTCGCCTACGATGCCCAGTTTGCCGGTAAACGCGAGCGTTCCAATCCTCGACAGGCGCAGCTGTTGGCCTATGCCAACATGATGCGCACCGCCGTTGAGCAGATTTGCATGGATACGATGCAGCTCTGTCAGCGATCGGTGGGCACCCGGGGGCTGCTGCCACCGGCCCCCCTAGAGCGGGTGCTGCGCGATCTGACCCTCTACCTGCGGCAGCCCGCCTACGATGCCGCCATCGCCGGGGTGGGGGCCTACGTGCTGGCCCAAACCGCCCCGGCCCACGACCTATGGTAGTCTCTGGCCTCTCTCCCCTGGGCGACCCGCAAGCGGTGCCGCTGCGATCGCAGCTTCCCCAGGCTCCGGTGCTGGTGGTGGCCCCCCACCCCGACGACGAAACCCTGGGCTGTGGCGGTGCGATCGCCGCCCTGCGCGCCCAAAACCAGCCGGTGTCGGTGCTGGTCGTCAGTGACGGTACGCGATCGCACCCGCGATCGCAGCAGTACCCGGCCCCGCGCCTGCGCCAGGTCCGCGAAGCTGAAACCCTGAGCGCCCTAGCGCTGCTGGGGGTCGCGGCAGACCAGGTCACCTTTTGGCGGCTGCCCGATGGCTCAGTCCCTGCGCTGAGGGACTCGCCCAGCCCACCCGAGGCCGACGCTCAGGCCGCTTTAGCCCTGGGCCAGCGATACCTGCCCCAGGTGGCCCCCCGCACCATTTTCCTGCCCTACCGCTACGATCCCCACCGTGACCACCGGGCAGCCTGGAGCCTGATCCAGGGGGCGATCGCCGCCCTGGATCAGCCGCCCCGCCAGATCGAATACCCAATTTGGGACTGGGACCCCGAGCAGCGCCAGCCCCTAGCCGCCCGCTACCAGCCCTGGCGGTTAGATATCACCCCCTATGTGGCCCTCAAACGCCAGGCCATCCACTGCTACCGCTCCCAAACCACCGACTTGATCGCCGACGACCCCACCGGCTTTCGCCTCTCACCCGCGCTGATCGCTAATTTTCTCAACCCCTGGGAATTTTTTTTGGAGCCGCTGCCATGACCCAACCCTCCCTTGGTGCCGACTTTTTTGACCAGCTCTACCGGGCTGACCCTGACCCCTGGCGGTTTGCCACCAGCGCCTACGAGGCCGCCAAATATGCCGCCACCCTGGCCGCTCTACCCCGGCCCCGCTACTCCTCAGCCTTGGAGATCGGCGGCTCTATCGGGGTGCTGACTCAGCACCTGGCGGCCCGCTGCGACTCGCTGCTGTCGGTCGATCTATCCAGCGTGGCCCAGGCCCAGGCGATCCAGCGCTGCCAACACCTGCCCCAGGTGCGCTTTGAGATCATGAATGTGCCCCACGACTACCCCAGTGAAACCTTTGACCTGGTCTTGCTGTCTGAGGTGGGCTACTACTGGTGCTGGGCCGATCTCCACCAGGCCCAGGAGCGGATCTACAACTCCCTGCGGCCCGGCGGACATTTGCTGCTGGTGCACTGGGTGCATGAGGCCCCTAGCTATCCCCTGCGGGGTGACGATGTCCACGCTGCGTTTCACGATTTTGCTGCAACTCAGCTCCACCATCGGCACGATGGCCGCACCGAAAACTATCGCCTCGATCTCTACGAACGCCCCTAGTACTTCAAGGCAGAAGGCAGAAGGCAGAAGGCAGAAGGCAGAAGGCAGAA
>RECJ01000097.1 GCA_007694115.1 Leptolyngbya sp. DLM2.Bin27 | reverse complement strand
ACGAAACCCTGCCCGCCGACATCTACAAAACCGCCGAGTTTTGCTCGATGTGCGGGCCCAAGTTCTGCCCGATGCAGACTAAGGTCGATGCCGATGCCCTAACCGAGCTAGAGAAGTTCTTGGCCAAGGAGAAGGCCGCCGTGTAGATCTACGATCTGGGACTGGGAAACCCAGATCCATCATCAGGAACCCCGTAGGGGCGTAGCAGGCTACGCCCCTACAGATGAATATTCGATTTGATAGGCTGTAGGCATTGATTGGGCTAAGTTGACCTATGACCCTCGCCGTTAACCCACCCATCCAGCAAAAGCCCCTCAGCGTTGACGAATTTCTTGCCCATTATGGGGATGACAACCGCTACGAACTGATCGACGGGGAGGTGTTTGATTTGGAGCCCACTGGTCCCCACGAGGAGGTCGCGGCGTTTATTACCACTAAGCTTTGTGTTCAAATCGACCAGGCCAGCTCACCCTGGTTTGTACTTCAGCGAGGGCTGTTGCGTCCTGCTAGTACAGGAATGACGGCCTTTCGCCCCGATGTTGCCGTGGTTGATCGCGACGAGCTTAGCCAAGAACCCTTCTGGGCAGACCAATCGATTTTGACACTGGGCAGCTCAATTAAGTTTGTCGCTGAGGTGGTAAGCAGCAACTGGCAAAACGACTATGCCCGTAAGGCTGAAGACTACGCCGTTCTGGGCATTCCCGAGTACTGGATAGCTGAACACTACGCCGGATTGGGGGGAACTCGACACATCGGCAAACCCAAACAACCCACCCTCTCCATCTGCACCCTGGTAAACGGAGAGTACGCTATTCAGCAACTGCGGGGACATCAGCCTGTCAACTCTTCCACATTCCCGGAGCTAAACCTGACTGTAGAACAGGTTTTAAAGGCGGGGCGTTCATAACCCCACGATTCAGTGTTGCCCATGCAGACGGCCACGCTCTACGACCAAGACTTTTATGCCTGGACCCAGCATCAGGTCAAGCTACTGCGTTCGGGGCAATTGGCAGAACTCGATATTGAAAACCTGGTTAGCGCCCTAGAACCAGGCACCATGACATAGGCTATGACGTGACGCTTGTCCTGGCCTATGGAAATTTTGATTGCGGCGATGCTGCCCATTGCCCTAGTAGCGCTAGTCGGGTTTGGGGTGGGGCGCAAGTTTGACCTCGACATGCAAACCCTGGCGCGGGTCAATATCTACGCCCTGCTGCCTGCGCTGGTGTTGACCAGTTTGGCCCAGACCACCCTGGCGCTGGGCAGTGCGATCGCAATTGTCGCCACCTTTCTGCTCAACACGGCCCTGCTCTACCTGCTGGCGGTGGGGCTGGGTCGTGGCCTAGGGCTTGCCATCGACGAGCAAAAGAGCCTGATTGCCACCACCCTATTCGCCAACGTGGGCAACATGGGGTTGCCCTTTATTCTGTTTGCCCTGGGGGACGCGGGCCTAGAGCGAGCGGTGGTGTACCTGGTGGGCTCTAGCGTGATGATCGCCAGCGTCTTCCCGATTGTGCTGAAGGGGGCTGGGGTGCGGGCCGGGGTCACCTTTACCCTGCAACTGCCGGTGTTTTGGGCGGCGATCGCCGGCATCGGCCTCCAGGCGGCGAGGGGCGCTTTTCCGGTGCCGATCGAGCGCAGCATGACGATTTTGGGGCAGGGGGCAATTCCCCTGGCGCTGCTGACCCTGGGGGTGCAGCTGGCCCGCACCCAGCTGGTGTTTGGTCGCTACGAGCTGCTGGGCTCGGTGCTGCGGCTGTTGGTTTCGCCACTGCTGGCCTACGGTCTGGGCCTGGGGCTGGGGTTGCAGGGGCTAGACCGCCAGGTGGTGGTACTGCAAGCCGCCATGCCCGTGGCGGTGAATTCGTTGATCTGGGTGACGGAGCTGGGGGGCGATCGCATCCGCGTAGCCCGAACCATTGTGCTCTCCACCTTTCTCAGTGTGTTTACCCTGCCCGTGGTGCTGTGGCTCAGCCGTCCCTAAACTTCCCTCCCGCCTATGCCTCCAGCCTGCGCTGACAGCGGGGGCAAATGCCGTAGACCGTAAACTGGCAATTGAGTAGCGAAAACCCCCGTGAGGCGCTCTCGCTGCTGCCCACCTGGGTCATCTTGGTGTCTTCAAACTCCTGCACGTCGCCGCACTGGACGCAGACCAAATGGTGGTGCTGCTCCATAAAGGGGGTGTTGAGTTCGTAGTATTTGCGGCCCTCAGCTAGCTCTAGCTCTTGCAGCAGACCCAGCTGCACCATCACATGTAGTGCCCGGTAAATGGTCGAGAAACTAATCCTTTCTCCTTGATCCAACAGCTGCTGGTGAATTTCTTCGGCGTTGAGATGGTGACCCAGGGCCGCCGACTGAAACAAATCCAGAATTTTTTGCCGCTGACTGGTGAACCGAAACCCCTCTTTATTAAGAACGGTTTTGAGTAGTTCAGGTTCCTGCCTTAAGTTAGGCAGAGGGGGGTCGTTTTCCATCATTAATTTGTTGCGCTTGAAGAAGCTGGGGCTTTGCCGATATAAATCAGGAGTCATCATCCGGCTAAGGGCATACTTATAGAGGGGTTTTTGAAAAGTTAGGCTGGAGCCTTGACGAATTAGCCGCAGCTGTTGAAGGTGACTTTCTCTATGGGCTTTGGGACTATCGAAAACAGTTTTCGATACATAATTTTGGGTTTATTGAAAATCGTTTTCGCTATTCATATTGACAATTAACTTCTGCATTTCTTTATACCTTTTGGTTGATCAAACTTATTAGCTAGATTCCAAAAAATAGGGTAGGCTCAGAAAGTAGCCCCTTAATTTTGGGGTGCTTTTACTGCTGATAAAGGGGGATGATGATGCCGATTACTGAAACACTGCTGCAAACCTATGGCGAAGTGGCAGACAACCCAATTTTGCTGGAGAAGTCGGTCACAGAGCCAGTGATCGACGGGTTGGCGACGCTCTATGCCAGCTTTACAGCGCTGTCGTTGCAGTACCAAAAGCACCACTTTGTGGTGGAGGGCTCGGAGTACTACATGCTCCATGACTACTTTGAAGAGAGCTACGAAGCGGCCCAGGGCCACGCCCACGACGTCGGTGAGCGGCTCCACGGGCTGGGGGGCATTCCGCCCCTGAGCTTTGGCAAGCTGAGTGAGCTGTGCTGCTTTGACATCGAAAACGACGACACCTACCGCTGCCGCGTCATGATCGACCACGATCTCAAGGCTGAGCAGGCGCTGATTGAGCTGATTCGCCGGCTGGCATCCCAGGCCGAGAGCCTGGGCGATCGCGCCACCCGCTACCTGTACGAGCAAATTTTGCTCAAGACTGAAGAGCGGGCCTACCATCTGGAGCACTTCCTCACCCCCGACAGCCTCAAGCTGGGCTGGTAGCTGATCGTGCCCCCCCTGACTGAAGGGGGGGGCGGGGGGCTCCCCTGCCGAGCTTTGCTTTGATCGCCAACCGCCCATGCTTATCCCTCACGCATCGAGATACACCTTCCAGATAATCCAGCTCGACAGCGCGATAAAGGCCACAATCACCAGCCAGTGATCTAGCCGCTGGGGGTCAAAGGCCTGGCCATTCATCGCTTCGCATTCAGCCGGGCCAGAGCTTCGGCGGGGCTGGCCCGGTGCAGCATTTGGCCACTGGGCAGGCGTAGGTTGGGGCCGTGCTTGCAGGCTTTCATGCAGCTGGTGGCTTTAACCGATACATGGGCCAGCTCAGGATTGCCGTCGATCGCTTCTTGCAGCTCGTTGTAAATCTGCCTGCCGCCCTGTTTAAAGCACTTGCCCTTACTGCACACCTCAACGCAGAGGCGCTTTTGCTTGGGCGGCGGCGATGCGGCAACGGGGGCCAAGTCGCCCCACTGCTGACGCAGAGTTTTGGCTTCGCCCTCGGGCAGGGGCAGCACGTTGATGGCCCGCCACCGATCGCCTTCGGGGTAGGCCCACACCTGCACAAAGTCGTCGGGGGCTAGTTCGCGCACCAGCATGGGTCGCAGATACTTGGGCAGCTTGATCGTCAATTCGGTTTCGCCGACTTGCAGCATCAGCCCTTTGATCTTGCCTTTGTCTGAGCGGTAGGCTCCGGCATACAAGCCTTTAAGCACTTGCCCGGCGGGTGCCGGGGTGGCCTTTAGCTCAGCTAGGGCGGGTTCATAGAGGGTTTTCATCGCGGGCTCCTTTGCTGCCAGCAGTGCTCAAGGTGGTCAGAGAGAGATTGCTTGGGGGCGGTTACAACCCGCACCACGCTCCAGACCAGCAGAGCGGCGGCGGGGGTGTTGATGGCGACGGTGAGGGGGCGATCGCAGCTGCACTCGCACACCATATTCAGCTCTTGCAAACGGTGGTAGACAGTCCAGCGGTTGACTCGATCTAGCTCAACTACAGTCGCAGATAGGGGGCGGGCTGGGGTGGGCTGCCCTGATTTTGAGCGGTCTAATTTTAAGACGTGCATATTAACTCGACTGACTCTCCATAGTGGCAGCCCCAAAGGGCCTGATCTGAATGAAATTAACTCTAAAGCGGGAGGTGAGAGCGGGCGGCGGGCAAAGACTCAAGGTCGCTCTCAGCGGCTGTCAGCGGCTGCGCCAGCGTTTCCAACAAATTCTGTGACCTGGTTTGGCGGCAATATTGACTGCCATCACTATTGACTATTACTTTTACTAAGATACCCAAGCCCTGGGATTATTGCAACATATTATCAATAAGAATCGTTTATTCTCAGTAGACTGAGCCAATCTCAGGGGGAGATTAGCGATGTTGCTGGCTCATACCGATACAATTTCATCAACGAGCAGTTTTCTGCGATCGCACCTCAATGCCTGCCTCCAAAAAAGCCTCAGCCCTGCGCGCCGACCTAGTGCAGTCCTACCAAGCCCTCCCAGAGCTCGATCGGGAGCTGGTGCAGCTGTATGCCGTCATCTATATACCCACGGGCAAGGTGAAGCTCATCGACTGCTTCAACCGCTACCAAGAGAGCCTTAGCAAACCACCCTCCCTAGACCTGAAGCGGCTCAATCCTCTAGTCAAGCGCCTCACCGACCAGCGCTTGCTGGTGACCCACAGCAACTATGGCCCCCAGTGCCACCCCCTGCTGGTCGAAATCGTCACCCGTGACGCCGTCAGCCGGGGCACCTTTGCGCCCATGGCCACAGCCGTGCAGTCCCAGTTCCCCGTGCGCACCCACGGGTGGAACAAATCTCTGCGCCTGTTTCAGAGCGAAGACGAGTTTATTCGCGAGGTGCGCATTGGTCTCTATCGCCATGACTGGAACTATATCGAGCAGCAGTTTGAGTCGTACTACAGCAACCCCTACGCCACCAGCCGCATCTCCATGGCCCAGGTGTTTGAGCTGGTGTGCAACAACCCCTTCGACCGCGACTGGTTTCTCACCCTCAAACCAGATCCCGACCTTTACGAAGCGGCCCTGGGCAGCCTCTGCGTCAACTCGCTGATGGCCATGACCCCCGCCGACGAGGCCTTTGCCCTGCTCCACAGCGAATGTACCGAGGCGGCGGCGACCATTTCTGATCGCCTCAAAGGCATTTGGATCGAACAGCTGATTGCCCGAGGCCGACTGGACGAAGCTGATGCTGCCCTGCAAAACTTTGCTGAAGAAGACCCCATCGAGCTACTGCTGCACCAGAGCTGGGTCAGCTGCCTGCGGGGCGACTACGCCCAAACCCTGCAAGAGGGCGCAGTCGCCCTCAAACTGCTCAAAAAAACCACCGGCAAGCGCAAAATCTACTTTGATACTGCGCCCGGCATCTTTTTGGTGCTGGCCCTGATTAAAGAAGGCTCGCTGACTAGCCTCAAGGAGGCCGAGGGCTACGCCCACACCATTGCCGAGCAGAGCTATCGCCACTGGATGAGCGTGATCTATAGCTGTCTAGAAAAAGTCGCCCAGGTGCTCCAGGGCAACACAGCGGCCAAACGCTACCTGACCAGCACCCCCGTCAGCAGCCTCGACAACGCCAGCAGCTTTGAGTCGCTGCTCGACATGCTCTGCCTCTACTGGGCCGATGTGGAAAATGCCCAAGTGCGGCTGCCCGATATGCTCAAAGACTTCTACAAAGACGCCACCGCCGCTGGCTACGACTGGTTTGCCCTAGAGGCCGCCGAGCTGCTGCTGCACCTCAACCCCAACAGCGCCTACGGCCAAAAAGCCCCCACCCTACGGGAAAAAACCGGTATTACCCCCCTGGTCACGCTAATTACCCCCAAGCAGGCCTGGGAGCTATCGCTGACGGCGCTGATTGGCCTCAACCCCACGGCTACCGCCCCCGCCAGCAAACCCGCTGTTACCGACTATCGCCTGGCCTGGTTTTTGACCCTATATTCTGAAAACACCTGGCTGCTGCAGCCCAAGGAGCAAAAAATTAGCGTCAAGGGCGGCTGGAGCCGGGGCCGAGCGATCGCCCTGCGCCGCCTCAAAAACGAAGTCAAATCGTTCAACTACCTCACCCCCCAAGATGTCGACATCTGCGCCCACCTCAGTCACGACCCCTACGCCTACGGCTACGACAACTACACCTTCCCCGACCGAGCCTTGGTCGCCCTAGTGGGTCACCCCCTGGTGTTTTGGGAAGACTCGCCCACCACCCGTGTCGATGTGGTCAAAGGCGAACCCGCCCTGCTGGTGCGCCAGGCGGGGGCGGGCAAGCTGGAGATTTCGCTGACCCCCGAGGTCGATACCAAAAAGGCGATCGCCTTGATCAAAGAGACCCCCACCCGGCTCAAGGTGATCGAGTTTGCCCCCAGCCACCACCGCATCGCCGAGGTGCTGGGGCCAAAGAACGCCCTCGAAGTGCCCGAAAGCGCCAAGGATCAGGTGCTGGCCGCCATCAACGCAGTGGCGGGCCTGGTCACGGTGCACTCCGATATCGGCGGCGGTGTGGCCGATGCCGAAGAGGTCGAGGCAGTACCCCAGCCCCACCTGCACCTGCTGCCCGCCGGGGAAGGGCTCAAGGTCTCGCTGCTCACCCGGCCCTTTGGCGACGACGGCCCCTACTACCGACCGGGCACTGGCGGCGAAATGGTGATCGCCGAAATCGAGGGCCGCCGCCTGCAAACCCACCGCAACCTCAAAGCCGAGAAGAAGCTGGCCCGTGCCGTCGAAACCGCCTGCCCCACCCTGCAACGCCTCGACGACACCGACGGCGAATGGCTGATTGACGACCCCGAAGCCTGCCTAGAGCTGCTGATAGAAATTCAGGATCTAGGCGATCAGGCCGTGGTGGAATGGCCCGAGGGCGAAAAAATGCGGATCGCCAACCGGGTTAGCCTCAGCAACTTTAAAATTCAGATTCAGCGCCAGCGCGACTGGTTTGCCGCCAGCGGCGAGCTACAAATCAGCGACGACCAGGTGATGGATATGCAGCGGCTGATGGAGCTGCTGGAGAAATCGCCGGGGCGGTTTATTCAGCTGGCCGACGGTCAGTTTCTCGCCCTCACCCAGGAGTTTCGCAAACGCCTCGACGACCTGCGGGCCTACTCAGAGAAAAGCGGCGATGGCGTGCGCTTCCATCCCCTGGCCTCTTTAGCGATGGACGACTGGATGGACGAGGTCGGCCAGCTCAAGACCGACAAACATTGGAAAGACCACCTCAAGCGCCTCAAGGAAGCCCAAAAGCTCCAGCCCGAGCTGCCTTCCACCCTCCAGGCCGAGCTGCGCGACTACCAGCTAGACGGCTTTAACTGGCTGGCGCGGCTGGCCCACTGGGGGGTGGGGGCCTGCCTGGCCGACGACATGGGCCTGGGCAAAACCCTGCAAGCTCTGGCGGTGATTCTCGCCCGTGCCCCCGAGGGGCCGACGCTGATTGTCGCCCCCACCTCGGTGTGCATGAACTGGCTCAGCGAGGCCGAGAAATTTGCGCCGACGCTGAACCCGGCGCAGTTTGGCACAGGCGATCGCCAAAAGGTGCTCGACGACCTCAAACCCTTTGACCTGCTGGTGTGCAGCTACGGCCTGCTGCAGCAGGATGATGTCTCCGACATGCTGGCCAAAGTCGAGTGGCAGACCATCGTGCTCGACGAGGCCCAGGCGATCAAAAACTCCGCCACCAAACGCTCTAAGGCGGCGATGAAGCTCCAGGGGGGCTTCAAAATTCTCACCACCGGCACCCCGATTGAAAACCACCTGGGGGAGCTGTGGAACCTGTTTCGCTTCATCAACCCCGGTCTGCTGGGCTCCCAAGACCAGTTCAGCCAGCGGTTTGCCAATGCGATCGAGCGCAACCAAGACAAAGCAGCCCGCAACCGACTCAAAAAACTCATTCAGCCCTTTATCTTGCGGCGCACCAAAACCCAGGTGCTCGACGAGTTGCCCGCCCGCACGGAGGTCACCCTCCAAGTCGAACTCAGCGCTCAAGAAATGGCGTTTTACGAAGCGCTGCGGCGAGAGGCGGTGGAAAAACTGGCCGACCCCACCATCGAGTCGGGCACCAAGCACCTGCAAGTGCTGGCCGAAATCATGAAGCTGCGCCGCGCCTGCTGCAATACCCGCCTGGTCAAGGGCACCACCGCTCTGCCCAGCGCCAAGCTCGAAGCCTTTGGCGAAGTGCTCGAAGAACTGCTGGAGAACCACCACAAGGCCCTGGTCTTCAGCCAGTTTGTCGACCACCTGAGCATTCTGCGCGAGTTTCTCGACGGGCAAAATATCGCCTACCAGTACCTCGACGGCAGCACCCCCGCCAAGGATCGCAAAAAGCGGGTCGATGCCTTCCAGGCGGGGGAGGGCGATGTGTTTTTGATCAGCCTGAAGGCGGGGGGCACTGGGCTCAACCTGACCGCCGCCGACTACGTGATCCACATGGACCCCTGGTGGAACCCGGCGGTGGAGGATCAGGCGAGCGATCGCGCCCACCGCATCGGCCAGCAGCGCCCGGTCACCATCTATCGCCTGGTGGCCAAAAACACCATCGAAGAAAAAATTGTAGACCTGCACAAGCAAAAACGCGACCTGGCCGACAGCCTGCTCGAAGGCACCGACATGAGCGGCAAGATCTCCACCGAGCAGCTGCTGCAACTGATCAGCGAGGGCTAGAAATCTGAGTAACCACCCCCGATGAACCGTGGATGACGGCCCCAAGACAGTTTCATTGAAACGGCGGGGAGACAAATGATCCCTACGGTGAATGGTACTGAAATAAGCTGGAATCAACCCCCGCAGATCGCCAGAAGCCTGACCTGCCCTAGGGTGGGCACTGCCAGCCCTGTCAAGGTGGCTAAACTATTCCCGAAATGCCCATAGGCTAAGGGACTCCGGCCACAACCACCAGGGAGTGAACTCCCTGGCTCATAGCGAAAGTCTGCTTTAGCAGACTGGGGAACTCGGCTGCCAATCCGCTTCAGAGGATTTCGGCTTTGAGCCTAGGACTTCAGTCCTAGGCTCAGCGGCCAATTCGAGGGATCGGCCCCTAAATCTGCCTCACCTTGACAGGGCTGGGCGGGCACTGCCACCAGTCTTAATTCAGTGACATTCCTCCCTAGAGTTTTTGCTGCCGGTAGCAATCTGCCAGCTCAGATACAGATGCTAACCCTCTCTAGGGTTGAGTCTGGTAGAGTTTTTCAAACCCATTGTGCGCTGAATCACGCCTTAGCCATATGTCGATGGACTCCACCTACCCTGCTACCCCAGTGACTGTGTTTGGGCTCTCCGCCATGCGGGGGCGATGGCTGTTTATTCCCCTAGGGATCACGGTGCTATTGTGTCTGGGCACTGTGTATTCCTGGAGTATTTTCAGAAAACCCCTAGAAGCAGAATTGGGCATTAGCGCCACCGAGAGCCTGTTGCCCTTCACGGTGGCGCTCGTGTGCTACGCGATGCTGATGCCCATTGCCGGTTTCTTTATCCCGCGCATCGGCGTTCGGACGGTGGCCGCTGGCGGCGGCGTAGTGGTGGGGGTGGGCTACATTTTGGCTAGCGTTGCCGATCACATTGGCACCATTACCCTTGCCTATGGGGTCATCGCGGGCACCGGGGTGGGCCTGACCTACGGGGTGCCGATGGTGATTGTGGCCCGCTGGTTTCCAGAGCGGAAGGGGCTGGCGGTGGGCCTGACCATTATTGGATTTGGCCTCTCGCCTTTGATTACCGCGCCTTTGGCCAACAGTTTGATTGGCAGCATTGGTGTGCGGCCTACGCTGCGACTGCTGGGTTTGGTGTTTATGGTGGTGATTGTGGCGATCGCAGCTACCCTCAAGCTGCCCCCCCAGGGTTGGTATCCGCTCCAGAGCCCGCAGGCCCAGGCGACGGCCCCTGTGGTTCGCACCTATCCGCCCCGTCTATTCACCAGTCGATCCTTCTACGGCCTCTGGATCTGCTATGCCATCGGTACCCTGGTAGGCCTCAGCGCCATTGGCATCTCCAGCCCGGTGGGGGAAGAAATTATTGCCGTTAGCCCCACCGTTGCCGCCCAAAGCGTGGCCCTATTTGCTCTGTTCAACGGGGTCAGTCGGCCCCTGTTTGGCTGGCTCACCGATCGCTACCGGCCTCACCAAGTGGCGATCGTATCCTACAGCTGTATGCTGGTGGCCTGTCTTTTGATGGTCAATGCCCAGGCGGGTCAGGTCGTCACCTATCTGATAGCGTTTAGTCTATTTTGGTTTTGTCTCGGCGGCTGGCTGGCGATCGCACCAACGGCCACCCTGCGCTTGTTTGATCCCGAACAGTATGCTCAAAACTATGGCCTGGTGTTTACCGCCTACGGCGTGGGGGCAATGCTAGGCACCCTGATTACGGGCCAAATTCGAGACTGGTGGGGTACCTACACCTATGCCTTTTACCCCATGGCGATCTTGGCGATCATCGGCATCGTTGTCGCCAGCCTCCTGCTCAAGCCCGACTCAGCTTAGACGCTTGAAAGCTGGCCAACTCCCGCCTTGCGTCAAAGTATTTGGCCAACATAGCCCCCTCTACCGGGGGAATGAAACACAGGTATGTTGATCACCCGTTCAGTGGGCGAGGGAGCATGCAAATCCCTCTGAAATCCGATCAACCACTTTATACTGGGCAGTCGTTTTTATCTTGAAGCTGGCTATCAAAAAAAACTGGCCGTTTTCTTCTTGGATCGCTACAGCGATGCTGTCCGGCTTGCTTGTCAGTGCAGATGCTGCAAACTGCAAATCATTCAGGTCTTTCTCTGGGGGCGATACCGCAGCTTCAATAGTCACTTTCACGTTCATTGGGCACTTTTCAGAGCATCACCTTCGCGCCAGCTAATCATACCACTGCTGTATCGTGTCGATTCTTGTAGTTGTATCCCATATAGCAGAAATGTCCAGTGTTTAAAATATCGCGACCTTTGTGATATTTTGCAAAGTTTCTGGGGACTTGATCTGATTATTTTCTTAAGAGACAGGGCAGCGGCTCACGCTTGGCTGCAAAATAACTAGGCACGGTCTATGCCTTTCCCTGCTTGAGTTCCTTTCTTTTGCTCGATAAATCAATGACCCTATCTCAACCGCCCCAAGCCCAAGGTCTTTACCACCCGCAGTACGAGCACGATGCCTGCGGCGTTGGCTTCATCGTCCATATGAAAGGCGCGCAGTCGCACAGCATTGTGGATCAAGGGCTGACTATTCTGGTCAACCTGGCCCACCGGGGGGCGGTGGGGGCCGAGGCCAATACGGGCGACGGCGCGGGCATTTTGCTGCAAATGCCCCACCGATTTATGGCTAAGGTAGCGGCGGCAGAGGGCATTGCTCTGCCTCAGCCGGGGCAGTATGGGGTGGGGTTCTTCTTCTCGTCGCCCCAGGCGGTGGAGCGGGCAGAGGGTCGCCGCCTGTTTGAGCAGATCGTTGCCGAGGAAGGGCAAAAGGTGCTGGGCTGGCGCGATGTGCCCACCGACAATGCCTCCCTGGGGGAAACCGCCAAGGCCAGCGAACCCTTCATGCAGCAGGTGTTCATCCAGCGTTCCGGCGATCTGGCCGACGACCTGGCCTTTGAGCGCAAGCTCTACATCATTCGCAAACGGGCGCACTCCGCCATTCACTCTACCGGGATCGACCCCTATTTGTACGCCACCAGCCTGTCTTGCCGCACGGTGGTCTATAAGGGCATGCTCACCCCTGAGCAGGTGGGGCTCTATTTCCTTGATCTAGCCGACACCGATATGGAGAGTGCCCTGGCCCTGGTGCACTCGCGCTTTAGCACCAACACCTTCCCCAGCTGGGAGCGGGCCCACCCCTACCGCTACGTGGCCCACAACGGCGAAATCAACACCCTGCGCGGCAATATCAACTGGATGTATGCCCGCCAGTCAATGTTTGAGTCGGATCTGTTTGGCGACAGCCTAGAGCGGGCTAAGCCCTTGATCAACAAAGAGGGCAGCGACTCCGGCATTTTTGACAACACCCTAGAACTCATGACCCTGGCGGGCCGCTCGCTGCCCCACGCCATGATGATGATGGTGCCCGAACCCTGGACGGCCCACGAGTCGATGAGCGCCGAGAAAAAGGCCTTCTACCAATACCACGCCTGCCTGATGGAGCCCTGGGACGGGCCGGCTGCGATCGCATTTACCGACGGCACCATGATGGGGGCAGTGCTCGACCGCAACGGCCTGCGCCCCTCCCGCTACACCGTCACCAAAGACGACCTGGTGATCATGGCCTCCGAAGCCGGGGTGCTGCCCATTGAACCCGAGAATGTGGCCTACAAAGGTCGCCTCGAACCAGGCCGCATGTTCCTAGTGAATATGGAAGAGGGCCGGATTGTCTCCGACGAAGAAATCAAGCAGCAGATCGCCACCGAGCAACCCTACCGCGAATGGCTCGATCAGCACCTCGTCAAACTAGCTGATCTACCTGATGGTGAGATGGCGGGCGGGCGAGATGGTGAGAACGGATCTGCCCCCACCACCCCATCACCCCACCACCCCACCGCCCCCCTTACCACCCTCCAAACCGCCTTCGGCTACAGCTTTGAAGAACTGCGGCTGCTGCTCAAGCCCATGGCCGAGAACGGCGTTGAGGCGATCGGGGCCATGGGCACCGATACGCCCCTGCCGGTGCTCTCCAACAAGCCCCGGCTGCTCTACGACTACTTCCACCAGCTGTTCGCCCAGGTGACTAACCCGCCCATCGACTCCATCCGCGAGGCGATCATCACCTCCGCCGATACCACCATTGGCAGCGAGCGTAACCTGCTCCAGCCCGAGCCCGAGAGCTGTCGGCTGATCAATCTAAAAACTCCGATCATCACCAATGCGGAACTGGCCAAACTGAAGCAGGCAGGCGATCAGGGCTTCTCCTCGGTGACGTTGCCGATTGTGTTCCCGGCGGCTGAGGGAGAAGCGGGGCTGAAAGCCTCTCTGGACGGCATTTGTGCGGCAGCTGATGCCGCCATTGCCAGCGGCACCAGCCTGATCATCCTCTCCGATCGAGAGATCACCCCAGTCCATGCCCCGATCCCCGCCCTGCTGGCGGTCGCTGGTCTGCACCACCACCTGATTCGCAACGGCACCCGCACCCGCATCGGCCTGGTGCTAGAGTCGGGCGAACCTCGCGAAGTCCACCACTTTGCCACCCTGATCGGCTACGGCTGCGGCGCGATCAACCCCTACCTGGTGTTCGACACCATCGAGGGCATGATCAGCGATCAGCTGCTGCCCCCCATGGAGTTTGACAAAGCCTGTCAGAACTTCATCAAGGCCGTCACCAAGGGGGTGATTAAAATCGCCTCTAAGATCGGCATTTCCACCATCCAGAGCTATCGCGGCGCGCAGATCTTCGAAGCCCTGGGCCTCAACCACACCGTCGTCGACCAATACTTCACCTGGACGGCATCGCGCATTGAGGGTGTCGGGCTAGATGTGCTGACCGAAGAAGCCCTGAGGCGGCACCGCCACGCCTTCCCCGATCGCCCCACCGACCACATTACCCTTGACGTCGGTGGCGACTACCAGTGGCGCAAAGAAGGCGAAGCCCACCTGTTTAGCCCTGAAATCATCCACAGCCTGCAAAAGGCGGTGAGAACGGGCGATTACGAGGCCTACAAGCGCTACGCCGCCCTGGTCAACCAGCAAGAAAAGCAGCTGTTCCGCCTGCGTGATTTGCTCCAGTTCAAGCCGCGAGAGCCGATCTCCATCGACGAGGTCGAGCCGGTGGAGGCGATCACCCGCCGGTTTAAGACCGGGGCGATGAGCTACGGATCGATTTCTAAGGAAGCGCATGAGTCGCTTGCGATCGCCATGAATCGCCTGGGCGGCAAATCTAACACGGGCGAGGGCGGCGAAGACCCCGACCGCTACACCTGGACTAACGAAAAGGGCGACTCTAAAAACAGCGCCATCAAGCAGGTGGCCTCGGGCCGCTTTGGCGTCACCAGCCTCTACCTCTCCCAGGCCAAAGAGATTCAGATCAAAATGGCCCAGGGCGCTAAACCTGGCGAAGGCGGTCAATTACCGGGCCGCAAAGTCTATCCCTGGATCGCCAAGGTGCGCCACTCCACCCCCGGTGTGGGCCTGATCTCGCCGCCGCCCCACCACGACATCTACTCCATCGAAGACCTAGCCGAGCTGATCCACGACCTCAAAAATGCCAACCGCGAGGCCCGGGTCAACGTCAAGCTGGTGTCGGAAGTCGGAGTCGGCACCATCGCCGCCGGGGTGGCCAAGGCCCACGCCGATGTGATTTTGATCGCCGGGTTCGACGGCGGCACCGGGGCCTCTCCCCAGACCTCGATCAAGCATGCGGGCCTGCCCTGGGAGCTGGGATTGGCGGAAACCCACCAGACCCTGGTGCTGAACAACCTGCGCAGCCGGGTCGTGGTCGAAACCGACGGCCAGATGAAAACGGGCCGCGACGTGGTGATCGCCGCTCTGCTGGGGGCCGAAGAATTTGGCTTCTCTACCGCTCCCCTGGTCTCCATGGGCTGCATCATGATGCGGGTCTGCCACCTCAACACCTGCCCTGTAGGCGTCGCCACCCAAGACCCCGAGCTGCGCAAGCACTTCATGGGTGACCCCGACCATGTGGTCAACTTCATGCAGTTCATCGCCCAAGATATGCGCGAACTCATGGCCCAGCTCGGCTTCCGCACCCTGGATGAGATGATTGGCCGCACCGATGCGCTAGAGCCCAAGGCCGCCATTGAGCATTGGAAAGCCAAGGGCATCGACCTCTCCCCCATCCTCCACCAGCCCGAGGTTGGCCCCGAGGTGGGCCGCTACTGCCAAATGACCCAAGACCACGGCCTAGAGAAATCTCTAGATATGACCACCCTGCTAGAGCTATGCGCCCCCGCCATCGAGCGCGGCGAAAAGGTGGCCGCCACCCTGCCGATCCAAAACGTCAACCGGGTGGTCGGCACCATCCTCGGCCACGAAATCACCAAGCGCCACTGGGAAGGGCTGCCCGAAGATACCGTGCGCCTGCACTTCCAGGGCAGCGCCGGGCAAAGCTTTGGGGCCTTTGTGCCCAAGGGCGTCACCCTAGAGCTAGAAGGGGAAGCCAATGATTACCTGGGCAAGGGCCTCAGCGGCGGCAAGCTAATTGTCTACCCGCCCAAGCAGTCCACCTTTATTCCGGCGGAGAATATCATCACCGGCAATGTGGCCTTCTACGGTGCCACCAGCGGTGAAGCCTACATTCGTGGCCTGGCGGGTGAGCGCTTCTGCGTGCGCAACTCGGGGGTGACGGCGGTGGTAGAAGGCGTCGGCGATCACGCCTGCGAATATATGACCGGCGGCAAGGCGATCGTGCTGGGAGTGACCGGGCGCAACTTTGCGGCGGGCATGAGCGGCGGCGTCGCCTACGTGCTCGACGAGGCGGGCGACTTTGCCACCCGCTGCAACACCGAAATGGTGGATCTGGAGAAACTGGCCGACCCCGAAGAAATTCGCGATCTGCAAGAGCTGATCCAGCGCCATATTGACTACACCCAGAGCAAGCGGGGGATCATGCTGCTGGCCGACTGGGAGAACACTGTGCCCAAGTTTGTGAAGGTGATGCCCCGCGACTATAAGCGGGTGTTGCAACACATCCAAAAAGCCCTGGCCGATGGGCTGACCGGCGACGATGCCCTGACAGCAGCGTTTGAAGAAAATGCCCGTGACGTCGCCCGCATCGGCGGCAGTTGACCCTGTTGGGGCGGGGTCATCCCGCCCTCACCACCCCCCATTTCTGATCTAAATTGAAATACTCGCGGCGGTATAAATTGTCAATGCTCATACCCCAGCGGCATTTAGGAGGAAAGTTGTATTTCTCAACTATTAACAGGTGAAGGGAGGGTGGGACGCTATGGCGATTTACTAAAACTGGG
>RECJ01000050.1 GCA_007694115.1 Leptolyngbya sp. DLM2.Bin27 | reverse complement strand
CCTGACCGCTGGCGCACTGATGGTGCCCCTGGCCGCCTGTGAGCCCACCGCCACGACCCCACCCCCCGCCCCCCCGGCAGAAACCCCGGCCCCAACCCCTGGGGTTGGCCTCGTCGGCGATCGCGCTGACTACAACGAATTGCCCGTGCCCGAAGACGCCGTGGGGGCCGAGCCCACCGCCGTGGCCCTAGCGACCTTTGGCAGCCCCGACCCAGGGGAAGGCAACTTTGAAGAAAACATTGAGCTGATCGAGCAAACCGATGATTCAGCGCTGGTGATGTTAGCCCAAACGGGCCTGCTCGATGACTCAGTCAACGGCATCCGCTATCGCCTGGAGTTTGTGCCCGAGGGCAACCAATGGCGGCTCGACTGGGCCGGTCAGCAGGTGCGCTGCCAACCTGGCCGTGGCCCCGCAGATTGGACCACCGACCTGTGCAGTTAACTGAGGCTCTGCATCGGGTAAACAATATCGGGTAAACAACATCGGGCAAACAACATCGGGTAAACAACCGTTTGCCCCTACGGTGGAACAACTCGTTGGTGGGATAGTTGCTTTGCTGGCCGTCTCCTCAGGCAAAACTGGGTTGAAGGTTATTCTCCGTTAAGACTATTAAAGACTGTTGAAGAGTAGGGGTACCTCAGGCTCTATCGGCCTGAGGATAGGGGTAGCAGCCTTTTAGATACCCTTCTATGACATCCACTCAGCGCATCGGCATTCTCACCAGCGGCGGCGACTGCCCCGGCCTCAACGCCGTCATTCGAGCGGTGGTCAAGTGCGCCAACCGGCGCGGCTGGGATGTGATCGGCATCCCCTACAGCACCGCCGGGTTTATCGAGGTGGCCGACGGCAAGTACGATCCCGACCACCTGCGCCTCGCCGACCACGGCTACGACATTCCCGGCATTTTGCAGGGTCTCGATGTGCTGCAATTTCTCAGCGGCACCATCCTCGGATCGCTCAACAAGGGCTACCCCGACGGGGCCGACAACGTGGCCAAAATTTTAGCGGGCTACCAAAAACTCAACCTCGATGCCCTGATTGCCATCGGCGGCGACGGCAGCCTCGACATCATCTACGATCTGGCCCAGCGCGGCGGCTGGAACCTGATCGGCATTCCTAAAACCATCGACAACGATGTGCCCTTTACCGAAAAGTCGATTGGCTTTAACAGCGCTGTGCAGACCGTCAACAGCGCCCTCTACGACCTCACCTTCACCGCCGCCAGCCACGACCGGGTGATGGTGGTCGAGGTCATGGGTCGCGACGCCGGGCACCTGGCGCTCCACGGCGGCATTGCGGGCGGGGCCGATGTGATTTTGATTCCTGAGCTGGTGCCTGTGCTCACCCCCCAGGTGGTGACGCAGATCTGCCAGCACATTGCCGAGCTGCGCCAGCGGGGCCGCAAGTTTGCCCTGGTGGTGGTGGCCGAGGGGGTTCGCGGTGAAGACGGCCAGCGCCAGCACCTGATTGGCGACTTGCTGGCTACTGCGATCGCAGATCGCAGCCGTACTCTCTGCCAAACCGGCGACACCGCCTACTGCGATATGGATCGGGTCGAAACCCGCGCCATGGTGCTGGGCCACATTCAGCGCAGCGGCATTCCCACCGCCAGCGATCGGCTGCTGGCCGCTGCCTTTGGCCGCAAGGCCATCGACCTAATCGCCGAGGGCCGCTACAACCGCATGGTGGTGTGGGAGGCAGGCCGGGTGCGCTCTAAAGACCTGGGCGACGTGATCGCCACCGTGCACGATTGCCACCAGCGCGGGGTCTGCCCCAGCCCGGTGGAAGCCGACAGCACGATGGTGAAGGTGGCCCGGTCGCTGGGTATCTATGTGGGCGATCCCGAGACGCTGCCTGACCCTAAGGCGGTGATGCCAGAGATACCTGCGATCGTCTAGCCCACCCGTAGGGGCAAATGGCATTTGCCCAGCCCTACCCTGTGCCTAGACCCCGATCTCTAGTGGCGAATCCATTTGGTCAGAATCCGCATGGGTTGCCCGGTGGCAGGGTCGAGCTGGGGTTTGCTCCAGGCGCGGGGCTCGGCAAAGCCGATGCTGTGGAGATGGGCGATGACGAGTTCCATGGCGGTGGCGGTGCCGATCAGCATGACGCGCACGGGTTCGCGGGGGTCGGTGGGCTCTGGGCTGGGCGGGTTGCCGGAGGGCGGCTGGCGGTAGATTTCGCTGTTGGGAATGAAGTCTGACATGGCGATCGGTGAATAAAGGACGAGAAAGGGATCCAGACCTCCGAGTTTTGTAAAAACTCGGAGGTCTTTTGCCGCAAGAATCCCCACGAAGGGTGCGAACCCCCCCGCGAGATGGGAAACTGAGTTAGCAAAATGCCAAACGACTTCTACGACAAAACCCCAATGGTTTTGCCCATCTGAAGCCATCTCGTAAACTCACTCCAACCATAAGCTGCTTATAGCAAAAAATCAAGCAGCTTATATAAGTTTCTTGTATCCATGCCTGAAAATCTACCCCCCCAAGAATCTGCATTAAAGCGTCGACGAGAAGAGTTGGGGTTGACCCAGCGAGATGTGGCTGCTGCGGTAAACGTGTCAGTGCAGACAGTGAGCAACTGGGAGACAGGGCGATATAAGGATGCAAAACTGACGCTCCCGCAGGTGAAAGCGCTATGTCTAGCATTGAAATGGTCTATTGAGGCGTTGCCAGATGAACTTGGGCCAATTAAACACTGATATGAATTACTATCGAAATAGAATTCGTTAATTACTATCTATTGACTCAAAGCCAGAGCAGTATGAGTAAATCTGTCAATTGGTTTAAGCGTCTATTGGGTTTAACCACTCTTCACTTATAGCGGTTCTCAAAATGTGGATTGCTATATATATCAATCTATATCTTTTCTATATATTTGGCTGTAACGGATCTAAAGTATGCTTTATCTGAACTGCTTCCTCAGCATTGCCTCTATCCTCGTGTAGAGTTTGTGCTTTCTCTAAAATCCTCCTTGCCTGCGCTTCCTCACCTTTGACAAATAGAGCAACTGCAAGAACCTGACAAGCCTCAATATCATTTGGATCTTGCATAAGCTTTGTTTTGAATTTGTCAACCGTCATGTCTTGCCCAAGGCTATTACCATACCTGACTAAATGAGATACTTTGATGATTTCGAGATTTGTTAGTGGAGACGAATTCTCTACAGAAAGATTACGTGTTCCCAGAAAGCTCTGCACCTTTTCTGCCATTATTTTCTCTTTACGGCCATCACTAAAAATTGGTATTGGTTCACTCCTTTTCAAGGCTATCGAAAACTGACGACCATAATTGAATCCCAACCCATATGAGTTAAAATCTTCGCCGATAGATCTAGAGAATGTGACTTGAATTCCTGAGACATCACTCAAAAGATGTCAATGAATCTTTGTCCTGAGAAAGCCATACTTAATTGAGCGAAATTCATTCGTACTTTTATCAAAATCAAACACTAACACTTCAT
>RECJ01000011.1 GCA_007694115.1 Leptolyngbya sp. DLM2.Bin27 | reverse complement strand
CTCTGCCGTAGATGTCAAACCAAAAGGGCTCAAGGTCTGAGACTAGCTCACGGATGGTTTTGCCCAGGACATTGCTCAAGCCCGTCTGCCGCTCAAAAACCGGGTTGACCTCAAGGTAACGGTAGTCGATGGCTCGATCGGCGGCGTCAAACACCACCTGCAAAATGCAAAAGCCTTCGTCCATAGAATTGAACAGCGATCGATATTTGGCTTCTGAACTGCGCAGGGCGGCTTCGGCCAGCTTGAGATCGTGCACATCGACTAGGGTGCCAAACCAGCGGGTGATGTGGCCCTGGTGCAGATCGCGGTAGGGCTCGGCCTGGGCCAGAAACCAGCGATAGGTGCCAGCGGCTGAGCGAATGCGGTGCTCGGTGCGAAAAGAGCTGCCGGACTCTAGGGCCTGGTTAAACGCTGCCATGGTCAGGGCAACGTCTTCGGGATGCACAAAGCGGATTAACGCTTTGAGGGCTGAGGTCGACTCAGTCGGGTCGCCGGTGTAGTCTTGCCACTGCCGATTGATAAACTCAACGTTGCCGGCGGCGTCGGTGATCCAGATGATTTGTGGCACTGTTTCTGTAATCAGCCGCAGGCGGGCTTCGTTTTCTTGCAGGGTGGCCTCGATCTGCCGGTGCTGAGTTACGTTGCGAGTCGAGCCAACCACCGACTGCACCGAGCCGTCGGGGCCTAGCAGCGGCGCAAAAATATATTCGTAAATGCCGCTGACGCCGGTGGGACTGGTGTAGGGGGTCTCATCTCGCACGGTCTGGGCGGTGTTGAACACGCGCTCGATCTGCTGCTTCAGTTTGGCCGCCAGGACGTCGGGATAGTTGAGATCGACGAAATTTTTCCCAACTGCATCGGCTAGGGGAATACCCCACAGGTCAAGCAAGGGTTGGTTGGCAAAAATGAAGCGCCCGTCACGGTCAAATAAATAGACGAAATCGCTAATGGTGGAAAGCATGGCGTCGTAAATATGCGCCTGCTGCTCAAGTTGGTCATGGCTTTTGTCTAGGGCCGCTTCTGACTGTTTGAGGGCAGTGATGTCAACCGCTGTGCCGTAGCTGACCTGCTGGGCAGAGTCCATCTGGCAGCGCCAGCGCAGCCAGCGGTAGGTGCCATCTCGGTGGCGGTAACGGTTTTCAAACGCCAACACGTCGTTGCTCGAGAGCAGACGTTCTGCCATGGCGACTGACCTGGCGAGATCGTCGGGGTGAATAAACTCGATCCAGGGGCGGGAGGTAATTTCGGCAGTCGTCCAGCCGAGTAGGCGCTCAAAGGTGGGGCTGACCCAGTGAAAATAGCCGGCTTGACCGGCGATTGCTTGTAGGTCTGACCCCACGGCTAGAAACCACTCTCGGTCTCGGGGCCGGAGATAGGCGGTCAGATCGCTCAGATCGCTCAGTCTAGGGGCCGCTGCGCTCAGCGCCCGGTGGAGCCGATCGGCGGTGATGTGATCTCTGACCAGATAGTCTGCCGCTCCGGCCTTGAGGGCTGCCACGGCAAGGTAGGCATCGTTGGCGTCGACCACAATAATCGGCGGGCAGCGATCTCCCATTTGGCTGGCGAGCTGCCGGGTCAGCTCTAGGCCACGGGGGTCTGGGGCGTGAGCCTCTAGCAAAATGCTGTCAACGGATCGAGAGTGGCACAGCTCTGCGATCGGGCCGTCTTCGGACTCGGCTAAAACCTGATACGCCAGGTCTGATTGCTGCTGAAGTAGACGCCGGTAGGCGTCAGCGCTGGTGGGTGCCCGATCGATAACGAGAACGGTGTGGCGGCTGTAGGTCAAGGCTTGGGAGGGTGGGGGACAATTGCTGTTTGCCATGCTTACGAGTAGTGACCCCAACTGTGTGCGATCGCTCTTTGATCTGTCCGCTGCCCTGGGCTCTGCTCTGCTGCCGGTGCTGCCCAGTGGGGCCGATCGGCCAGGGGCCGATTTCCCGCTGGCTGATATTGGCGAAGGGAGCGCACCAGGGACACCAGGGCTAGCTTGGACGGCATAGAGTGAGCGATTCGAGTGAGCGATTCGAGTGAGCGATTCGAGTGAGCGATTCACGATTCCTCCCTAGACTTTAGGTGGTTAGAACGAGGGCGTAATCCATCTAGAGGGGGTGTTTGCATACTTTGCCCCAGCGCCCCAAGGCCGATCGACCCCAGCGGCATTGACCCCGATTGCAGATCTCTGACTCCCAGGCTGGCCGCAGTGCGATCGCATCCGCCCCAGTTTGGCGGGGTTAATTTCAATAAGGCTGTAGATTGGGTCTATTCTTGAGAGATGCCGTGTTTAGCCCAGCCGTAGCCATGCACAACTTTTTACCCGTCGCCTATTTTGAAGGCCAGTTTTGTGACTTTAGTGATGCAAAACTCTCCATTGCCACCCACGCCCTCCACTACGGCACCGGGGCCTTTGGCGGGCTGCGCGGCCTGCCTGACCCAGCGGGGGGGAAGCGGGTGCTGCTGTTTCGCCTTGACCGCCACTGTCAGCGGCTCAGCACCAGCGCTCGGCTGCTTAACTACGACCTGCCTGCCGACAAAATTCAGGCGGTGATCGAAGATTTTGTCCGCAAAAACAGCCCCGACAAATCCTTTTACATTCGCCCCTTTGTCTACACCTCAGACCTGGGCATTTCGCCCCGGCTGCACAATGTCGACAAAAGCTTTTTTGTCTACGGCCTAGAACTGGGCGACTACCTCTCCCCCGAGGGGGTCACCTGTCGGTTTAGCTCCTGGTATCGCCAAGAAGACCGCAGCCTGCCCCTGCGCGGCAAAATCAGCGGCGCTTACATCACCTCATCGCTGGCCAAAACCGAGGCGGTGGAGTCGGGCTTTGACGAGTCGATTTTGATGAATTCCCAGGGCAAGGTCAGCGAAGCCTCGGGCATGAATGTGTTTATTGTCCGCAATGGCCGCCTGATCACCCCCGGCTATGAGCAGGATATTCTCGAAGGCATCACCCGCGACAGCATTCTCACCCTGGCCCGTGACCTGGGCATTGAGGTGGTCGAGCGTCCGGTCGACAAGTCAGAGCTGCTGATCGCCGATGAGGTGTTTCTCAGCGGCACGGCGGCAAAAATCACCCCGGTGCGCCAGGTGGAGTCCTATAAGTTGCCCACCCACCGCCCGGTCACCGACCGCCTGCGCGACCAGCTCACCGCCATCACCGAAGGCCGCGACGAGGCCTACAAAGACTGGGTATTTGCGATCGATCTGGCTAGCTAGCCGAGATCCCAGGGGCCTGCACCTGCTCTGCCCATGGACAGCGAGATCACGGCTAGACCCCTGGGGTCTGTCCGTGCCATCTACAGCAGATTTTTAAACAACAGGGCGGCGCGACCTTTGAGGGTTTCGAGCCAGGGGCGGTCTTGCCAGTCGGCGTAGGTGAGGCAGTTGCTGTCGGCCAGGGCGTTGGTAAAAAACTGCTCGATCTCGCTAGCCAGCTCGGGGTAAACCCCCGATATATTTAGCTCGTCGTTGTGAAAGTA
>RECJ01000140.1 GCA_007694115.1 Leptolyngbya sp. DLM2.Bin27 | reverse complement strand
TCACCCCAGCGGGGTTAGTAGGAAGCTGCCTTCTGCCTTCTGCCTTCTGCCTTCCGCCTTCCGCCTTCTGCCTTCCGCCTTCCGCCTTCTGCCTTCCGCCTTCTGCCTTCCGCCTTCCGCCTTCAGCCCTCTGCCTCAAACCTCCAGGTGATCGCTTCTCCGGCCCGCAGCGGCACCAGCCCATCGTCGACAAAGGGCAGCTCAGCGGGAATTTGCCAGGTGGTTTTGGTCAGGGTAATGCGATCGCGATTGCGCGGCAGCCGATAAAAATCTGGCCCATAGAAGCTGGCAAAGGCCTCTAGTTTGTCGAGGGCGTCCACACTCTCAAACGCCTCGGCGTATAGCTCCATGGCGTGCAGGGCCGAAAAGCACCCCGCACAGCCACAGGCGCTCTCTTTGGCGTTGCGGGGATGGGGGGCGCTATCGGTGCCCAGAAAAAACTTAGGATTGCCCGAGGTAGCCGCCCGCAACAGCGCTTGCCGATGGATTTCGCGCTTTAGAATCGGCAGGCAGTAGTAGTGGGGCCGCAGCCCCCCCTGAAACATGCTGTTGCGGTTGAACAACAGGTGCTGGGGGGTGATCGTGGCCGCAACGTTGTCGGTCGCCAAGACAAACTCCACCGCCTCTGCGGTGGTGATATGCTCTAGCACCACCCGCAGCTGTGGAAACCGCTGCTTGAGGGGGATCAAGTGTTGATCAATAAACACTTTCTCGCGGTCAAACATATCGACCCCTGGGTCGGTGACCTCCCCGTGGAGCAGCAGCGGCATGTTGACCTGCTGCATTGCCTCAAAGACGCGATCGCACTTGCCAATCGCAGTGACGCCCGCATCTGAATTGGTGGTCGCCCCGGCGGGGTAATACTTCACCGCTTTGACAAACTCAGTCGCCTGAGCCGCCACAATCTCTTCGGGGCGGGTGTTGTCGGTGAGGTAGAGGGTCATCAGCGGCTCAAACCGCTGGCCCGCTGGCACCGCCGCCAAGATGCGATCGCGGTAGGCCGCCGCCTCAGCCACCGAGCGTACCGGGGGCTTGAGATTGGGCATGACAATCGCGCGCGAAAATTGACGCACCGTGTGGGGCAGAGCGGCCTTCAGGGCTGCGCCGTCGCGCAGATGCAGGTGCCAGTCGTCGGGTCGAGTAATAGTCAGGGTTTCCATAGTCTAATCATTCCATTGTTTAGGCCTATATACATCAAATCCCAGGTCAGGCCGGGCCTTGGCTGCTAGCAAACGCCCAACTCGCTGGGTGGGATGGGGCTAACCCTGGGTTCAGACGGTAGCCAAGCAGGATTCGGTATAAATTGTCAGCCTGGCCAGCGACGGCCTGGGGGGCGATCGCTCCTTCGATCGGCCTCACCCGTCAGCTAGAGGCCTCAATCAAAAGGTAGAAGACAGGGAGAGAACAGCGGTCTAATTTTAAGGAGTCGCTTGCCTGTGGGAGAATTCTAATGGATTTACTAACCTGGGCCATTATTGCCTTAGTCGTCGCCGTTATTGCCGGAGCGCTAGGATTTTCTGGTGTCGCCCGAGGGGCCGCCACGATTTCCCGTCTCCTGTTTGGTGTCTTCTTGGTAATCGCTCTGATCTTGTTTGTGATGGTGGTGTTGGGTGTCGGCATTGCCACCTAACCCCCAAAAAAGCCAGACTGCTTTAGGCGTGCGATCGCCTTCCGGCTTAGCCGGTAGAGTTTGCCTGGCCCAGATCGGCCCGAGCTTCACCGGGCTAGTCTATAACGGTAGAAGGCAGAAGGCAGAAGGCAGAAAGCAGAAGGCAGAAGGCAGAAGGCAGCCAGGGAATTCCGCACCATACAAGGGCTTCCGCGTTAGCTAATGGCTGGGGTTATTTCCGCCTCAGAGTACCAGGTCTTGCAGAAACCAATCCCTAGGGCGATCGTCAGTTTGTTACCTCAGGATCTAGCCCTATGACAGCTCAGTCAGGTCAACCCCAGCTTCCCTGGTGGGAAACCGGCATTATTTACCAGATCTATCCCCTCACCTTTGCCGACGGCAACGGCGACGGCGTTGGCGATCTGCGCGGCATCATTGACCGCCTCGACTACCTCAACGACGGCAACCCCAACAGCGTTAGCTCCCTGGGCATCGACGCCATTTGGCTGTCGCCGATCTACAGGTCGCCCATGGTCGACAGCACCTACGACGTTAGCGACTACACCGACATCTGGCCCACCTTCGGCACCCTCGACGAGTTTGACGAACTGCTGGCGGCGGCCCATCAGCGGGGCATCAAAGTCATTCTCGATCTGGTGATCAACCATTCTTCTAGCGAGCACCCCTGGTTTGTCGAGTCGGCGTCGAGCCGCGACAACCCCAAGGCCGACTGGTACCTGTGGCAAGACCCGGTGCCCGGCCAAGCCTACCCCAACAACTGGCTCTCCTATTTTGGCGGCCCCGGCTGGACCTACTGCCCCGACCGCGAGCAGTTTTATTACCACACCTTCCACAAAAATCAGCCCGATCTCAACTGGCAAAACCCCGATCTGCGCGCCGCCGTCTACGATGTGATCCGCTTCTGGCTCGACCGGGGGGTCGATGGCTTTCGCCTCGACGCCTCTAGCGCCTACAGCAAAGACCCCCAGTTTCGCCACAACCCGATGAAGTATGGGGCGACCAGCCAAAACAACTACAAAAACTACCACCACCACTACAACAAAAACCTGCCCGCCAACCACCAGATCATTCGAGAGATTCGCGCCCTGCTCGACAGCTACGGCGAGCGGGCGCTGATTGGCGAAACCTTTATCGACAACCAGATGTATGACTCAATCAGCTTCTACGGGGCCAAGGGCGATGAGCTGCACCTGCCCCTAGAGTTTGAGTTTCCCCTGTGCGCCTGGTTTCCGGGTGACTTGCAGCGGGCCATAGAGAAAAAAGAACGGCTCACCCCGACCTTTGCCCAGCCCAACTATTTCCTCGACAACCACGACATTCCCCGCCACCTGTCGCGCTGGGTAGAGTGCAGCCTCTGTATTGACCCGGTCACCATTGCCCGGGCGGCGGCGGCGCTGCTGCTGACGGTGCGCGGCACCCCCATTCTCTACTACGGTCAAGAGCTGGGTATGGTCGACAACGACGACATCCCCCAAGACCGGCTGCGCGACCAGGTGATCGTAATCAGCGACACCGACGACACGCCCCCCTCCCGCGACGGCTCGCGCACCCCCATGCAGTGGGATGCTTCGGCCCAGGCGGGCTTTAGCTTTGGCAAACAGGTCGAGCCCTGGCTGCCGGTGCACGCCAACTACAAAGATCTCAACGTCGAGGCCGAGCTGGCCGACCCAGACTCAATTTTGAGCTTTTATCGGCGGTTGATTCGGCTGCGGCGAAACAGCCCGGCGCTGCTGCAGGGCAGCTGGCGATCGCTGCTGCACTACCCCCTCGAATATCTGGCCTACCTGCGCGAACATGAGGACGAAACCCTGCTGGTGGTGATTAACTTCTCCTACGAGCAGCCGTTTGATTGCGATGATGCGATCGCGCCCGACGGCTGGGAGGTGCTGCTCTCCACCGACCAACCCGAGGGCCAGACCGTGGCGCTGCCCAAAACCCTCCAACCCTTTGAGGTGTCCATCTATCAACACAGCGGGGCAACCCAGTAGGGGCACATCGTCTGCGCCCAGTTAGCTCGGGAGTCCAGCAGGATGTGGGAGGGGTCTAAAAAAGGGGCCACTGCTCAGCAATGGCCCCTTCTGCTTGGGTTTTTGGTCAAATTGGGTGCAAGCCCTAGCGGCGAAAGTCGGTGGGGCCAGTGTAGCCCGATAGCTCTGCCAGGCGAGCTAGGCTCTGGGTGCCGGGGTAAAACTCACCGTTGATCTCCCAGCTGGGAAAGCCCGTAATCTCAGGCTTTGAGCGACAGAGAGCCGTTTGCGAATTTTGCCCGTCCTCGGCGCACTCAACGGTGTTGAGCGCCTGGGTGGCCTCGGCCCCAAACAGCTGCTTTTGGTCGTGGCAGTGGGGGCACCACCAGGCGGCGTACATCACTGCGCCAATATCGGTTAGGTGGTTGGCCAGGGCCACCTCAGCCGGGCCAGAGGCGGTGGTAATCGGCGGCCCCACCTGGCCAGCCAGATCGCCGTTGGGGCTGCTCCCGGCGTTGATTGGGGCGTAGATCGCCAGGGTGGCTGTGATCGTCAGCACAGCGACAATAATGCCCATAAACGCCAGCTGGCCCAGGTCATCCCAGCGGTTGCCCAGCAAAACAATCCCAAACATCGCCAGGGCAAACAGCGCCGACCCCACGCAGTAGGGGCAAAAGGTTTGCAGCTCAAAGGCCAGCACCGTCATCAGATAGCCGCTAAACACCACCATGGCGGTGGCCAACAAAAACATCAGCGGCCAGGTCCAGGTTTCGAGCTTTTGGCGCAGGGCCTTGTTTTGGTCGGCATTGATCAGCAGCGGGGCCACAGCCATCCCCAGCATGGTGCCGTAGGCCAAAAAGCCAAACAGCGTCAGGGGCAGGCCAAACACCGTGCCCCAGGGGCTAGAAAGCACGCGATCGCAGCCCTCGGTCGGGCAGGTGCCGTCGCCAAAAAACTTGCCCAGGGTTAAATAGCCAGTGCCCAGGGCACCCATTAGGGCAATGCCCGCCACCAGCCAGCGCGACCAGCGATGAATCCAACGGCTCTCTTGACGACGACGTCTCATGATGCGCCTCTCTTCCAAAACAACTCACCCAAACTCTACAGAAACATCTGGCCCCAGATCAGGCCCTAGATTAGGTTTGCCTGCCCAGGTCTGTCAGTGTCTATATTAGTCCTTCGGCTTAGGGATAGGGGCACCCCCTCGGGCACCTCCCTAGGGGGCCACCATGGTCGGCATAGTTAGACTGCCCTGCGGGGCCGGTAAACTCTCCTGCATGGCCTCCACAAACTGCCCCACCCGAATTGGATCGATGGGCAAATTAATATTGCCCTGGCGCTTGAGCGAGCTGGCCACAATCACGCCGTCGGCGGCCTTCATCAGGGTGCCAATGTTTTCCCAGTCGGCCCCGCTGCCGATAAACACAGGGTGATCGCCCGCTGCTGCTTTGGCCAGCTCCAGGTCTTCGAGACTGGGGGGGCTGCCGGTGGCCCAGCCCGAGAGAATAATGCCGTCGGCCAGCCCCCGGTGAATTGTCTCCTCCACCGCCGTAGTCAAATTGGGCGATCCCAGGGGGCGGGCGTGCTTCACCAGCACATCGGCCAAGATTTTCACCGAACTGCCCAGCTCTTTGCGGTAGCGCAGCAGGTCGTGGGCGCAGCCTTCGATCAGCCCCTGGTCGGTGGCCATCACCCCGGTCAGCACATTGACGCGAATAAACGCGGCCCCGGTGCAGGTGGCGATCGCCAGGGCACTGCGGGCATCGTTGCGCAGCACATTGAGGCCAATCGGCACCGTAATCAGGGTTTGCAATCGCTGCACCACCAGACCCATGGCGCTGACCACCGCCGGGTCGACCTGGCCCTTGGTAAAGGGGGCATCAAAGAAATTTTCGACGATAATGCCGTGTACACCGCCAGAAGCCAGGGCCGTAGCCTCCTGCTCAGCGCGATCAATCACGGCCTGGAGGTCGCCCTGCCAGCGGGGGGAGGTGGGCAAGGGCAGCAGATGCAGTACCCCAATCACCGGGTTGCGGGTGTTAAAGACTTCAATTAAGTCCACGTTATTTTGCCTGGACTCGCCTAACGTATAGAACCATAGATTGACCCAGCCTGCCGCAGCGAACCCAGGCTCAACCTACCCTATCAGCATATCAATCCCTGGGCCGCCATTTGAGACAGCCCCTACTTTGTGATGTATTATTTATGAGTGTTAATTTGTATTGCCCCCTGGTGCCATTGGCCAAAAGATTTGCTGGGCAATTTGTCAACACAGGATTGATGGATGCCAAGCCTAAGGCTCTGGGGTCGTTTTAGGGAGATCTGGACCGTCTGTACGGCAGCCAGCCTGCCTGAGACAGCAGACGACCCAGCAGACGACTCTGCTACCCCAGGTTTTAGCACAGCTGGCCTGTTCACACATTGAGAGACACCATGGGGCTAAAGCCAACCGTCGCGTTCAACCACTTGGGCTGCGAGAAGAATCGAGTCGATACCGAGCACATGCTGGGCTTGCTGGTGCAGGCGGGCTACCAAGTCGATGCCAACGAAGAATTGGCCGACTACGTGGTAGTCAACACCTGTAGCTTTATCGAAGCGGCGCGTGAAGAGTCGGTGCGCACCCTAGTTGAGCTAGCCGCCGCCCAAAAGAAAGTGGTGATCACCGGCTGTCTGGCCCAGCATTTTCAGCATGAGCTGCTCGAAGAAATTCCCGAAGCCGTGGCCTTGGTGGGTACTGGCGACTACAACCGCATTGTCGAAGTGATCGAGCGGGCCGAGGCGGGGGAGCGGGTGAAAATTGTCTCCCCAGAGCCCACCTACATCGCCGACGAAACCGTGCCCCGCTACCGCACTACGGCCTCCAGCGTGGCCTACCTGCGGGTGGCGGAGGGCTGCGACTACCGCTGCGCCTTCTGCATTATTCCGCACCTGCGGGGCAATCAGCGATCGCGCCCCATTGAGTCGATCGTGGCCGAGGCCCACCAGCTAGCCGCCGAGGGTGTGCAAGAGCTGGTGCTGATCTCCCAGATCACCACCAACTACGGCATGGATATCTACGGCCAGCCCCGCCTGGCTGAGCTGCTGCGGGCCTTAGGCGAAGTCGACGTGCCCTGGGTGCGCATGCATTACGCCTATCCTACGGGCCTCACCCCCGCAGTGATTGACGCCATCCGTGCAACCCCTAATGTGCTGCCCTACCTCGATTTACCCCTCCAGCACTCCCACCCTGAGGTGCTGCGGGCCATGAACCGCCCCTGGCAGGGCCAGGTCAACGACGACGTGATCTACCGGATCAAAGCGGCGCTGCCCGAGGCGGTGCTGCGCACCACCTTTATCGTGGGCTTTCCCGGCGAAACCGAGGCTCAGTTTGAGCATCTGCAAGCGTTTGTCGATCGCCATCGGTTTGACCACGTCGGCGTGTTTGGCTTCTCCGCCGAGGAGGGCACCCCCGCCTACAGTCTGCCCAACCCGGTGCCAGCGGCAGAGCGCGATCGCCGCCGCGAAATCCTGATGCTGGCCCAGCAACCCATCGCCTGGGAGCACAACCGCGCCCACATTGGTCGCGTCGTCGACGTACTGATTGAGCAAGAAAACCCCTCCCAGGGTATGGCCATCGGGCGATCGGCCCGGTTTGCCCCCGAGGTCGATGGCCTGGTCTACGTCACCGGAGCCGCCCCCCTCAACCAGATCGTGCCGGTTAAAATCACCGCCGCCGACACCTACGACCTGTTTGGCGAAGTGGCCGCCGTGGCCCCGCCCCAGCCTTCCCTAAGTCTGACCCACTGATTTACACCCTTTGTTCACCGTCCCGAGGAACCATTCATGACCTTATCGTTTGCCAGTCTAGGGTTGTCTGACGCCCGCGTTAGCCATCTCGAAGGCATGGGCTACACCGAACCCACGGCCATTCAAGCCGAGGCTATTCCCCACCTGCTCTCGGGGCGTGACCTGATTGGCCAGGCCCAAACCGGCACCGGCAAAACCGCCGCTTTTGCCCTGCCCCTGATGGAGCAGATCGACGCCAGCAACCCGGCGGTGCAGGTGCTGGTGCTCACCCCCACCCGCGAGCTGGCGATGCAGGTGTGCCAGGCCATGCGTGGTTTTCGCATCAGCGGTCGGCCCAAGGTGCTGGCGATCTATGGCGGTCAGTCCATTGAGCGCCAGCAGGAGCAGCTCAGGCGGGGCACCCAGATTGTGGTGGGCACCCCTGGGCGAGTCCTCGACATGCTCAACCGGGGCAGCCTCTCGCTGCAAAACCTGGGCTGGTTAGTGCTCGATGAAGCCGACGAAATGCTGAATATGGGCTTTATCCAAGACGTTGAGAAAATTCTCAGCAAAGCCCCCGCCGATCGGCAAACCGCTTTCTTCTCGGCTACCATGGCCCCGGCGATCCGCGAGCTGGCCACCAAGTTTTTGCAGTCGCCCGTCACCGTGACGGTGCAGTCGCCCAAGGCCTCGCCCAAGCAGATTCAGCAGGTGAGCTACATCGTGCCCCGAGGGTGGAGCAAGGTGCGCGCCCTTCAGCCCATTCTCGAACTAGAAGACCCTGAAACCGCGATTATTTTTGTGCGCACTCGCCGCACGGCGGGCGATCTCACCCGCCAGCTCCAGGCGGCGGGCTACAGCGTCGATGAGTACCACGGCGACCTCAGCCAGTCCCAGCGCGAGCGGCTGATGCTGCGCTTTCGCCAGCAGCAGGTGAAGCTGGTGGTGGCCACCGATATCGCTGCGCGGGGGCTGCATGTGGATGACCTCACCCACGTGATCAACTTCGACATGCCCGACGCCATGGAGAGCTATGTGCACCGCATTGGCCGCACTGGCCGAGCGGGCAAAAAAGGCGTGGCTATTTCCCTGGTCACTCCCCTAGAGAAGTACAAGCTGCGGCAAATTGAGCGCCACACCAAGCAGCCGATGACCCTAGTCAAAATTCCCACCCGAGCTGAGATTGCGGCCCGCAACCTAGAGCGGCTGCGCAGCCAGGTGCGCGAAGCCATCACCAGCGAGCGGCTGGCGTCGTTTTTGCCGATTGTGTCGCAGCTCAGCGAAGAGTATGACCTGCGCACCGTCGCCGCTGCCGCCCTGCAAATGGCCTACGACAAGACCGTGCCCGCCTGGCAGCGCGAGCACCACAGCAGCGAACCTGAGGAGGGCAGCACCCCTATGCCCAAGAAGCGCAAAGGCTCCCCTGAGCCCCGCCAGGTGAGCAAAGCCCAAGATTAGCCACCCATGGCCTGCCGAGGGCACGGGGGTACTAACCTAACGTTTTATACCCCCGGTTGCGTTTGATTGCGTATGCCAGCACACAGCGAGTTATCTGAGGCATCCTAAGATGAGGAGAAGCTCAGGTTAACTCTGGCTCACGGGAGGTGACTGCCATGTTGGTAATAATGACCGAGAACCAACTAATCTCGCCCCAAACGGTGTGCGGCAGCTGTCTGATGGCTGACCGCTATGGCCAACCACGGTGGCAACAGGGGGTTTTGCGGTGTGGCCATCAAGTGGCCCGCCTAGACCAAGCCCAGCCGGCCCAGTTTGAGTGCCAAATGGGTTTTCGAGTGGCCGATATTGAGTGATAGATACTAAATCCAAATTCCCTACCCCCGATTGCCAATCGGCCAACCTGTAGGGGCGAACGGCGGTTCGCCCAGGGGTATCGGGGGTAGCCAAGCAAAATTCGGTAGAAATAAACGGGTTAAGGAGATCTCTGGAAAACAAAGATACCCCGATGTAAGGGCGCAGGGTTTGCGCCTTCGGGAGGAAGCGCTCTAGGCCAACTCTCCAGCAAACTATAGATTTGCGATATGGTAAAGCTGTAGCCCGACCGCCCCTATCGTGTCGTCTGGAGAAAATCATGACCTGGAGCAGCTCGCCCAACCCCACCGTTTTAGACCGCATTTTTGCCGCTCTGCCCTACATTTTGCCGGTGACGGCGGGGCTACCCTACGGCATGCAGCTGATCAGCCAGTTCCCGGTGTTTGGCTTTTTGCTGCTGCCGCTGTCGCCGCTAATCACGCTCTACGGCACGCTGCAGAGCACAATTCCGTTTTTTGGGCTGATTGTCTTTTTTGCCCTGATTTTGCTGGTGGTGCGCAACGAAAAAATTAGTCGATTTATTCGATTTAACACCATGCAGGCGATTTTGCTCAGCATTATTTTGGCGGTGTGCGGCCTGATTCTCAGCCTGCTTGACCCCAGTGTGTTTGGCACCCTGTTGTTTAGCACCCTGGCCAATGTGCTGTTTTTGGGCATGCTGGTCTCGGTGGGCTTTTCCCTGGTGCAGACCTTTCGGGGCCTCTATGCTGAGATCCCCACCCTTTCCGAAGCGGTGCACATGCAGGTGCGCTAGTTTGAGGCGGCTTCTGGAAAATGGTTTTCCCAGGGTGGGCAGTGCCCACCCTACTGAAACCGTTCCTATGCAGGAGCACTAGCGCTCCTGGGGTCGCAGGGCAACGGTGTTGCTGAGGCCGCCAATGCCCTCGATTTCGACTCTGACTTGATCGCCTACCTTCATGGGGCCGCTCCCGGCTGGGGTGC
This sequence comes from Leptolyngbya sp. DLM2.Bin27, assembly GCA_007694115.1. GTDB lineage: Bacteria > Cyanobacteriota > Cyanobacteriia > Phormidesmidales > Phormidesmidaceae > Nodosilinea. The sequence goes on along the minus strand of RECJ01000140.1, from coordinate 6,404 downwards.
CGGTTAAGATCACGTCTCCGGGCAGCAAAGTCATAATTTCGCTGATATAGGCGACTAGGTAGTCGGGGCTGTAGGTCATGTCTTCGACAGAGGCCGACTGTACGGGCTCTGCCCGTTGGTTGAGAAAGGTCTGAAGTCGCGCCCCAGGGCTGAGTTCGCGCACGATCCAGGGGCCGAGGGGGCAAAAGGTGTCAAAGCCCTTGGCTCGGGTCCACTGATCATCGCGCTGTTGTAGATCACGGGCGGTAATGTCATTGGCAATGGTGTAGCCCCAGATTTTGGCGTGGGCTTCATCGGGGGGCACGTGGGCGCAACGAGTGCCAATCACCACCGCCAATTCACCTTCGTAATCGATTTGGGTAGCCTGGGTGGGATAGTAGATTGGTGCCCCGGCAGCAATCACTGCCGTAGAGGGCTTGATAAACAGCAGCGGCTCGGCAGGGGTGGTGGTGCCCATCTCGATGGCGCGGGCGGCATAGTTCTTGCCTATGGCTACGACCTTGGAGGGGGCACAGGGGGCCAGCATGGCGTAGCTATCGGCCGATAGCTCCATATCGGTGGGCTGCCCCTGTAACCAGGGCGGTGCGTCGAGCACCTGCACACTGCGGTCGGGGCGTAGCAGCCCGTAGTGCAGTTGCCCGGTTTGAGACTGAACCCTAACGTAGCGTTGCGCCATAATACCTGCCAATTCTTGGTATGATTGTAGATCCTTGTCTTTGCGCCAATACTTGGAACATGGGTGAGCCAGCGGTGACGATTGCCGTAGGCGCTTGTTTATGCCCATTTTTGGCTGCTAAAGGCCACTATGTCCACAAGGAGTTTTCATGACAGCTTACATGTACGAAACCATGTACATCCTGCGCCCCGATCTCAATGACGAGGCGATCGATGCCACCATTGGCAAATACCAGACCCTGCTCAAAGATCAGGGGGCCTCTATTTTGGAGACCCAGCACCGGGGCAAGCGCCGTCTGGCCTACGAAATTGACCGTCACCGTGAGGGCATCTACATCCAGATGAACTACACCGGGCCTGGGGGTGCGATCGCACCCCTAGAGCGCGCCATGCGCCTCAGCGATGAGGTGATTCGCTTCTTGACTGTCAAGCAGGAGTCAGACGAGCCCCTGCCCGAAGAAGTGGTGGAGGAACCCGCTGAAGCCGTAGCGGTAGCTGCCGCCAGCGAAGCCGAGTAACCCGCCTAGTCAGCACCGTCTGGGGCCGATCTGTCGCTGCACATCTGTTGCGCATCGCCCCGGCGCATCTCCCCAGAGCATCCCCCCGGAACATCTCCCTAGGCAAGCATCTCCCTGGGAAATCTCTCCAGAGGCCGCCGGTCAGTCTAAACCTAAGACTGACCAGCGGCCTTTAGTTTATCTAGAACACCTCTGGCTTGAATCTGGTTTAGATTAGCTGTGCCACTTTTTCTCACAGGTGCTATAAATTAGCAGCCACTTATCCACCTTGATCGGCGACTGGGGCTAGCTCTGCCATTTGATCCAAGCCACAGGCTGAGTTGGTAGGAGCGGTCAGGTTAGCGTTAACCATGGAAGCAGGGTGGTTTAACCTTTAAGGTATCGGCCTTTGGAGCACCGGGCCTTTGGAGCATCGGGCCTTGGGGGTATCGAGAGAGTAGATTCACTGATGGTGTGGGAGTAGTCTTGTGACGCAGTCTTCTTATACAGGCATAAACGAGCAGCAGGCCGAAATTGCTCGACTTGAGTCTGAGCTAGCGATTCGTGACCAACTCGTGCAGCAGTTGTCCCAAGAGCTGTTTCGCCTGGTTAAGGGCAACGCCGGGTTTGTGCCCAGCCCAGAGATGTCTGAGCAGCACCAGGCCGAAATGACTGCTCTCCGCGACCAGCTGCGCGGGGTGGAAAAACAAATTGACTTTTACCAGGGCCAGCTCGAAGAGCGCGACGGCGAAGTCTTGCAGCTGCGACAAACGGTACAGGAACTCACCGACCGCACCCGTATGCTTGAGCAGGTGGTGCAGGAACTGCCCACGGTGTATCGCCAAAAATTTGCTGAGCGCATGGACGCCGTCAAGCTGCGGGTGGCCGAAATTCAGCGCGAAAATCGCCAACTCCAGGCCGAACTGCAAAGCGTGAGCTATCGGTTGGCCATGCGCACCCGCCGCAGCCACCGACTAGAGCTACCGTCCCTAGATCAAGACGACCTCGACGGGATCTCGCTACCTTCGTTCTAGTAGGGTGCAAGGTGTACGGTACGGTGCAAAGTGTACGGTGCAAGGTGTACGGTGCAAAGTTTACGGTTTACGGTTCATGGCAAAGCGTGAACCGCTCACCCTGGTCTACTGGCCCGCAGACTGCCCGGCTATGTAGGGAAACGAAACGTCTGGGAGGGTGCCGATGTACACCAGGGCTCGATGGAGCATAGCAGCCACCTCAGCCCGGCTGGCGGGCCGATTGGGTGCCAGCGTATCTAGGTCGGGGTAATTGACCACCAGGCCCGTCTCAGTGGCGGCTACTAGCTGACGGGTTGCCCAGGGAGGCACCTGGGTTTGATCGGTGTAGGGGGCCAGCACGACGGCGGCAGCGCGGCTCGATTTTAGGGTTAGCCCGTTGGCCAAGGCCACCACCACATGAATGCGGCTAATGCTGTTGTCGGGTAGAAAAGCCCCATCGGGGTAGCCGTTGAGAAACCCCATCTGCACTGACCTGTGGATGCTGTTGTAGGCCCAGTGGGCGGGGGTGACATCTGGATAGACGGCCTCTTGGGGTTGAGTTTGGTCTGGCGGGAAGTCAAATAAGCGGGCAACCTGGGCGGCAAACTCAGCTCGGGTCATGGGGTCGGCGGGGCGAAAGCTGCCGTCAGGAAAGCCCGCCAGTAGCTCTCGCTGGGCTAGGTCAGACAGCAATGGCCAAGCCCAGTGCCCGGCGTCTAAGTCAGTAAAGCCCGGCTTAGTCTGCACCTGGGGCAGGTCGGGCCAAGCCTGCTGGGGCGGCAGTGGCTGGGGCTGCACTAGGGGCGGCACCGTCAGGGAGGGGGCGCGGGAACTGTCGCGGCGGCTGAACAGCGCCGGTAGCCTCCCCGCTCGACCGGGGGCAGCTATGGGGGTAAGCCGGGTTTGGTCGTCGGGGAGGCGGCGACCCGTGGCAGCGGCTAGGGCTGCACCCACTGCGATCGCCCCTAGCCAAAGGGGTAGCAGCTGACGCCAGCGGCGGCGAGGCGACGCCTTTACCGAAGCTGGGTAGCGGCGTTTAGGGGGGCGAGACAAGGGAGGCATGGGAAGGCCTATGGGCGGCGACTGCTACACTGGAGCGAGATCCATTGGGGCGAGTTGGCTAGTCACAATATTGACTAAGCTTGTCCACTATGATAATTCTTGCTTGAGGTTTGGGCTGTGATAAGTTTCAGCATGGGTCTTCTGCCCATGCGGGCAAAGGCCCCAGGCCTACCGTTGTTTTTGCGGTTTATAGTGCAATTTTGACAGAGTTGGTGGGGTGCCCTAGCGGTTACTCAGCTAACTCTGTCGGTTAAGGTCGTCTTTAGGTCGTCACGCTTCGGTTTTAGCAGAATGGTGAAGGGGAAACAACAACGACAGAGGGCTACGGTTGCGATCGCAGCGGCCACCTCCCTCCTAGGTCTAGTTGCCGTAGGTTACAGTCAGCAACCCAGAGGCATGGCCAAAGCTACGGGCAAAGCGTCTGCCATCCCGGTGGCCCAGCGAACGGCTATCCGAACCTACTATAGGGGCAAGGCCGACAAGCTGCTCAACGGCGTGCTGGCACCCCTCAGCTCGCTGCGGGTGATGCAGCGAGCCATCGCCCTCGCCCCCGGCATCGATGTCGAGACTGCACCCACCCTAGCGCTGCTGGCCTCGCCCCTCAAAACCACAGGCATCGGCCCCATTCGCATTGGCATGGATCTAGACGCGCTGCGGGCGACGGGGCTCACCCCGGTGGTGATCGATGAAGCCAGCAATGGCGAGTGCCGCTACTACCGGATTCAAGACCACGGCGACCCCCTGGGCGTGATGGCCATCAACGACAAAGTGTTGCGGGTAGATGTGTGGCCCGGCAGTTTCACCACCACTCGCAGCGGCATTAGAATTGGCTCCACTGAGCGCGATTTGGTGCGGGTTTATGGTCAGCAGCTAGAGGCCACCTCTAACCCAGTCACTCTGGGCAAAACAGTAGTTTTTACCCCCAAAGACCCCGGCGAAGACATGTTTCGACTGGTGTTTGAAACCGATGACCAGGGCCAGGTCACCCAGTTTCGGGCGGGTCAGTTTCCGTCGGTCACCTGGGCCGAGGGCTGCCTCTAGGGCCTCAGCCCAGACAGCGAATCGCCTCCAGCAGGCCTCGAGCTTTGTTTAGGGTTTCCTGATACTCTTTTTCTGGCACTGAGTCGGCCACTAGGCCCGCCCCAGCCTGCACGCTGACGGTGTGGCCCCCCTCGGGGCGCGATCGCACCACCATGGTGCGAATGGTGATCGCCGTATTCAGCTGGCCCTCAAAGTCGTAGTGGCCATAGACCCCCGAGTAGGGGCCACGGCGACAGGGTTCGAGGTCGTGGATGATCTGCATGGCGCGAATTTTGGGCGCGCCGCTGACGGTGCCTGCCGGAAAGCAGGCCTTGAGCAAATCCCAGGCGGTTTTGCTGGGGCTGAGCCGACCCACCACATTGCTGACGATGTGCATCACGTGGGAGTAGCGCTCGATCACCATCAGCTCATCGACCTGCACCGTGCCGTTGAGGCACACTCGGCCCAGGTCGTTACGGCCCAGGTCAACCAGCATGACGTGCTCGGCCCGCTCCTTGGGGTCGGCCAGCAGGTCTTGCTCGTAGGCGGTGTCGGCGGCGGCAGTGTCGCCCCGGGGGCGGGTACCGGCAATCGGGCGCACGGTCGCAATCTGGGGCTGGCTGGGGTCATGGGCCAGGGTGGCTTTGACCATGACCTCGGGGCTAGAGCCGATCAGCTGCCAGTCGTAGAAGTTGAAGTAGGCCATGTAGGGGGAGGGGTTGATCTGCCGTAGAGAACGGTACAGATCAAAGGGGTCGCCCGCGTAGGTGGTGTCGAGCCGCTGGGAAATCACCACCTGGAAAATATCGCCCGCCCGGATGTGGCCCTTGGCCCGCTCGACGCTGGCGCAAAACTCGGCGGGGGTGCGGTTGCTGCGGTAGTCTACCGGAGCCGCCTGGCGGCGTGGCTGCCAGGGCAGGCTGGCCTGTTCGGGGGTGAGGGGCAGGGTCAGTTTGTGGAGCAGTTGTCGAACGCGATCGCAGGCCCCCTCGTAGGCCACCTGCACATCGGTGTCGGGGTCGCGCAGGTCGGCGTAGGCGATGGCCCAGATTTTGCGCTGTACCTGATCAAAAATCAGCAGGCTGTCCACCTGCATCCACAATCCGTCGGGCAGATCGTCGGGGCTGGGAGGATAGACCGGCACCGTCGGCTCAATCCAGCGGATTAGCTCGTAGCCCCAAAAGCCAAACAGCCCGCCAATGTCGGGGGGTAGGGCCGGCAATTTCACCGGTTGGTAAGGGGTCAGGCAGTGGGTCAGGGTGTCGAAGGGATTGCCCTGGTGCTCAGTGACGGTGCCGTCGCGGTGAGTCTGGGTAGAGCGATCGCCCCGATTCTCCAACACCCAGAGTGGGTCGCAGCCCAAAAAGCTGTAGCGGCCCAGGCTTTCTCCTCCCTCTACCGACTCCAGCAAAAAGCTGTAGGGCTGGCCAGCACAGACCTTATACCAGGCCGAGACCGGGGTATCGAGGTCGGCCAGCCATTCTTGGTACACAGGCACAAAGTTGCCCTGGGTGGCGTAGGTCGTAAATTGTTCAAAGTCAGGGGAAATCATAGCCATTACTCTACAGTCGAGCGGCGGCAAACGCCACGGGCAAACATCTGTCTCTATCCATCGCACACAACCCCGCCTGGGCACAAGCCAGATCGCATACGAAAAAGGGCATAGCCTAAACTATGCCCTTAACAACACAACAGTCACCGTAAACCCATGGCAGAACCGCCTGGGCCTAGACCTCGTAGGTCGTTTTGCCGCTGAACTTAATGGTAGCCGGGTCGGGGTTGGCTCCGATATTGCGGGGAATACTGCCCACGGCCCCACGACCTTCGTTCACCTTCTCAGGGAAGACGCCATCGGCGGGGTGCAGGTACTGGGTCTCACCGCTGGGGTAAACGCGGTAGATCTTGTAATTGTCGATTTTGGGCTTAAATTTGTTGCGCAGCTGTCGGCCTAGGGCTAGACACTGCTCTTTGCGGGCCAGGTACAGCAGGTTATCGCCTTCGTTCATGAAGGCTGCGCCACCGGTGGGCATCTCAAAAACCTGCTTCTTGGGGCTGGTCCAGGTGATGGCATACTTTTCTTCAACCTGGGCTTTGGTGAGGAGACCGCCGGTGCTGCCTCCAAAAATAGGTGTTTGAC
>RECJ01000012.1 GCA_007694115.1 Leptolyngbya sp. DLM2.Bin27 | reverse complement strand
AGGGTGGGCACCGCCCACCACCCACCTTTGGCAGAATCACAGGTTTTGGCCGACGCATCCAGAAAACAGGGATTGGTAGGGATCTGGGGCTGGAACGGTGCATTGCTTCGCTAATGCACCCTACTGCTTTTGTTCTTCGGGCAGTACCAGGGTGCCGACAAACACGATCAGGCGATCGAGCAGCAGACCGACAATACCCACGTAGACAATAGCGATGATGATGTCGCTAATCCGAGAGCTGTTCCAGGCATCCCAGATAAAGAAGCCGATGCCCACGCCGCCAATCAACATCTCCGCCGCTACGATCGCCAGCCAAGACAGGCCAATGCCAATTCTCAAGCCGGTGAAAATGTAGGGCACCGTCGCCGGAAACAAAATTTTAAAGAAGTACTGGGGCTTAGACAGTTGCAGCACCCGCGCCACGTTGTTGTAGTCTTGCGGAATCTGGCGCACCCCCTCGGTGGTGTTGATGATGATCGGCCAGATCGCCGTAATGAAAATCACGAAGATGGCGGAAGGGTTGGCCTGCTGAAACGCCGCCAGGGAAATCGGTAGCCAGGCCAGGGGGGGCACCGTGCGCAAAATTTGAAACAGCGGGTCGAGGGCGCTGTACATGAGCGCGCTGGTGCCTACCAAAATGCCCAGAGCCACACCGACGATCGCCGCCAGCGTAAAGCCCAGGGCCACCCGTTGCAGACTGCTCCACACCTGCCAGAACAGGCCCCGGTCGGTACCACCGTAGTCAAAGAAGGGATTGACGATCAGCTCCCAGGTGTCTTGCACGGTGCGCACCGGGGTGGGCAGGTTGGCATTTGGCCCCATGGTCATCACCTGCCAAATCACCAGAAAAACCAAGATGGCAACCAGGGGCGGAATCAACCCTTTGAGCCAGTCAACCAACTGGCCCCCAAACTTCTGGGCATTAAAGCGCGATCGCGCCGGTCGAATATCGAGGGGTGCGGTCATGGTCGATAGGTCTCCAGGGCGTACAGCAGGCAGAAAGGATGAAGGAATTGAAATCCCCTCCGAGGAGGGGCAGGGGTGGGTCTGCGAGAATTTTGGATTTTGGTAATCCCCAACCGGAGAGAGTCCAGGGGTGGCCTCCTCCGGCTCCCCTCTCCCCCTGGGAGAGGGGTTGGGGGTGAGGGGCGTCGGGGAAGGGTGGGCAGTGCCCACCCTACACGCGCTTAATGGCGAGGCTGTCGAGATAGGCCTGAGGGTTTTCAGGGTCGAACTGGATGCCGTCGAAGAAGGTCTCTACCCCGCGAGAGGTGCTGGCCGGAATGGCATCCTCCTGACCCAGGGCGATCGCCGCCTCGCGCCAGAGGTCTTCGCGGTTAACTTCATCGACCCAGGCATTGGTGTCGGTGTCGGCGGGCAGCTTGCCCCAGCGAATGTTCTCGGTCAAGAACCACAGGTCGTGGCTCTTGAAGGGGTAAGAGGCGTAGTCGTCCCAATACTTTTGCTTCAGATCGGGCAGTTCTTCCACCCGGCCATTGCCAAAGTCAAACTGGCCCCGGGAACGGTCAATGATGTCGTCAAAGGGCACGTTGAACCAGGCCCGCTCGGAGAGAATGCGGCACATTTCTTCGGTATTTTCGGGCTTGCTGCACCACATAGCCGCTTCGAGGGTGCCCATTAGCAGCGCCTTGGTGGCGTTGGGGTTAGCGTCAACCCAGTCGGCCCGCATGCCAAAGGCTTTTTCGGGGTGGTCTTTCCACATTTCGCCGGTGGTCAGGGCGTTGAAGCCAATCTGTTGGTTCACGGTTTGCAGGGGCCAGGGTTCGCCCACACAGAAGGCATCCATGTTGCCCACCTTGACGTTGGCCACCATCTGGGGCGGCGGCACCACAATGGTGGAGATATCCTGGTCGGGGTCAATGCCGCCCGCCGCCAGCCAGTAGCGAATCCACATGTCGTGGGTGCCGCCGGGGAAGGTCATCGCCGCCCTCAGTTCGCTGCCCGCCGACTTGCGCTGGGCAAACACATCTTTCAGCACAGAGCTGTCTAGGCCAACGTTGGTGTCAAGGTAGTCGTTCGAGAGTGAAATCCCCTGGCCGTTGACGTTGAGGCGGGCCACAATGTACATCGGCACTTCACGGCCATCGGTGACAATGCCCTTGGAGATCAGGTAGGGCATGGGGGTGAGAATGTGTGCCCCATCGATGCCGCCGCCGCCAGACCCCAGCACCAGGTTGTCGCGGGTGGTGCCCCAGGAGGCCTGCTTTTCCACCGATACGTCGGTCATGCCGTACTTGTCGTAGAAGCCTTTGACTTTGGCGATGATCAGCGGAGCCGAGTCGGTCAGGGCGATAAAGCCCAGCTTAGCGGTGGTTGTCTCAGGCGGGTCGATAGTCACATCGGTGGCTACCTCGGCGGGGGCATCGGCAGCCTGGTTACCCCCATTCTGACTGCAGGCATGGATGAGCACAGTACTGGCAGCGGCAGTGCCAGCGGTGATCAAAAATTTGCGGCGATTGAGTTGAGTCATAGTGCGCTTTCTCCGGCGGTATGCGATGCAAGAACAATGATGCAAATAACAAAAACAATTGACCTCTTTGCCAACCTAATAGCCAAACAGGTCAGCCCAAACGCATTCAACTCTTTAATCTGTCACCACTACAATTTGACTCTCTATCAAATCAGACTTAAATAATGGGTCAAACTGTGGCAACGCTAGCAGAACATCCAGAGAATTACGCTTTCAAACAGAGGCAGTCAGGGTATTGGTCGGCCTCAAAGGAGCCTTGTCGTGATTTAAGTGAAAATCAAGACGGGCTTCTTTTTGCAGATGAGTAACCCTGCAAGGAAAATAATGTTCAGAGTTGACAAAATTGCGAACCTATGGGGATTTAGCTAACTAAAATACCGAGCAAAAACTCACATTTCTGCATTTTCGCCCTGGGCATTTGAAGTTAAGTTATTCAAACTTTGCAGAGCGTTTTGTATTTTTAGTCACTCTTTGGGGCAGGCCATCCTTTTATCGCATGGTGAGAATGTAGGTTTTGCATAATCTGCGCAAAAAACGCCGGGGAGTGCTGCACTCCCCGGCGGACTAACCGGCTAAAGCCCTAATCGTCTTTAGACTCTGGAGACTCTGGCCTGCCTGTGAAGCGGGTTGCTAGAGAAACTTGCTGGCCATGCCGATCAGCCCGGCCATTTGGCCCAGGTCGACCTCGCCTGAGAGCACCTTCTGCAGCAGCCCGCCGCCCTGGGCGTTAGAGCTTTTTACCAAAAACTGGGCGATCAGGGGGGTGACGCTTTTGACCATGGCTGGGTCGGCCCCGACTCGCTGGGCGATCGCGCTAATTTGCTCGTTTCCCAACAGCCGCTCTACCGCACCTGTAGCCGCTACCGTTTGCAGCGTGCCCATCATACCCGCTGGGTTACCTCTGCCCTGGGCTTGCAGCACGCCTTGCAGGCTGCTGGCAATGCCGCCAATTTTGTTGTTGTCTACCGGGGCGCTGTTGAGACTGCCCAGAATAGACCCCATTAGACCGCCGCTGGCTTCGGTATCAGAGGCGGCGATCGCCTGGTTGAGCATACC
>RECJ01000013.1 GCA_007694115.1 Leptolyngbya sp. DLM2.Bin27 | reverse complement strand
GCTACCTGGCCTACATGACCTGTACCTTCTCCCCTGAGGAAAACGAGCAGGTGGGCCAATGGCTGCTCAAAAAGTTTCCCCAGTTTGAAGCCGTCGAGGTGCCCTTGCTAGCCGACTACGCTTCGCCCCTAGCAGACTTTCCCTGCTATCGGCTCTGGCCGCAGTCGGGCCTGGGAGCAGGTGGGTTTACAGCCCTCTTTCGCCGTTGCCCCGAGGCCGCCTCACCCCCCAGTCTGGACGGTTTCAAGCGGGGCAGTTTAGATCTGGGCAACCTCACAAACCAGGCGATGGCGATCTATCCCCAGTCCCCCTCGGCCTAGGTGCCGGGCTTCCCTCCCCTCCAGCGCCTTTTACCCCAGCCCTGGGGCCGCTATGCTGAAGACGATACCCACCCAGTGATTCGAGTCAACCATGGCGAATCCTTCCACCCAGCCTCAACCCTCCACCCTCAATGCCATCCTGCGCCTGCTGCGGTGGGACAAACCCACCGGGCGACTAATTCTGATGATTCCAGCCCTGTGGTCGCTGGTGATAGCCGCCGAAGGACGCCCCCCGCTGCCCCTGGTGGGCGTCATTGTCCTGGGCACCCTGGCCACCAGCGCCGCCGGCTGCGTCGTCAACGACCTGTGGGATCGCAACATTGATCCCCACGTGGCCCGTACTCGCACTAGGCCGCTAGCGGCCCGCGATCTGACTGTGCAGGTGGGCCTAGGGGTGCTAGCAGTCTCTCTGCTCTGCTCCTACGGTCTGTCACTCTATTTCAACTCGCTGAGCTTTTGGCTGTGCGTACTGGCGGTGCCGTTTATCTTGTTCTACCCCCTGGCCAAACGGGTGTTTCCGGTGCCGCAGCTGGTGCTGTCATTGGCCTGGGGCTTTGCAGTCTTGATTCCCTGGGCGGCAGTCACCAGCAACCTCGATCTGCCCGTATGGATTCTGTGGATCGCTGTGGTGCTGTGGACTCTCGGCTTTGACACAGTCTATGCCATTCCCGATCGCGAAGACGATCGCCGTCTAGGGGTCAACTCTGCGGCCCTCTTTTTCGGTGACTACTCCCCTCAGTTTGTCGGTTTTTGCTATCTCGGCACCTGGCTGATGCTGATTTGGCTGGGCCTGCTGCTGCTGCTAGCGCTACCTTACTGGCTGGGGCTGGCCGCCGCGCTGATTGTGTGGTCACGCCAGTTCTACCTACTCAGCCGCAATGACCCCCAGATCTCCCTCTACGGTCAAATTTTTAGGCAAAACGTTCAGCTTGGGTTCGTCCTTCTAGCGGGCATGATCCTAGGCTCCCTCCTATAGCCTCAGCCCCTCACCGCCACGCCCTAGTCCCCTCACCGCCCACCCTCACTCGGGGCTACAATAGTTAAGCTACTGTGATTGTCCATTGGAGCGGTCTATGACCACTGCGGCCCCCGCCAAAACCCAGCCCACCAAAACCCAGTACGAAGCCGTTATCGGCCTCGAAACCCACTGCCAACTGTGCACCGAAACTAAGATCTTTTCCCCGGCCTCTACTGCGTTTGGAGCCGACCCCAACACCTACATTGACCCGATTGTGCTGGGTATGCCTGGGGTGCTGCCGGTGCTCAACCAGCGGGTGCTAGAGTATGCAGTGAAAGCAGGGCTGGCCCTAAATTGCCAGATTGCCCCCTATTCTAAATTTGATCGCAAGCAGTACTTCTACCCCGATCTGCCCAAAAACTACCAAATCTCGCAGTACGACCTGCCCATTGCCGAGCACGGCTGGCTAGAGATCGAGCTGATCGACAAAAAGACCAAAGCCGCCACCCGCAAACGCATTGGCATCACCCGCCTGCACATGGAAGAAGACGCTGGCAAGCTGGTTCACGGCGGCAGTGACCGACTGGCGGGTTCGACCCATTCCCTAGTGGACTACAATCGGGCCGGGGTGCCGCTGATCGAAATTGTTTCTGAGCCCGATATTCGCACTGGCCAAGAGGCCGCCGAGTACGCCCAGGAACTGCGCCGCATCGTGCGCTACCTGGGGGTCAGCGACGGCAACATGCAGGAGGGTTCCCTGCGCTGCGACGTGAATATTTCGGTGCGCCCCGTGGGTCAAGAGGCGTTTGGCACCAAGGTGGAGATCAAAAACATGAACTCCTTCAGCGCCATTCAAAAGGCGATTGAGTACGAAATCGAGCGGCAGACCAAGGCCAACGAAGCGGGCGAAACCATCGTTCAAGAGACCCGCCTGTGGGATGAGAGCAGCCAGCGCACCAAGAGCATGCGGGTCAAGGAAGGCTCTAGTGACTACCGCTATTTCCCCGAACCCGACCTGCCCCCAATCGTGGTGTCGGTAGAGCAAAAGCAGGGCTGGCTGGCCGAGCTGCCCGAGTTGCCCGCCCAAAAGCGAACTCGCTACGAAACCGAGTTTGGCCTTTCCCCCTACGATGCCCGCGTCTTGAGCGATGAGCGCGCCATCACCGAATATTTCGAGGCGGCCATGGCCGCTGGGGCCGACCCCAAACTCACCTCTAACTGGATTACCCAGGACATCGCCGCTTACCTCAACGCTGAGAAGATCTCGATTGAGGCGCTGCCGCTGACCCCCACTGCCCTAGCCGAGCTGGTACAGCTGATTGAGGCAGGCACCATCAGCAACAAAATCGGCAAAGATCTGCTACCCGAGCTGCTCACCCAGGGCGGTTCGCCCAAGGCTCTAGTCGAAGAGCGGGGGCTGAGCCAGATTTCTGACCCAGCTCAGATCGAAGCCATGATCGACGAGGTGCTAGCGGCCCACCCTGAAGAGCTAGAGGCCTATCGCGGCGGCAAGAAAAAACTCCAGGGATTTTTTGTCGGCCAGCTGATGAAGCGCAGCGGCGGACGAGTGGATCCAAAGTTGAGCAATCAACTGCTAAGCCAAAAGCTCAATCTATGATCCTGGCTCATTTCATTCAAAAAACTCAATAAGGGGTCTCACCCCCCATGCAAATTCTGAGCTAATATGGTAGAAGATGCACCCTGATGGTAGGGAGAGCTGTTTTGGGCTCTCCTTTTTTTTGTCTATTTTTAGCCTCTTTCGCCTCTAGTCTGGATTGAACGGCTGCTATGCCCGCGCAGAACCTGCCCCCACGCAGGCGTGGGGCGGGAATCCAGTCGAGAGCGCGCTATTGCGGCTAGATTCCCGCTTCCCCGGGAGTGACGGGCATTTTCCAAGGGTCATGAATAATCCAGGCTAGTGGAGCGTCAAACCTAAAAATTAGGGTTTCATGCTGTTGGGTTTCACTTCGTTACACCCAACAGCGTGAAACCCAACAGCCGCAAGCTTTTGTTGGGTTCCGCTGGCGCTCCACCCAACCTACAAATTAAAGCTTGACAGAACACTAGAGGCACTGTGCGTTTGTGACCAAGGTGCGATGGGTTTCAAGCCCTGCCCTTTAGGGCACAAGAATGGTAAAATTGTATCAGCGGCAGGGCATGCCGACTTTAATGGGCGGGGAGGACGTGTAAGACTGGCTTGCCAGCAATGTCCGTTGAACCGTCTAGCCATCCGTACAGTGAGCAACTTAGGTTGTTCGCCTAGCCGGAGAATC
>RECJ01000094.1 GCA_007694115.1 Leptolyngbya sp. DLM2.Bin27 | reverse complement strand
TATGCTCTATCCCTGATGCAGCAAGCTCTCTAGGTACGTTGTCACCCGTTGAGGGCGACGACAGTGGCGATGACAGTGGCGACGAGCTGATAGATTTCGCTTACTCATCCCCCGGTGCCCTGCCCGGTACCCTGAGCATTCCCCCAGACGCCCTGCCTACGGAGCTGTTTCTAATCAGCTATAGCCCCGAAGCTGTGGACAACATCACCATCGACCAGCCTGAAGCCTGCCGTACGGTCGGTCACCCCCACAGCGTCAGCTGGATTGACGCCCGGGGTCTGGGTACCGAGGCCAAACTGGTGCAGATCAGCGAAGCCCTGGGCTTTCACCCGCTGATGCTCGAAGACATTGTCAACGTGCCCCACCGGCCCAAAATCGACTTCTACGACGACAAAATTCTGATTATTATGCAGATGGTACGGCCTCAGCCCGCTGGCTCTGGGGTCGTCAGCGAGCAGGTCAGCTTCGTGCTGGGCCATGAGTTTTTGGCCACCTTTCAAGAAGAGCCCGAGTGGGATTCCTTTGATCCGGTGCGCGATCGCATTTGTCGAGGTACCGGCTCCATTCGCCGTCAGGGGGTCGACTACCTGGTCTACGCCCTGCTCGACAACATCGTCGACAGTTTCTTCCCAGTGCTAGAGGTGATTGGCGAAACCCTTGAAGAGCTAGAAGAAGAAGTGGTCGCCAATCCCACCAGCCACACCATCGAAAAAATCTACCGCATGCGCCGGGGGCTGATGCAGCTGCGCCGCCACATCTGGCCCCAGCGCAGCGTGATTAACAGTCTGATCCGCGACAGCGACGAGCTGATCAGCCCAGAGGTGCGCGTCTACCTGCAAGATGTCTACGACCATATTGTGCAGGTGGTCGATATCATCGAAAGCTACCGCGAAATCGCCTCCAGCCTGATGGATGTCTACCTGTCTTCGATCAACAATCGCATGAACGAAGTCATGAAGCTGCTGACGGTGATCTCCTCTATTTTTATTCCGCTCACCTTCATTGCCGGGATCTACGGCATGAACTTCGATACTGAAGCCTCGCCGTTTAACATGCCCGAGCTAGGCGGGTACTGGGGCTACGTAATCTGCCTGGGGGGAATGGGGGCGATCGCCGCTCTACAGATCTACTTTTTCTGGAAGCGCGGCTGGTTCGACAATTTTTCAGCGACTAAACGCTGATACTATATCAACGCCCTTAACCCGCAGCCGCCATGGATCTCAAAGCCCACATCCGCGCCATTCCCGACTTTCCCAAACCCGGCATTCTCTTCCGCGACATTACGCCACTGCTGGGTAACCCCGCCGCCATGCAGTACAGCATTGATGCCTTTGCCGAACAGGTGGTCGACTATCGCCCCGACTACATTGTGGGGATTGAGTCGCGGGGGTTTATCTTTGGCATGCCCCTGGCTTACAAAATGGGCCTGGGCTTTGCCCCGGTGCGCAAACCCGGCAAGCTGCCCGCCGCTGTTCACACCGCCAGCTACGCCCTAGAGTACGGCAACGACACCATCGAGCTGCACCAAGATGCCTTCGTGCCGGGCAGTCGGGTGTTGATCATCGACGACCTGATTGCCACCGGGGGCACCGCCGCCGCCACCGCCGAATTAATTGAGCAAACCGGCTGTACCGTGGCCGGGTTTGGCTTTGTGATCGAGCTAGTCGGGCTAGAGGGCCGCACCAAGCTGCCCGATGTGCCCGTCAGCGTGCTGCTGCAGTACTAGGTTTTTGGCGTCAGGGCCAGGGCCTTTAAAACTCAACCCTCAAAACTCAACCCTCAAAACTCAACCCTCAAAACCCTCTATCCCCCCACCCTTGCCAATAAAAGCCACAATCTTTGTAAGATGAGAGTTCACGGCAAACGAGGTGGCAGGCAGCTCATGCAGGATGTGTTGGTCATTGGTGCGGGGCCTGCGGGGCTATCGTTGGCAGCCGCCCTAGGAGAAACCGGGCTGGCGGTGCAGGGGCTGGCCGTAGCTGACCCGGCCGATCCCTGGCCCAACACCTACGGTATTTGGGTCGATGAGCTAGAAGACCTGGGCCTGGTGCGGTTTTTGGGCCACCGCTGGAAAGACTGCACAGTGCATTTCAACGGTGGCCCGCTGGCCCTACACCGGGAGTATGGGCTGCTCGACAAAGACCACCTGCAAAGCCACTGGCTCACCCAGTGCGAAAAACATCAGGTGACTTGGTGTCAGGGTAAGGCCACCCGCATTGAGCATTTTGCCACCCACACCGAAGTCACCACCGAGACCGGCGACTGTCTGCGCGCCCGGCTAGTTGTCGATGCCACTGGCCACCAATCGACGTTTGTAAAGCGTGAGGCGGCTCCAGAGCTGGCGTTTCAGGCGGCCTATGGCATTGTGGGGCGGTTTTCTGCGTCGCCCATTCGCCCGGGGCAGATGATGCTAATGGACTACCGCGACGACTACCTCACCCCCGCCCAGCGTCGGCAGCCGCCCACCTTTCTCTACGCCATGGATCTAGGCGACGGGGTGTCCTTTGTAGAAGAGACATCGCTGGCCCACCATCCGGCGGTTTCCATCGATGTGCTCAAAGATCGCCTGCACCAGCGGCTGCACCACCGGGGCCTTGAGATCAAAGAAACCCACCACACCGAGCGCTGTCTGTTTCCCATGAATCAGCCGCTGCCCGACTTTAGCCAGCGGGTGGTGGGATTTGGCGGCTCGGCCAGCATGGTGCACCCGGCCTCGGGCTATATGGTGGGGGCGCTGCTGCGGCGCGGGCCGGGGTTAGCCAAGGCGATCGCCGCCGCCCTGGCCTCTTCCCAAACCACCCCCAGCCTGGCTGCCAGCCTGGCCTGGCAGGCGCTGTGGCCCGCCGAGCGGGTGCGCAAGCACTACCTCTACCTGTTTGGCCTCGAAAACCTGATGGCCTTTGACACCCCCCAGCTGCACCAGTTTTTTGCTGCTTTCTTTAGCCTGCCGACCGATGACTGGGCCGGGTTTTTGGCCGACAGCATGGCGCTGCCCAAGGTGGTGCAGGCCATGATCGGTCTGTTTGGCCGCGCTCCCAACCCGGTGCGGCTGGGGTTAATGCGATCGGTCTTTAGCCATGGCCACCTGCTGGGGCGCACGCTGATGAGCTAATCAAATCCATGGCGTATACTCTGGGTGAGAGACTGGGGGTGAGAAGTTGGGGGTGAGAGCCCCAGCCTGGCCAACCCCGATCTGCTGCTGCTGCCCATTCCTGCCTGGCTGGGCTAACTTTCTACCCCAATGTGGGCAACCTGACTGTGTATTCTGCGGGTAGATGGGCGGCAATGCTCCTGCCCGACTGTCGTACTAGTTGCTGTTGAGTCCATCATGGAGAACCCTTTCATGGCTGAGTTACCCAACACCCCTGGGGCCCAACCCGCCCCGCCGCCGCCGCCTAGACCTCCCCAGACAGCAGCTCAGGCCCAGGCCAGCGCCCAGGCGCGTGCTCAGGCCGCTGCCCGCGCCGCCGGGCAGGCTGCTGCCGCCCAGGCGGCTGGCCGCCCCGCCCCGACGGCTGCCGCCCCGGCGGCGGGCAGACCGCCCGCCCCGGCGGCTGGCCGC
>RECJ01000074.1 GCA_007694115.1 Leptolyngbya sp. DLM2.Bin27 | reverse complement strand
TCCCCCCAACCACTCATCTACTCATCCACCCTCCCACTCCCCCCCACTCCCCACCCCCCACACCTCCTGGGGCGAAGCCATCGACGTCTCCCTCTTCTACGGGCGCGACCAAGAACTGGAGATTTTAGAACAGTGGGTGGTGCGCGATCGCTGCCGGCTGATTCTCTTGCTGGGCATGGGCGGCATGGGCAAAACCGCCCTCTCGGTGAAGCTGGCCCAGACGGTTGCGCCCCAGTTTGAGTTTGTGCTCTGGCGCAGCCTGCGCGATGCTCCGCAGCTGAGCGATGTGCTGGCCGATCTGCTGCCCATTTTGTCTTGCCAGCAAGACGTCAAGCTACCGGTGGGGCAGACGGCGCAGATCGCGCGGCTGGTGCAGTATTTGCGGCAGCATCGCTGTCTGCTGGTGCTCGACAACGCCGAGACGATCTTGCAGAGTGGCGATGCGGTGGGCCGCTACCTGCCCGGCTATGAGGCCTACGGTGAACTGCTGCACCAGGTTGGGGAGGGCGTTCACCAGAGCTGCCTGATGCTCACCAGCCGAGAAAAACCGGGGGAAATTGCGGCTCTCGAAGGCGATCGCCTGCCGGTGAGATCCTACGCCCTGCCGGGGCTCAAAGCCTCTGACAGCCAGGCTTTGTTTCAGGCCAAGGGGCTCTGCGGCTCCACCGCTGACCACCAGCAGCTAATCGAGCGCTATCGGGGCAACCCCCTGGCGTTAAAAATGGTCGCCACATCGATCCGCGATCTCTTCGGGGGCGACATCACCGAGTTTTTGCAGGATCGCACCATTGTCTTTAGCGGCATGCGGCGGCTGTTGCAGCAGCAGTGCGATCGCGCCTCTGAGCTAGAAAAGCAGATCATGACCTGGCTAGCCATTCATCGAGAATGGGTGAACCTGGGGCAACTCCAGCAGGATGTGGGAACCGCCATCCCCCGGCGGCAGGTACTAGAGGCGATTGAGGCGCTGCACCGTCGCTCCCTGGTTGAGCGGGGCGAGTTGGGCTTTACCCAGCAGCCGGTGGTGATGGAGTACGTGCTGGAACAGAGCCTGGAACAGGTGTTGCACGATCTGCTGGCCTGGGGCCAAATGGATGCCCTGACGGTGCCGCCCAACCCATGGTTTCACCGCTACCCACTGATGCGGGCCAGCACCAAGGAATATATTCGCCAGAGCCAGGTGCGGGTGATTTTGGCTCCACTGGCGGAGCGGCTGAAGGCCGAGGTCACCCCCCGAGAGCAGTTGGTCGCCTATTTGCAGCGGGTGCTAGAGCGGGTGCGATCGCGCTTTGCCCAAACCCCCAGCTACGGTGCCGCCAACCTGCTCCACCTGGCCCACCACCTGGGCCTAGACCTGAGCGGTTACGACTTTTCGCAGCTCTGGGTGCGGCAGGCCTACCTGGTGCCAGTGCCCCTGCGGGGGGTCAACTTTAGTGGGGCCACCTTCGAACACAGCACCTTTGCCCAACCCAGCACCTACAGCCGCGCCGTCGCCTTTAACTCCGATGGCACCCTGCTGGCCTCCGCCGACTTTAACCACCTGCGCCTGTGGGATATGACCCGCGATCGCCTGCTCAAAACCATGCCCCACAACACCTGGGTATGGCGGCTGGCCTTTAGCCCCGACGGCACCCGCCTGGCCAGTGGCACCACCGACAACGTGGTCAGCCTGTGGGAAGTGGCCACTGGGCGCTGCCTCAAGGTGCTGAAAGGCGAGGAGGAGGGCTGTTCATCCATTGCCTTTAGCCCCGATGGCACGGTGCTGGCGGGTAGCTACCACCACCAGGTGCGCCTGTGGGACACTGACACCTGGCAGCTAATCGGCACCCTGGAGGGCCACGACCAGCGGGTGGCCTACGTGGCGATCGCCCCGGTGCTCAACCCCCAGGGCCGGGTGATTGTGGCCAGCGGCAGCCACGACCAAACCGTGCGCCTGTGGGATCTGCACAGCCGCCAGTGCCTCCACATTCTGCAAGACCACGCCAACCTGGTGTGGAACCTGGCCTTTAGCGCCGATGGCCAAACCCTAGCCACCAGCAGCATGGATGGCACCATTGGCCTGTGGGAGGTGGCCGCCGGTCGCCTGCGGCAGGTGCTCAAGGAGCACACCCACATGGTCAGCGCCGCCACCTTTATTCCCGGTACCGACTGGCTGGTCAGCAGCAGCTTCGACCAAACCCTGAAGTATTGGGATATTCACCAGGGCACCTGTCTGCACACCACCGTGGCTCACCGGGGCGAGGTCTGGGGCGTCTCCAGCACGGCAGACGGTAGCCAGATCGCCAGCGTTGGCAACGACAAGCTGGTAAAGCGGTGGGATGCCCAGACCAAGCAGTGCCTCAGCGCCGTGGGCGGGGCCTCTAGCCAAATCTACGGGGTGGCGGCGGTGGGGCCGGGGCTGGTGGCCAGCGGCGGCGATGATGAAGTCACCCGGCTGTGGGAGGTGGCCACGGGCCAGTGCACTACTACTCTAGTGGGCCACAGCAGCTGGGTTTGGGCGATTGCCTCCCACCCAACTCTGGCCCACCTAGCCACCGCTGGCGGCGACGGCACCATCAAACTTTGGGAACGGCAGACGGGGCAGTTGCGCCGCACCCTGGCGGGCCATACCGCCGCCATCTACGGGCTGACCTACCGGGCCGATGGCAAGTTGCTGGCCAGCTGCGGGGCCGATGCCGGGGCCAAACTGTGGGATGCCCAGACCGGCGAATGCCTGCGCACCTTTGCTGGCCACCGCAGTTGGGTATGGGACTGTGCCCTGGCCACCCACCAGCCCTGGCTCGTCACCGCCAGCAATGACGAAACCCTAAAAATTTGGGACATTGACACCGGGGAGTGCCTCCGCACTTTGACCGGCCATAGGGAGCGGATTTGGGCCGTGGCGATCGCCCCCGACGACCACCTGATTGCATCAGGCAGCGAAGACTACACCGCTAAACTCTGGAACCCTGCCACTGGGGACTGTCTGCTCACCCTCAGCGGCCACAGTAGCCAGATCAAAACCGTCGCCTTTACCCCCGATGGCACCCACCTGGCCACCGGCAGCCAAGACTGCACTCTCAAACTATGGGATTTGGCGGGCCAGTGCCAACGCACCTTCCAGGGCCACCGCAGCGCGGTTTCGAGCCTGGCCTTTTTCACCCCCGCCCCCGGTGCCACCCCGCTATTAATCAGCGGCAGCCACGACGAAACCCTGCGGCTGTGGGATATGACCACCGGCGAGTGCCTCCAGGTGCTGCGTACCCCCCGCCTCTACGAAGGCATGGCCCTGAGCCAGGCCCAGGGGCTCAACGACTGGGCGATCGCCGCCCTGCAAGAACTGGGGGCTCAGGCCTAGGAAACTGCCCGGCCAAAGGTACCAGGGTTTCAGGGGGTACGACAGGCCATACATCCTGAAGCGTACACCGTCAAACCAGCTTAACCCCAGTACTAGCAAGCCCTTGCGATCGCAAAAACCCATGCTATGTTAAACATAACGAGCGCTCAGTCAAAAATAAATGCCCAAGGTTGTCGACCCTCAACGGGTGACAACGTACCTAGAGAGCTTGCTGCATCAGGGATAGAGCATAGA
>RECJ01000016.1 GCA_007694115.1 Leptolyngbya sp. DLM2.Bin27 | reverse complement strand
TTTTCCAACCACTGCCGGGCGTAGACGGCCATGAGCCCCAACGCCGACAGCACCGCTGCCAGACCCAAGCTAAACCCGCCCACCAGCACCAGGCCATAGGTGATTTGGTGGAGCGCGATCGCAGTCAGCAGCAGCACCAGGGCCGACGGGCAGGGCACCAGACCGCCTGAGATGCCGATAGCCACCAGCGATCGCCAGTCTTCTGGGTGATGGTGGTGGTGGTCGTGATCATGGTGGTGGTGGTGATCAGAATCATGGTGATGATCGCGGGGGCCATGGCTGTGGTGGTGACCAGACCCCAGGCGCACGGCCAGCAGCTTGAGGCCGACCAGACAAATCGCCACCCCGCTAAGCGCACCCAAAATGGGATACACCTGGTCGAGAACGATATACTGCGAGGCCACCAGCGTTGCCACCCCCAGCGCAAACACCGTCACCGTGTGGGTCACCGTGGTGGTAATACCCAACCACAGCGCCGCCCCTGGGGTGCCGCGACTGCCCACCAGATAAGCCCCCACCAGAGTTTTGCCGTGGCCGGGAGACAGAGCGTGAACGGCACCAAAGCCAAAGGCGATCGCCATGCCCAGGGCGATCGCCCCGGGGCTAGGCTGAGCGTCTAAAAGCTGGGTCAGCTGGCTGGCGGCTTCCAGGTGGGCCAGCAGGGGCGGCAATATCGGCAGTAGGGCCATGGCGATAGTCTCCGGTCTAGGACAGCGTACTGATGAATCCTGCGGATTTGATTGATAGAATGATAATCATTATCATAAATTTGTCCAGTCTCCCCACGACAGTCTTGTTCTAACTCCTCTAAAGCCATGCTCCAAACCCTGCTGACTCGGCTGATTCACGGCTATCGGATGGTTTTGTCGCCGCTGTTGCCGCCCACCTGCCGGTTTACCCCCACCTGCTCCCAGTACGCCCTTGATGCGATCGCCCGCTACGGAGCATTAAAAGGAAGCTGGCTGGCGATCCGTCGCATTTTGCGCTGCCACCCCTTCCACCCCGGCGGCTATGACCCCGTGCCAGAGGTGTTTTGGACGGTGGACACGATGCCCCTGAGCCGCGCCATCGAGAAATCTGCCCAGGTTGGGTCGCGCGACCGCTAATATCCTGGCCGCCCTGGCCAGACCAAGATCTTTATGTTAATCTTTGTAAAGAAAGCTTGAAAAAGTGAAGCCCTTACAAATTCGGAGATTAACGGTCATGGAAAACAACGAAAGCAAGTTTGGGTTTGTTGACTTTGCAGAAACCTGGAACGGTCGCCTGGCTATGCTGGGTTTTGTGATTGGAGTTGCCACTGAGTTTTTGACCGGGCAGGGCATCCTGTCTCAAATTGGCCTAATGTAAGCCACTGAGCCAAGTCTCAGGTTTCCTTAGCCGAGGTGTGTAAACGCACCCCGGTTTTTCAATTTCATTTACACCACTGACCACACCAGCACTTCCCCTTGCTGCCCCCCAGCCGCCAAATGCTGCCCCCCAGGATGCCAGGCCAGGGCAGAGAATCCCTCTTTAGCCCCCTCTAAAATTTGGGCCGCATTCACAGCGGCCTGCCACAAAATAATCCAGCCATCCTCCGATAGAGAAGCCAGCAGGCCCGTCTTGGGCTGAAAGGCCACATCCAGGACAGGGCCGTTGTGCAGATCCAGCGGCCAGCTTTCCCAATCTTCTCCCGGCACCAGCATCCCCATCACCACCAGGTTGCGGGTGGCTGCCGCTAAAATCGGTGATTTATCGGCATCGGGAATATCAGCCCAGGCCAGCTGACGCACCTTGCCCGGAAACCCCTGAAGCAGCGTCGGTAAATCCGTCTGCTCAACCGGCGTCTGCCGCAAACGATGCACCTGAGCCCAGGTCAGCACGCCCACGCTGTTGTCTTGATTGGCTGAGGCCAAATACGCCCCCTCCGGCGACCATTGCAAGCGCCGACTGGCAGCCAGTAGCTCCCATTGGTAGCGGGGCTTTTGCCACTGGGGTACCGCCCAAATATGAACCTGCTGCTGGGCCGAGACGGCAAAATGGTTCCCACTGGGAGACCAGCCTAAATCTTGAACATGGGCGGGCAGCAGCAAACTAGCGATGGTCTCAGCGCGATCGGCATCCCAAATTTGGACGGTCTTTCCCCGGTTGAAAGCCAGCCAATTTTCCTGGGGGTGCCATTGCAATCGGTCAACCCAGGCAGAGCCGCATTCCAGACGATCTACCTCGTGGGGCGACTCGTTGTTCATCTGCCAAAGGTTAACATCGCCTGCTTGCCCTGCGGCCGCCAGCCATTGGCCATCGCTAGAGAAGCCAAGGGCATCGATCGAGAGGCCACTGCCCGATTGCAGTGGCACGGCCAGGAAGTTGTGCAGTAGCGACACCTCGCCGCTGCCACTGGCGATCGCCAGGGTATTGCCGACCGGTGACCAGGTTAGAGTGGTGATGTAGTCTGTCAGGGCGTGCTGGGCACTGAGCTCTACCAAGGGTTGCGGAGAAAGGGCCATAGCGGGCAATTAGCGGGTTCTAAATCGGGGATAGCTGAGTTGAGCAGCTGTATCTGCGACGGTGGTGAACTCAAAGTTCACGCTCATCCAGCGGGGGGCTACCTGGGGCGTAGGGCTAAACACCACAGGAATGCCAAACAGCTTGTGACCCAGGAGATATAGCCGCTTGAGAGAGGGCAACTCTCGGCCCAGGCGGCCCTCGAATAGGGTTTGATAGCGCTGGGCAATGGTGATTTGGGTCGCTCTGCGGCTCTGGCGAGACAGTTGGTCGAGGGCTTCGCCGATCTCAAACCGCAGGCCATCGACGTGAATGTGCTGGCGATACCAGATACCCTCCCACTGGTGCCAGCAGCGGCCCGACACGACATGAATCAACTCACCGGTGGTGCTGACCTCAAAAGCACCGTGCCTGGGGCACAGGTAGGTATCGGTGAGAAACAGGGCCGGAATGGTGTGGCGGCAGTGAGGACACCGAATCTCTGGGCCAAAGGCGGGGTAGTCGATGGCGGGGTGTGGCATGGTGTTTGTTACTCGTGCAAGATGACGCGATTTTTTTTGGAGTAGCCGATCGTCCCGTTTCGCTCTAGCTCTTGCATTAGGCGAGTGACGGTGACGCGGGTGGTGCCAATGGCGTCAGCCATATCCTGATGGGTCAGCCGCAGTTGAATTAAGCGACCCTGCTCAATGGGGCGACCAAATTTGAGGGCCAGCCAGCCCAACAACTGCTGCAACCGCTGGGGAACCTGGCCTTGGCGGAGGCGAATTAGCTCTTGCATTTGGTGCAGGTGCGATCGCATTACCTGCTGAAAGTTCCAGCATTGCTCTGGGCTGAGCGGTACCGCCTGCACTTTAGTTAGGCACTCAATCTCGCTGGGCTGAATGCAGATCAACGGCTGGCCGGTCAAATCGCCGCTCTCCCAAAAGCCGAGGGTAATGGGGGTGCCTTCTTCCGAAAGGGTGAGCAGTCGCACCGCCCCGGATTGAATCTGCCAGAGCCGATTGGCCTCTAGGGGAAGAATATCTCGTCGCTTGAAGGTCTGCACAAGCGGACGATCTAAGGCATTGGTCGGAGCGGTCAGAGGCAACATACAATCACCGAAGTAGTGAG
>RECJ01000014.1 GCA_007694115.1 Leptolyngbya sp. DLM2.Bin27 | reverse complement strand
GGTGGCGGGGGGCTACCCTCAACGACGAGATCAAGTGGTTTGACCCCTCCACCTACGGCTTTACCATGCGTAAACACCGCATGGGTGAGACCATGGGCTACGCCTACCGACTGATCGGCGGCATTCCCGACAACGAAATTATTTTCTACCTGCCCGGCGTGCGTACTGAAGAAACCACCACCGCCCAGCACCGGGTGGTCAATCTCACCACTGTGACCCCCCTCACCGACGACCAAACCGATGTCACCTTTGAGCTGTACTGGGATCTGCCCTGGGGCGCTCTGATCCAGCCGATTTTGCCCCTGCTGATTCGCTCATTTTTGGGCCAAGACCGCGACGTGGTGATCAAGCAGCAGCAGGGCCTCAAGCATGAGTCGGTGCTGCGGCTGATCAAAGACTCTGACACCCTGGCCCGCTGGTACTACCAGCTCAAAAAGGAGTACCTGCGATCGCAGATCGAAGACCGCGAGTTTGTCACCCCGGTCAAGTCGCAGCAACTCAAGTGGCGAGCCTAGATCGGGCCCTAGGGCAGCGCCGCCACTCGGCTATCCCGCCAGGCCAGGGGCACCCCTGGGGCCAAGATGGTTGCCTGGTAAGGAATCAGCCCCACATGTTCGGCTCCCAGGCACTGGGCAGCGGCGTAGGACAGATCGAGAGAGCGATCGCCGATGTAGGGGCCGCGATCGTTGACTCGCACCACTACGGTTTTGCCATTGAGCTGATTGCGCACCTTGAGATAGGTGCCGAAGGGCAGGGTCTTATGGGCTGCCGTTAGCTCGTGCTGGTTAAAGATTTCACCCGTAGCCGTTTGGCGACCGTGGAAGTAAGGACCATACCAAGAGGCCGTACCGCCTATGGTCTGATGGGTTTCCCCTAGACCGTAGGCCACCATCTGTACCCGCACTGAGTTAAGCGGATCGGCCCCAAAGGCGTGGCGCAGGTTATTGACCCACTGGGTGGCTTGCAGAGGAGCCTGTTCACGGTCAGAGTCATCGGCCTGCTGCTCAAGGTCGGGCAGCACAAACACGGTTTGGCCATCCACCTGGGCGGCGGCTCGAGACTCGCCCAGGCTGGGGAGCAGCCCCTCGGGATTAGCCTCTAGGAGAGGCACCGCTTGGCGAATTTGATCGGCAATCGCTTCCGCCGCCGAAAGCGAGGGCACCTGGCCAATGACCACGTCTTTTACCCAAATTGCATACCCGTCGGTGTCGGGGTCTGCCAAAGCAGCACCGTCAGCCCCGCCGCAGGGGCCAGAGGTCAGGGTCAGATCACCCGTACCGCTGTCCTGGGGCATGGCGGTGGCTTCTGGCACCACAGCCACCGCAGCCGTTGCCTGCCAGCGATACCAGTTGACCTCGGCTGCCGGGGGCCAAAACAGCTGCGGTTGCAGCGGCAACGGCTGATTGACCGAGGCTTGCCGGGGCGGCGGTGATTCAGAGTAGGGGCTGGGAACTACCGCATCCTGAGGCGGCAAAAAGGCGGCGTAGAGACTAGCCGCTAGCCGATCAAGGGACTGAGGTAGGTGAACGATAACAGGATGATGGGGGAGTAGTGCAGCCCAGAAAAATGCAAATAATGTCATTTACGCGTGTGCTGAAATCGACACCCACAGCACCAGCCAAATCGACCTGGCGGTCAATCTGGCTGCAAGCTACGGCCATGGATAATGGCAAGCAGCGACCCCAGCAACGGCGCTTGCTCAGCAGCTGGGGTGGAAAAAGCTAGCTTTCCAGAGCAGTTCGCCATGTAGCGAACAGCTTTTCAGACTAGCACCTCAGTTTTGTATCTGCAATCACATTTATTGGGGCAGATTTGAGCAGCAAACCTAGCTCTAGGGGCGTAAAGCCCTGTGGCGGCGGCTTCTAGAGCTATGCAGACAGCACAATACCCCCAGCAATCTATGCTTTAAGGAATAGAAGGAATCGGCTGGCGGCAACTGTGGATGCCTTTTTTGCAGCCCGTCTCAATTTTGTGGTTCTGTTTTTTGGGTGGCTTCTTGGTCGACCCGCAACAATAAAACCGCTAAAAGGCTTAGCCTGCAAAAGTAGCAGCCCCATCAAAACGACGCCAACAGAGGGAGTCAGACGGGGCTGGAGACGCAGTTAGGAGGTATCTGGCTTTCAGCATATCTGGTAGTGAAAGAGTGGGGCTTTCCCTTAACAAGTTTTTAATGTGTGATTTTAATGTGTGAATTGAGGCGGCATCGGGCGCGGTAGGGGGCTGGCTCTAACCGCTGTGGCAGCTGTATCAAGGCCATCCACAGCGCTTGACTCGGCCCACAGCGCTTGACTCGGCCCTAAGGCCAAATCCGATTTGGGAAACCCCGGTTTACAGTCAATTCTTAGGGCTAAGCTCGCCTAGGCACCGCTGACAGGCAGGCTGAGGCTGCTTAAAAAGCTGGGAAAAGCCAAATTTGCGTCAACGTTACATAACACTATGTTTGTGGTTTTGTGCAGAAGTAATAGGATGAGAGGGTAGTTTTTTGTGCCCCAGGGCACAGCTAGAAGAGTCTTAGTTTAGGGGTCGATTGCTAACGCTTTGCTGGTTCTATGGGCTAACGCAGCCTATTTTTTTTTTTTTTTGGGGTTTTTTTTTTTTACCCCCTGGTAAAAACTTGTCTGCGCCTCGGCCGTTTTGGGGTTGTTATCGCTCCCCAACCACGGCCCCAGGAACCAGTCAGCCCAGGCCGCCGACCTCAGGTGACCAACAGGAGGTCAACTCATGCCTATCGCCAGTATCAACCCCGCCACCGGCGCGGTACTCAAAGAATTTGCCCCCCTGGGGGCTGCCGATCTCGATCAAAAGCTGGCCCTAGCGGCCACCACATTCACTACCTATCGCCAGACCACCTTTGACCAGCGGGCCACCTGGCTGCGCCAGGCCGCCCAGGTGCTCGACGACAACAAAGCCGCCTACGGCCAGATGATGACCCTCGAAATGGGCAAGCCCCTAGCGGCGGCGGTGGCCGAGGTCGAAAAAAGCGCCCTGGTCTGCCGCTACTACGCCGATCACGGGGCCGAGTTTTTAGCCGACGAGCCCGCCACCACCGATGCCAGCCGCAGCTTTGTGCGCTATCAGCCCCTCGGCCCGGTGCTGGCGGTGATGCCCTGGAACTTTCCCTTTTGGCAGGTGTTTCGCTTTGCCGCCCCGGCCCTGATGGCCGGGAATGTAGGGCTGCTCAAGCACGCTTCAAATGTGCCCCAGTGCGCCCTGGCCATTGAAAATATTTTTCGCAAGGCGGGGCTGCCAGAGGGAGCCTTTCAAACCCTGCTGATCGGGGGTGAGCGGGTGGCTGACCTGGTGGCCGACGACCGCATTGTGGCCGCCACCCTCACCGGCAGCGAACCCGCCGGCATTAGCCTGGCCACCGCCTGCGGCCAGCACCTGAAAAAAACCGTGCTGGAGCTGGGCGGCAGCGACCCGTTTATTGTCATGCCCAGCGCCGATCTCGAAAGTGCGATCGCCACCGCCGCCAGCGCCCGCATGCTCAACACCGGTCAGTCCTGCATTGCCGCCAAACGGTTCATCGTCCATGAGGCAATCGCCGATCGCTTTGAGCAGGGCCTCACCGAAAAATTTGCCGCCCTGGTCGTGGGCA
>RECJ01000144.1 GCA_007694115.1 Leptolyngbya sp. DLM2.Bin27 | reverse complement strand
AGATGATCAGCTTAAAGCCCTGCCACAAGCCGCTTTTTAGTTGTCGAACTCACGTTGACCAAGGCTGACCTGAGCCACGCCAATCTCTACTGGGCCAATCTGCGCCACGCCAACTTGAGCGAGGCCAACCTAGAGGGGGCCAACCTGGTGGGGGCCAAGTTTTGTCAGACGCTCATGCCCGACGGCACCCGGCGCGACTCAAATTGCCCGCTGGTGCCCAACGCTGGCTGATGACTCCTGCTAAACCAAAGGAGCCAGGCCACACGGGTCACGCGATCGCCATGGCTGACCCAAGCGGGTCTTCGCAATAGTCGGCCAGGTGGGGGCTACGGTAGCCGTCGTTGCGCCAGAGAATGGGGAAAAAGCTCTCATCCATCTCGGTGTCGCCGACTCGCTTGTAGCGACCGTAGATATAGCCCTGGGGGTTGGTGGGGTGAAACTGCGCGGCGGCGGGGAGGGTGTGCAGGCCGATGCTGTGAAACATGCCCTCGGTGCGGGTGGTGGGGCCGAGGCCGTGCCAGGTGCGCCCGTGGTGAAAGGCGCAGCCGCCGGCGGGTACATTCACCACCACCAGTTCGGGCTCGCTGACCCCGGCATTTTCTGCGGCTTGCAGCATGGCCCAGCGGTAGTCTTTGGTGGGCGCGTGGAACTCGCCCGCCACGCTGGAGATCGGCCATTGGTGAGAACCCTTGGCGTAGACCAGGGTGCCATCGGCGGCGGTGGCCTGGTCGAGCGCCACCCAGCAGGTGATCATCTCGGCGGGGGCGAGAAAATCGATGTAGACGCCGTCTTGGTGCATGGCAATCGCCTGGGCACCGGGGGGCTTCATCCACAGGCTGTCTTGACCAATGCGGGCACCGTCCCAGCCGGCTAGGGTGGCGCTGAGGCGACCAATTTCTGCCGAGAGCACCAGGCTGGCAATGGTGCGATCGCACTTCCAGCCATTGCAGATCTCGCGGGTGATGTCGGGCAGGCTCATGCGCGGTCGCCAGTGCCACTCGTCGGGGTAAATGCCGGTCTCAAACTCGCCGTGGAAGATCGGGTCGAGCCGACTGGCCAGGCGCTGGGCATAGTCGGCGGGCAAGAAATTTTCCAGAATTAGAAACCCATCGTTCTGGAACTGCTGAATTTGCCCTGGGGAGAGCTGAATCGGCTGATAATTCATGGGCCTGAATTTGACTCAACTGAGTTGACAAATGAGTTGACAAATCTGGGGGGGCTCTGTGTACTTGTCATAATAAGTTCTTCCCCCAAAGATTATGTGTCGCCCACTACCCGAAACTACACCTGAAACTGAATCTGCCACCCGCCTCACGGTGGAGCCAGGCATTTTGCACATTGCCGCCAGCGACTTTGACGCCCGCCCCATGAGCTTTTTGACCACCGACGGCCAGCGCACTGGCTACGAGCCGGAGTTGGCCCGCCTCGTCTGCTCCCACTTGGCCCTGACCCCGATATGGCACAACCTGCCCATGGCCGAGTTTTACACCTGCTTGGCTACCGGCCAATATGACGCCGTGTGGTTTAACCAGGCGATCACGCCCGAACGCTTGCAGGTGGTCGATTTTACCCAGCCCTACGGTCTGTTTGACGAATCGGTTTTGGTGAAAAAAGGCAGCGGCATTACGGCGATCGATCACCTGGCGGGCAAGCGGGTGGGCGGCCTGGCCGACAGCACCAACATCGCCCTGGTGGCTGGGTTTCCTGGGGCGACGGCGGTGCCCTATCCCGGCAGCGACCAGGTGCTGCCCGAAATGCTGGCGGCCCTGCGGGCGGGGGAGATCGACGCGCTGATTGACGACGAACTGGTGCTGGTGGTAGCCGCCGCCGAGGACGCTTCCCTGGAGATTGCCTTCAGCCTGCCGACGCGGGTGCCCTTTGCGATCGCCACCCCCAAGCCCAACCCCATGCTCAATGCCACGCTCAATGCTGCGATCGCTGCCACCTTGGCCGATGGCACCATGGCCAAACTCTGGGCCGAATGGATTCCGTGGCAGCCGTTTCCCTTCTAAACATGCTGTTTGAGGGTGAGGCCGCCGCCCATCTCTACCTTTTGGTTGATCTAGACCTACCATTCTGGGGAAGATCAATTCCGCAATGCTTCTTAACATCAGAGAAAAGCGTACGCGCTGTCGAACCAGCAAAGGAATTGAGCATGGTAGATGCTATTCAAAACCAGCCGTCACCGGGGGCTGAGCAGCCCAATGGGCAGAACCCTCGGCCTGAGATCGCCGAGCGCGATCGCCCCTTTTTAGAGCAAGTCACCGTTGACGGGGGCTTCTCCAATGCCTATGACGCCCGCGACTTTACCGAGGTCGTCTTTCGCGTCATGCGCGATCTCATGACCACCGAAGCCGCCGATCGCGTTGCCGATGAGTTAGACAACGAAGCAACCCTGCCCAATGCCAGCGACAAATCGCTGCAGATGGATGTGGTCGAGCTGTGGCAAGACACCAATCCTCTAGTGGGCTTCCTCAGCCGGGTTCGTCCACCCTGGCAAGGGCCCGGAATTTTCAAAATCGACTCCGATCGCTTTCTGTTTCGAGTTGCCAATGAAGGCGGTTTGAAGCGGCTGGACGAAGAAAAGTATGCCGCCCGCAGTCGGGCTGTAAAAGCGGTTTTTGCGGCCACCAAGCAGGAACTGTCTGAAGAGCGCATTCAAGAAATTGCCCAGTGGATGCCTGCAGGCGAGGTGCTAGAACTCTGGCAGCAGGCATAGACTCTCAATCTTGCTCTCCTAGCAATCAGGCGCGTCTCCATTGGGGATGTGCCTATTTTTTTAAACTCTACAGCCATGATTTGACGATACCCCGGCGAGACGATGGGTTATGCGGGTTATACAAAATCCGGCCTAGCTACACCCGATTGGTTGAGGGCAAACAACCGTTTGCCCCTACAGGCTGGCCTGTTGGGTATCGGGGGTATGGAATTCGGATCCGGTATTACTTATGGCGGCGAAATTCTCAGATTTATCCTTAGATTTGATGCCAATCGTTAGACAGCCGGTTGGCAAAGAGGCGCGCCCCCTGCGGCGCTGGGCGCTGACTCACGTATCAATCGCTACAAACTTGTCATAACAAGTTGGCTTTACTGAGACCATTCGCCGCAAACTAGGAGGGCTCACGGTGACTGGAGTGCTAACAAGGGTCGATACCTCGACCGATCTAGAGCGCTATGTCGTTGCCGAGGGGCGCGACGAGTTGGTTAAGCAGGTGCGGGCCAAAATTGACGAGCTGGGCATTCAGTACATCTATTATCAATTTGTCTCTGTCACCGGGCGAATAGTCGGCAAAGGCATCCCCGCCGACTACTGGGAAACCACCGCCCAAAACGGCTTTCAGCTGGTCTATGGGGCCACCGTCAACCTGGCGATGGATCGCAACAGTCAGTACCTGGGCTACGGGCCTGAAGCCGCCGAACTGGTCGCCATCCCCGACCCCGAGACCTTTTGCCAGCTGCCCTGGGACAAGCGGGTGGCGCGGGTCTACTGCGTCTGCTTCCGCAACCGTGAAGAAGAGGTCG
Organism: Leptolyngbya sp. DLM2.Bin27; assembly: GCA_007694115.1. Lineage (GTDB taxonomy): Bacteria > Cyanobacteriota > Cyanobacteriia > Phormidesmidales > Phormidesmidaceae > Nodosilinea. The sequence continues at coordinate 114 of RECJ01000144.1, read as the reverse complement.
ATGCGGCGGCATTCTTGACCGGCGACTGTCGCGGCAACCTCAAGCGCATTCACGCCGAATTTCAGGCCAAGCACGGCTTGCAGCTGCGCCACGGCTGCGAACCCGAGATGATGT
>RECJ01000123.1 GCA_007694115.1 Leptolyngbya sp. DLM2.Bin27 | reverse complement strand
TGCTGGTGGCCGCCACCGACGGAGCCGCAGCTCAGCTATCAGATGCCATTATCGCCCTGGGTAGCACCTTGATTGTGCCCTGAGTAGCTGAGTCTAATTATAAGAAGGGGGGTTGCGGTAAAAGGTTTACGGTTTGCGGTACACGGTGCAAACCTTTCACCGCTCACCGTAGACCGTATACCTTGCACCTGAGACCTTGCACCTGAGACCTTGCACCTGAGACCTTGCACCTGAGACCTTGCACCTTACACCTTGCACCTGAGACCTGAGACCCACGACCCACCAGCATCTTCCATTTAATCGCTCCCTCCCCCCTCATTCTCTTGCCCCATGGCTCTCCGTCAACCCACCTTCTGGACAGCGCCCCAGACCTACCTACTGCTGGGGGGTACGGCGCTAGGCTATGCCCTGCTGATGGTGTTGGTCGGGCCAAGGCCGGTCGCTGGGCTGGCCGGGGCCGGGGTAGCCGCCGCCATGGTGGGCAGTTGGGCGGTGGGGTTTCGCCCCGATGCGGTGACCGCCAGCGGCAGCGACCTGTTGGACGATCGCACCTTTGCCGCCCAGCTCGCCTCCCTGGGGCAGCGGGTGCCAGCTAAATCGCAGAAAGCCTGGCGCGAGGTGCAGACCTGGGCGATCGAGTCGCAGCGGTTTGCCGCCCGCATCTACGATCGCGACCCCATGCTCCAGGTGGAACTGCTCGAAGCTATGCACACCGTGCTCGACCTCTCGGGCCAGGTGGCCGATGGCCTCGCCGTCATCGACCAGATTGAGACCCCCGCCTACAAGCAGATGGCCCAACAGCGGTTGGCAGCTAGCCGCGATCGCCTCCAGGCCACCTATGCTCAGCTGCAACAGCTGCAAGACCAGCTGGCTCTCTCCACCCTCGACGACAACAGCAGCGACCCCCTACCCCAACGGCTGCAAACCCTGATCGACGCCAACAAAACCATCCTCCAAGACGATCGAGACTTGTCGTAATGGGAATAATGGAAATCGAGTTTGAAGTTACTCCAAATGGGGAGGTGCTGTGATGAATTCAGTTGGCTATGCAGCCATGTCTTACCAAGAACTACGGCGTTATTTTCTGGCCCATAGAGATGACAATGCGGCTTTCCAGGCTTACTTAGCACGACGAAGAGAGCGTTCTCGGCCTGTCATCACAACAGTTCACGATCCAGAGTTTGACCACAAGATTCAGACATCTATTCGACAGCAGATGGCCGAGAATCGGAATGGCAATGCAGGCTAAAGCGCTTTCGTCATCTAGCCCCTATCCCCCCGGGGCAGACACATAGGTCTGCCCCTACCCACCCCATCACCCACCACCCCACCCCATGCGCCGCCTCCCCCTCATCCCCTTCGCTCTTGCCCTTTGCGCCGTGCTGCTGTGGAACTGTAGCCCGAGGGTGCCCCAGGTCAACTCGGTGGACAGTGCCCGCCAGGCCCTAGAACAATCGGTCATACCCCGGATCAACATCGGCGAAGACTTTATCTCTGACGAATTGGCGACCCGCTATACCACCGACCAGATCGAAGACCCGCTGCCCGATGTCAACGCCCTGCCCCTCTACGCGGCCCAGCCCGGCGGGGGCAACACCGTCTATCTAGAGATCTACAGCTCCTCAGAGAAGGCCAATGTCGATCGCCAGAATGAGCGCTGGCTGGTGGAAGTGGCCGATGCCTTTAACCAGCGCCAAGAGACGCTGCCCTCGGGGGAAGTGATCCAAGTCGGGGTGCGCAAGATTGCCTCGGGGACTGCTGCCCGGGTGCTGGGGGCTGGGGCGGCTCAGCCCCAGGGGTTTAGCCCGGCCAATGACCTGTGGGTGGCGATGGTGCAGAGCCAGGGGGTGAATACGGTCACGGTGGCCGATCGCCTGGTGCCCAACACTGCGGGCTGGGTCATCCCCAAGCCGGTCTTCGACAGTCTGGCGGAGGGTAGCGCCGGAAGTGGCGTCGTGAGCTTTGACCGCTTGCTGAATGCGATCGCCTCAGGCCAAGTTACCGTCGCCTACCCCAACCCCTACAGCAGTTCCACGGCGCTGAATCTGCTCTACACCCTCTACTGGCGGGCGGCGGGCCACCAAGACAACGGCGGTCAGCTCACCGTGGCCGAGCTGCAAACCCCCCAGGTCAATTCGGTGTTTGACCAGTTTCAGCAGCAGGTGCTGATCACCACCCCCACCACCCTCGACCTGCAAGAGCTGTTTTTGCGCGACCAGAGCAACCTCCAAGCCTTTCCGCTGGAGTACCAAAACTACCTGGCCCTGCGTCAGGTACCGGGCTTTACCGACACCGAGTTTGTGCCCTTTGGGGTGCCCCACAACAACCCCCTAGTCGGTTTTGAGTGGAATACGCCCCAGCAGCAGGCCGCCCTAGAGCGCTTTGGCCAGTTTGCCCTGTCGCCTGAGATGCAGACCTTGGCCCAGCAGCAGGGCTTTGTCGAAACCGACTACCTCAAGACTGCCCAGACGCCGCCGTTTCCCAATGGTGAGACGCTGCTGGCGGCCCAGTCTAACTGGAAGCTACTCAAAGACGGGGGCCGCACGGTCTACATGGCCCTGGTGATTGACACCAGCGGCTCGATGGAGGGCGCTCGCATGCAGTCGCTGAAGGAGGGGCTGAAGGTCGCCGCCGGGCAGATCAACTCGGGCAACTACGTCAGCATTGTCACCTTTGACGATCGCCCGGTGCGCCGCCTGCCCCTGGCCCCCTTTGACCAGTTACAGCAGCAGAAATTTTTAGCCACCGTCGACCAACTGCGGGCCGATGGGGCCACCGCCATGTACGACGGCACCCTGGTCGGCCTAGCTGACCTGCTAGAAAAAAAAGCCGCCGACCCCACCGGGCGCTTCTACCTGCTGCTGCTCACCGACGGCGAGGTGAACCGAGGCTTTACCTTCGATGCGATCAAAGACATTCTCACCTACAGCGATGTGCGGTTTTACCCCATTGCCTACGGTGAAGTCAACCAGGGAGAATTGCAGGCGATCGCATCCCTGCGCGAGTCCACCGTGCAGCAGGGCACCCCCGACAACGTGCAGACCCTGTTTAAGGATTTATTCCAGGTCAATCTTTAACGGTATTGGGTATCGGGTATTGGGTATCGGGTATCGGGTATTGGGTATCGGGTATCGGGTATTGGGTATCGGGTTTACGGTTCAGCCTGACACCCGCCACCCGACACCGGAGACCTGACACCTGACACCTCATACCCGACACCCGACACCTGCCGCCACTTCTACCTTATGCGCCACCCCAACCAACGACTGATTCGCACCCTGGGCCTGGGCTGGCTGGCCTTTGTCGCCCTGGGGTTGGGCCTGCGCCAGATTTTGGCCAGCCCCAGGGTGACCGTGGTGATCGATCGCAGCTACTGCGCCCCGGCCCAGTGGCAGCGGGTGGGCGATCGCTACGCCGACCTCTATGCCCAGCAGCAGCAGCGGCAGATCACCATCGACCGCGTTATCTACGTCAGCGACCTGGGTCTAGAAGAGGCTGCCACCGTGCCCGACCCCGGGGCGGTCAAAGCCCTCAGCACCTACGGACGATCTAACCCCAGCCAAATGCAGCAGGCCACCGCCGATCACCCCGAAGCCACCGTACTCACCTGCGGCAATTAGCGCTTCTGCAAAAGAGTTTCCCTAATGGTGGGCAGTGCCCACCCAGCCCTGTCAAGG
>RECJ01000121.1 GCA_007694115.1 Leptolyngbya sp. DLM2.Bin27 | reverse complement strand
GCGCGGCGAAAACGGCCTGCAAGTCTACGTCATGTGCGAGCTGCCCAACAACGTGGTGCTGGCCGACGAGTTTAGCCAGGTGTTCGACGGGTTCTCCATTGGCTCCAACGATCTCACCCAGCTGACGTTGGGATTAGATCGCGATTCCTCGCTGGTGGCGCACCTGTTTGACGAGCGCAGCACCGGGGTGAAGCGGATGGTGAAAATGGCCATTCAAACGGCCAAAGAGCACCACCGCAAGATTGGCATCTGCGGCCAGGGGCCGAGCGACTACCCCGAGTTTGCCCGGTTCTTGGTGGAGCAGGGCATCGACTCGATCAGCCTCAACCCCGACACGGTGATCAAAACCCGCCTGGAGATTGCCGACATGGAGCAGCAGATGGGCTGAGGTCGCCGTCAGGGTGTGCGGGTTAAGGCCGCACACCCTGGCCTGGCCGTCAGTCTACCGCCCCAGGGAATGTAACGGTTTGCGACCAGGAGGGAGCAAACCGTTAAAAACTCTCGACGGCAGCATAGCCAAAGGCTAGGTTTGGGATTGTCTTATCGTGTCTCAGGCCGCTTGCCATGACTGTGCCAGTGCGATCGCATTCCTCACCTATTATTCTGACCAACATCGAGACTATTCCCGGCCAAACCATTACTCGGCACCTGGGCCTGGTGCAGGGCAGCTCGGTGCGGGCCAAGCACCTGGGCCGCGACATTGCCGCTGGGTTTAAAAATATTGTTGGCGGTGAGCTCAAGGGCTACACCGAGCTGCTGCAAGAAGCCCGCCAGGAGGCCACCGATCGCATGGTGCAGGAGGCCCAGCGCAAAGGGGCCAATGCGATCGTCAATGTGCGGTTTGCCACCTCATCGCTGACCCAGGGGGCCGCCGAGCTCTTTGTCTACGGCACCGCCGTACGGGTAGATTAGCCATGGATGGCCTGATTGTTTTTGCTGTGCTGCTGGGCATTGGTTATGTTTTCGGCACCCGCGCCGAACAGCAGCATTTTCGATCGTTGCAGCGGCGAGAGCAGGCGATTGTCGGGCTGGTGATCAGCACGGCGGGGGCCAAAGCTGTCGTGCCCCAGGCCCAAGCGGCCCAGCTGTTTGTGGGTAGCGTGGTAGTGTCGTCAGACTTCTTCAAAACCTTTGTCGCTGGTTGGATGAAGCTGTTGGGCGGGCGCGTCACCGTCTACGAGAGCCTGCTGGAGCGGGGCCGCCGCGAAGCCCTGCTGCGCCTAGAAGAGTCGGCGCTGGCCTGGGGGGCTAGCCGGGTGATCAACCTGCGCATTCAAACCGCCGAGCTCGGCAGCAACAACGGCAAGGGGGTGGTGGCCCTAGAGGTGATCGCCTACGGCACCGGCATTCGCTGATCGCCATCTCGATTGCACCTTCTGCGATCGCAACTGCTACCGCACAGCCCCGAGGCGATCGAGGGGCCAAAACCGCAGCAGCGCCCGGCCAATGATATTTTGCTGGGGCAGCCCGCCCCACACGTGGGAGTCATTGCTGTCGTTGCGGTTGTCGCCCATGACAAACACCTGCCCCTCGGGCACGGTCACCGGGTCTAGGCGATAGGCCGGGGGGTCTAAAATGTAGGGTTCTTGGAGGGGGGTGCCATCGACTAAAACCTGGCCCTGGCTCACCTGCACCGTTTGGCCGGGCTCGCCAATCACTCGCTTAATAAAGGCCTGGCGCGGCTTGTAGCCCAGGCGGGTGAGCTGAGGCGGCGGCGCAAACACCACAATGTCGCCTCGGTGGGGCGGCTGCCAGTGGTAGCTGATTTTTTCGACCAGCAGGCGATCGCCAATGTGCAGCGTTGGGTCCATCGAGTTCGAGGGAATGTAGCGAGGTTCAGCAATGAACACCCGCACCGTCAGGGCCACTACCAGGGCAATTGCCAGTACCCGCAGGTTGCCCCACTGCCCGACCCAAAGGCTCTGCCAGCGCCCCCAGGCCGACCTGGGCTCTAGGGCAGGGTTCTCCTGCTTAGCGGGCTCCGTGACGGGGGAAGGTGGCGGTAGTTTAGGATCCATGAGCTTCTGCTAGTCGGCAGGGTAAGAACAGACGAATGTTGCCGTTCCATTACCTTACAGGGGATAGGGCCTGGCCGGGGCCGGGTCGCTGGCTCCAGCGGCTCGATTTTCTGGGGATGCATGGCCCCGGCTAAAACCGAAACTCTAGCACTGCGCCGGTATTTTCGTTGAACTGCTCGTAGCTGGTGGTGGCCCGCACCGTAATTTGGTCAGTGATGCGGTAGCGCACGCTAAACACCGCCGGGGTGACATTGGTAAATACCTTTTGTACCGAAGCCGAAATGCTGGGCGAGAAGTTGAAACCGACTTCGCCGCCGATGTCGAGCGCCCCCCCCGGCTGGCCCGGAGGCGATGCTGAGAACAGCCGCAGCTCGGTGCGCTCTAGACCTGAACCCAGAATGTTTTGCAGGTTGTTGAGCAGGGCGGTGCCTGCAAAGGCCAGCAGCCCCTGAAAGCTGTCGCCGCCGCCAGAGACACTGCCTAACGTAGACTCTAAGGCGGTCAAAAACCCGCCGCTAATTAGGGCGACAATTTCGCCTTCGGATCGGGGGGGGGTGCTTGTGAGCTCAACCCCCTGGAGATTGGCCACACGGCTGGCCCGACCGTCAACGGTGGCGCGAATCCGCACGGTTTGTACCCCTGCCTGGGTCAACCCCAGCTGGTCAATTCTAGACACGCTGATCTCGTTGCGGGGGAAGGGGGTGGCCGTGGTGAGGGTCGCGCCTGCCGCCGCACTGTCGGGCACCGCCGCCGACAGGGTGGCGACCAGGTAGGGATCAATCGTATCGTCGAGATCGCTGAACTCGGCGTAGTTTTCGTCGCCGGTGAGGCGAAATTCGGTGGTGAGCAGGTTAACTCGACCTGAGGGTAGGTTGATCCGGCCGTTGGGCCGAATATTGGGGACATTGCCCATCAGATCTAGGGTGCCCTCGGCCAGCACATCGACCAAGCCCGGAATGGCCAGCCGCACATTGTCGGCTAGCACCAGCTGAAAATCGTCGAGCACCGGGGGGATGGGGTCAAAAATGCTGGGTTCTCGGATGGCAGCAAAGCTGGCCGGGGCACCGCCCCCGGCCTCGGCATCGGGTAGGGTGATCACCCCACTGGAGAGCCTCACCTCGCCGTTGACCAGCGGCGGCAGTAAAAAGACGCTGCCACCCACCACCACATTGCCATCCACCCGCCCCCGATAGGTGCCAGCGGGGTTGCGCAGGTCAAGGGCGATGTTGTCGAGGGTGAGACGCAGGGGGTTGGGGTCATCGGCTGCGGTAGAAAAGCCGGTAGCACCGTTGTCGAACAGCCCTGGGGCCAGGTCTTGCACCGAGGGCAGCAGTTTGAGGTTGCCGTCAGCTACCACCTGACCGTTGCTAAAGTCGCCCTGGACGTTTTGCACGTTGAGCACTAAGCCACTGGTGTAGATCGATCCGGGGGCACCGGGGCGAGAGCCTTCTACCACCTGAATGCGGCCTCGCAGGTTGGTGAGCGGCTCGGGCAGAGCGCGGGCGCTGATGGTGACGCCGTTAAAGTCGGCATTGCCGGCGACATTGAGGGTCGTGAGGGCCGCTTGAATGGGCTGGTCGATGGGCCAGCGGCCCTGTACAGCCACATCTAATGCGGCCTGGCCCGACTCCCAGGTGATGGCCTGGGTGAACAGGTTGACCAGGGCAAAGCCATCGTCTCGCATGCGCAGGGTGATATTGACGGTGTCGGTCTCGGGCCGCTGGTTGAGACCGGGCAGCGCTAGGGGAATGCTGGCAACTAGCCGCAGGGGATCGTCGGCCTGGTCGTCAACGGCCACCCGGCTGATCAGCCGGAGGCGGGCATTGTTGTAGCCAAAGGTAGCGGTGGCTAGGTCGATGTCGTTCCGGTTGATGGTGGCTTCATTGATCGCCAGCTGACCGCGCACCTGGGGGTCGCTCAGGCTGCCGGTCAAACTGGCCCCCAGGTTGATCAGGCCGTCAACGTTGTCGGGTAGCCGCAGCGGCTGCCGCAGCGCCTGCACGGGCACGTCGCTGACTTCGAGTCGGAGGGTGCGGTCAATCGGGTCGTTGGGGTTAAAGCTCACCTCACCGTTGAGGGTAGCCAGGGCCACCCCCTGCCGGATGGTGGCTGAGAAGTCAGAAAAGTCCGATCTGAGGCTGATGGGTTCAACCCGCAGCACGCTGTCTTGGTAGCTGCCCTGGGCAATAAATTCGTCGATGCGGTAGGTGGCTCCGTTGCTGCCGTTGGGGTCGCCCCACACCCAGTTGGCCCCGGCTAGATCAAAGGTGACGTTGAGGTCGTCAGGAATCGCACCGCTGGCGGTAACGGTGCCCGATAGGCCGCCGACAAACTCGTCGAGGGGAGGCAGCGGGGCCGCTTCGGCCTGGGCTGCCAGGATATCTTGGAGCTCCTGCACTTGGGCCAGGCGGCGCAGTTGGTCAAGCAGGCTGGCGTTGCGATCGCCCACGGGCGTGACCTGCTCTAGCGAGGCCAGATCGGCCGGTGTCGCTGGGCGAAACCAGTCGGGGGGCTGCAGCAGATTGAGGCGAAAGTCGGCCTGCTCAAAGATCAGCAGGGTCTGCAAAATCTCGTTGATCTGGCCATTGTCGACGGTTAGCTCACCGTTGATCTGAGGGGTATCGCCCAGGGCATAGGTGCCGCTGGCCAGGTAACGGCCCTGGCCAGTGGCCGACTCTAGCACCCCGCCCACTAGGCCCACGACGTTGTTGGCGTAGGTGACCGTGCCCCGCAGGCGGCTGTAGCGGGTGACTTCTATCGGCCGCTCGGGGGTAGTGGGGTCGATGGCGACGATCTCGGTGGCGCTGGGCAGGCGCAGGTAGCCGACGCTGGGGTCTTGTACATCAAAGCTGGCCTGCAGGGTGGGCTGGCGCAGATTGGCGACAATCTCGGCGGAGGTGATCAGGCCGCTAACGGTGCCAATGCCGTTGACTCCCCCCTGGGGCAGCCTCAGGCTGTCAACCGGCAGGTTGGCGACGGTGGCGTAGAGATCGTCGCCCTGGGTAAAGCCCTGGGCCAGGGCTGGCCCGCCGCGCACCTCGAACTCTAGGTCGCGATCGCCCTGGGCGGTGGCCACATAGATGCGATCGCGCCCCCCGGTCAGATCGACGGCCAGCGCCCCGCCCTGGGTAAAGGTCACCGGGCCGCTGAGGGGCGAGACAAAGGCCAGATTGCCAGCGCTGAGCCCCACCAAAGAGGCGTTGCCGCTGAGGGCCAAGGCCCCAGGGCGACCCCGCAGCCGCCCCTGAAAGAAAGCGTTGCCCGCCAGGGGAATCACCTCTAGCACCGGCAGGGCCGCCAGACTGTAATTGTCGACAGCGAGGTTGAGGTCGAGGTTGGCGATGGTGGGTGCCCCCGGCCCGCTGAGCTGGGGCGTGACCACACCACTGGCCTGCACCCCCACCGTATTGGCCTGCTGCACCAGCACCGACTGTCCCGTCCAGGCCAGGTTGGCGGTCAGCGGCGCTCGCACCAGGGCCAGCTGAGGAGCCCGGCTCGCCGCCGTGGCCAGCCCGTCCGAGAGCGTCAGCTGGCCCTGGCCACGCACTCCGGCCAGGGTGAGGTTGTCGGTGTCGCCCGTCAACCGAAAGCTGCCCTCAGCGGTGCCCTGCAGGTCGGGGGCAAAGGCCGCCATTTGCAGATCGCGCCCCTGCAGATCGGCAGTCCACTGCCCCCCGGCCAGGTTGGCCCGGGTGAGCACAGTGCCCCCAGCCAAGGCGATCGCCCCGTTCCCCTGGCCCTGAATATTGGCCAGCCCAGGGGTTTGCAGGCTACCTGAGAGCTGGGCAACGCCGCTGAGCACCCCCTCTACCCCGGCCCCCAGCTGGCTGAGCTGTACCCCCTCGGCCCGCAGGTCGGCGTTCCACTGGCGGTTGGCGATCACTCCTTGGCCCGCCACCGTGCCCCCGGCCACCTGCACAAAGGTGTTGCTCAGGTTCAGGGCGTTGTCGGCCAGCCGGATGGTGCCCTGGGCGGGATAGGTGCCCAGCGGCGCGCGCCAGCGGGCATCGCCCACCAGCTGGCCCAGGGGGCCAGCGATCTCGGCATCGACAAACACTGGCCCGACATCGAGGCCCTCGGGTAGACCGTAGAGACGGCCAATGGCCGTGCCCGGCAGGCGATCGCCGGTCATGGTAAGCGACAGCTGCCTCGGTGGATCGAAGCTAAACAGGCCACTGCCAATCAGCGACCCCCCAGCTTGGGGAATCGCCTGGAAGCTATCGATGATCAGGTTTGGGGCGCGAAGGGTGACGCTGGCCCGCACGTCTGCAAAGGGCACTTGATCGATCACGACGGGGCCCTGGGAAACCACGTCAGTAGCCAGAACCGGTCGATTTAACGGCCCAGTCATGGTGACATCGGCTAAAAAGGTGCCCGTTGTCGCCACCGGCAGCGCCGCCTCAAACAGCTCAGTCGCCTGGGCCACGGTAAAGGGATCGATCTGGCCACTCAGGTCGTAGCCCGCATCAAAGTCTAGGGTGCCGCCCGCCGCCGCCGTCAGGGTCTCTAGCCGAGCTGTAACCCCTTCAAACTCAATCACCCGCCCCTGAAACCGCACATCCCCCTGGAGTTCTTCAAAGGGTGCTGGCAGCCCTGGGGCAATCAGAGTGGCCTCGTCGACTCGCGCTGTACCGACAATGCGGACGGGCACTCCTCGACCGCTTTCAATGTCAACCTGGCCGCTGATCAAGCCCGAGGGAAACTGTGTCGGCAGTGGGTCGTCGAAGAAGGAGTCGACCAGCGGCATGATGTCGGTGGCTCGGGCTGACTGGGTGCGTAGATTGATGTTAGCCCTGAGGCCAGGGCCGGGCACCTCCGTGGCCTCAACGCTGCCAGTGGGGACATCTTGCGGCGGTGGCAGCAATACGGCACCCCTTAGATTGAGGCTGCCCCCCTGGATCGATTGGCCGCTGAGGGTTAAATCTAGCTGCTGGGTTTCGAGGGGAGAGTCTGGGTCGTCGGGCGCTGCCACGAGGGCATCGCTAAACTGGAGCTGACCCTGGATATCTGCGATCGCCACCTGCACCGGCTCTACCGCACCCTCTACGTAGGGCACCAGCGTCAGCTGCCCATCATTGACAGAAATAGTGTCGAGTCTAATGTCAACCCAGGGGTCTCGATCGGGATCTCGCTCGGGCAGATCAATGTCGAGATCAAACCAATCCCCCGCCGCATTTTGCTCTACGTAAAGACTGCCCTGATCGAGGGTGAGGTGAAGGGGCAGTTCTCGCCGCCAGAGGTCAACCAGCCTAAACTGCACCTCCACTGCTTCCAGCGACAGAGTATCTGGATCGCTCGGCGTCGGCGGAATCGTCGACGGCCCCAGCCGCACCCCCGAGAGTCGCACCCGCTCGATGGGCCCCAACTCCACCGGGCGATTCAGCACCTCTGACAGTTCGGTTTCGAGCAGAGGTACGAGATTGTCGCGGCTCCACAGCCAGCCGCCGATCGCCGTCCCACTTCCCAGTACAAATAGACCAGTACCCACCCCCAAGCCAACGGCAAGCAAGCGTCTACCCTCACCTGCCCCTTTACCTGACTGGGGATCTTCAGCCGACTCTGGTTCTTCTTCAGAAGAGGCCATACCCGTTTATGCCACCGCAGAACACCCACCAATAGTAATGAACTCCTTGGCATACTGCCTACCGTCTGCAAAGAACTCGATCCGGTGCCGGTGCCAGCCCCCGATCTAACGCCGATTCTCGACCGATCCCCAGCCGCTCGCCGGGGAATTTTGTCTGTACCGCGCTGGCCAGGTACAGTAAATAGGTAAAGCTGTTGGGAAAATATGGCCATGGTGTACGTGCTGTTGTTTAACGCCCGCACCGAAAACGAAGGCATCCACACCCTCAATGTCGATGGGCAGGATGTGGTGCTGATGTTTGAGCACGAAGATGATGCCACCCGCTTTGCCCTGATGCTAGAAGCTCAGGATTTCCCTGAGGCCACCGTAGAGGGTATGGATCAATCAGAGATTGAAGACTTTTGCGAGTCGGCTGGCTACAGCTGCCGCCTGGTTTCCGAGGGGTCGCTGGCGATGCCCCCCGAGCAGACCCTGGAGCAAACCACCTGGAATCCGAACCAGCCCGCCGATGGGTTGCCCCCAGCCCCCGGCAGCCCCGGCCCCGGCAGCTCAGTCACCAGAGACCCAGATACCCGTGGTCCCTCCCCAGCTGAGATAGACCGTGTGCGGCAGCAGCTTGAGAAATTGCTTTAGGGATCGCCCACCATGTCCTCGCCCCTGCCCAGCCTGTTAGACCGCGCTCGCCAGGGCGATGCCCAAGCCATTGCCCAGCTGCTCACCGAGGCCCTCGCCCCTCAGCAAATTGTGGCCCAGGGGCAGTGGCAGGGTGCCCAGCTACAGCTCACCTTAGAGGCCGATACAGCGATTCTTCGCCCTCAGGTGATGCCCCGAGTCCGGCAGGGGATACAGCGGCTGGGGCCAGCCTGCCCAGTGGACTCAGTCCAGGTAAGGGCACGACGGGTGGGTGCTGCCGCCGTCGATTGGCAAGAGAGTTTTGGCTGTAGCGGCAAGGAGGATCTGGGGCACAACACCTCGAGTTTGCCCCAGCGGTCGGCGGTGAGCCATAGCCCGGCCCCTGGCCAACCGCCGACCCCAATTTCAGTGGGCAACCCCCAGCCGGTTGACCCGTCAGACATGACCCTGGCCAGCCTCATTCACCTGATGCCGCTACTGAGCTATCTGGCTGTGGGTAGCCAGTGGGTGGTGGGCTGGCCTCTCTTTTTGGGCGGCGCTTTTCTCCTCCCCTGGCGGGTCGTGCCGCCCCTGGTGGTGCTGCTGGTGAAAGGGCGGCGGCCCGACTCGGCTTTAGCACCTCGTTCGCTACAGCGCCAGGCCAAGGCCGCCCTCAACTTTCAGCTCACCATGGTGATCGCTTGGCTTGTGACTATCGGGTTGATGTTTGTGGTGGTGGGGTTTTTGCTGGTTGTGCCGCTGCTGCTATTTGAGATGGTGAGCTGCATTATCGCGGCGGTACATGCCTCAGAGGGCCAGCCGCCCCACTACGTGGGAGCGATTCGGTTTGTGCGGTAGGGCGGGGTGGGGAAGGGTTTTCGGGTGTCGGGTGTTGGGTGTCGGGCAAACCTGAAACCTAAAACCTAAAACCCCTCAAACGCCTAGTTTGTGTCCGGGGGGCAATTCCTTATAAATTGGCCCCAGTGTCCATTGCTGTTTATTGCGCTTACCGCCCGTGACTGCCCATTCTGCCCCTGAACCCCACGACCGGGGCCATCTGCTCACTGAGCAGGCCAACCCCCGCAGTGCTGACCTCGACCAGCTGACTGCCCTAGAGCTAGTCGATCTGTTTAACCAAGAAGACCAGCGCACCCTGGCGGCCATTGCCGCCGCCCGTGCCCCCTTGGCTCGGGCGATTGAGGCTACGGCCCAGGCCCTGCGCCAGGGGGGGCGGCTGTTGTATGTCGGGGCTGGCACCAGCGGTCGCCTGGGCGTGCTCGATGCCGCCGAATGCCCGCCCACCTTCTGTACCCCACCGGATCTGGTGCAGGGCATAATTGCGGGCGGAGCCAAAGCCCTGGTCAAAAGCTCTGAGGGCTTAGAGGATGTGGCAGCGGATGGGGCGGCGGCGATCGCCCAGCGGGCCGTGCAGCCCCAGGATGTGGTGGTGGGTATCACCGCCGGGGGCACGACGCCCTACGTGCAGGGGGCGATCGCAGCTGCTCGCGATCGCAGCGCCACCACCGTGTTTATCGCCTGTGTGCCCGCCGACCAGGTGCCCATAGAGGCCGACATCGACATTCGCCTGCTGGTGGGGCCAGAGCTACTGGCTGGATCTACCCGGCTGAAGGCGGGCACCGTCACCAAGATGGCGCTAAATATTCTCTCGACGGGGGTGATGGTGCGGCTGGGCAAGGTCTACGGCAATCGCATGGTCGATGTAGCGGTGACCAATACTAAACTGCGCGATCGCGCCCTGCGCATGCTCTGCGACCTCACCGATTTAGACCGGGCCGCCGCCGCTGACCTGCTCGATCGCAGCCAGCAACAGGTCAAAGTTGCCCTGATGATGCACCTGGGCCAGCTCGATGCCGCCGCCGCCGCCCAGCGCCTAGACCAGCACCAGGGTCACCTGCGGACGGCCCTGGCGACGCTGGCGAGATCTGCCGATGAGCGGGGCAAGCCGTGAAGCCAGCCGGGCGCTGCTAGAGGATGGGCAGGGGCCTAGTTCAGGGGCCTAGTTCAGGAGAGGGGTCAGCTCAGCATTGGGTGGATCGGCTCCGTCTAGCCAAACCCGATCCAGACAGGCCCCGTCGAGGTCGACGGCAGCTAGGCTGACCCCGCGCAGATTGGCTCCGGTCAGATCGGCTCCGCGCAGATCGGCCTCGGTCAGGGTGGCCCCGCGCAGGTCGGTGTAGCTCAGGTTGGCGTGGCGCAGATCGGCTCGGTATAGGTTGCTGGCCTGCAGGGTGGCCAGACGCAGGTCGCTACAGCGCAGGTTGGCCTGCGCCAGGTTGGCCCGGCTAAAGTCGGCGCGAATCAGCACCGCCCGCGACAGGTTGACCTCGGTCAAAATTGCCCCTGCCAGGTTAGCTCGCCACAGGTTGCAGCCGCTGAGCTGTGCCCCCATCAGCTTCGCATCGCTGAGGTTAGCCGACCCCAGGTTGGCCTGGGTCAGGTTGATGCCGGGTAGCACTAAACCCGGCAGCCAGGCCTCGTGAAAATCTAAGTGACTAAAGTCACGGCTACCGATAGCATACAGGTCTAGCACCTCTGCGATCGTTATGGTGATGGATTGTGCATCCATAGGACTTGTTTTAACCATCAATATTGCTCCAACCGCCTGCTCCAACCCGCCTGCCCGATCGGCTGGGGCTGACCGGCTCAACAACAGCCCGCAGCCCATGGCCGTTTGATCTCTGCCTTAGAGACTCGGTACATTACTTAATGTTACATGTTTGTAAATTAATGTAACAACTTCCTCGGGCCGTTGCAAGGCTAGGGGCCAGACACCTGGTCGCCCCTCAGCTGGGATCTTGGGTATTTTCTGGGTGGATCAGGGGCGACTATTCGACACCTGGGCTTTCAGCCCCTACCTCGACCCCGTCGGGTTGGCTAAACAGCCCAAACAGTGGCCCCAGCAGTGCTCCGATGGCAAACCCTCCGGCGTGGGCCCAGTAGGCAATGCCGCCGCCCTCCATGCCGATCATGGTGGGGGCACCGAGGCTGGCAAAGCCGTAGATGGCCTGCTGCACAAACCAAATGCCCAGGTAAAAGATGGCCGGAATGCGCAGCGGGAGGGGAAATGGCCCCAGGGGTACCAGGGTGAGAATGCGCACCTCAGGAAAACGAAAGATATAGGCCCCCATTACCCCTGCGATCGCACCGCTAGCCCCCAGCGACGGAATCTCTGACCCCATGGCAAAAAACCACTGGGCCAGGTTAGCCAGCACGCCGCACAGCAGGTAAAACAGCAGGAATCGGCTGTGGCCCATCTGGTCTTCGACATTATTGCCAAAGATCCACAGGTAGAGCATGTTGCCCGCCAGGTGCAAAAAGCCGCCGTGGAGAAACTGGCCCGTCACCAGGGTCAACCACTCTTCGGCATTGGGCACTGAAACACCGGTAGTCAGACTGGTGGAAAATTCTTGGGGCACCACCGCCCAGGCGTGGAAAAAGCTGTTTAGCCCAGAGGCGGGCAGGCTGAGTTCGTAGATAAACAGCGCCACGTTGAGCACAATCAGCCCATAGGTAACGTAGGGCGTGCGCTGACCTGGGTTGTAGTCTTTTAGGGGTACCACCGATGACCTCTCTAATGCTGAACAAAGAACTGCTGAACAAAGAACTGCTGAACAAAGAACGCCGGGCACAGTTTACTATTGCAGACTGTCCCCAGAATTAAAATCCTCCCCTTTGGAGACTTGAGAACCAGCCCCCGGGCGGCACAAACTTGGGTACGGGGCACAGCTGTGCGCTCCAACGAGGAACGTTGATGCTTGAATGCGTCCCTGTGATCAGCAACCCCCGCCGTGGATCTGGGGTGCTTGGGCAAACCCTAGGGCGTGTCATTGATTTTGGCTAACATCTCGATCACATCAGCATGGCCACACCCAACCAAAACACCGCCCCTAGGGCGGCTACCGGGGTTAGGACTCAACCCAAGGGCGCAATTGCTCAATGCGATTTCTTAAACTGTAGGCAAGGGCTGTCCAGCCCGCTCCCGCTCCTGTGCCCTCCCATCGCTATGATTAGACCCCTCCTACCTCGTACTGGGCTGACGGCCTCGCTGGGGTTGGGCCTGCTGCTGACCTGCTGCATCAGCCGTCCCGGCCCGTCGGCCACCCCCACCGCCCGCTCTGAGGCCGCTGCGACCATGCCGCTTCCGGCCTCGTCTGACCCCTGGTATCAGGCCATTGGCAATGCCAACCAGGCGACCCAGCTGGCCACCACCGCCACCACCGCCGCCCAGTGGCACCAGGTGGCCGGGGCCTGGGGGCGCTCGGTGGCGCTGCTGCAAGATCTCGCTGCCGATGACCCGCGCCAGACCTTTGGCCAGCGCAAAGCCCTTGAATATCAGCAAAATCTAGTGTTTGCCCAGCAAAAAGCCGCCCAACAGGGGTTGCCCAGGGTGTTTCCGGCCCTGGGCAGCGACGTGCTCGATGAGCAGCTGAGCCTCTACCGAGCCTATGTAGCCGCCCTGGGGCCACCCGATGTGCTGATTGTGGGCAGTTCGCGCGCCCTGCAGGGGGTCGACCCCCTGGTGCTGCAGCAGGCGCTGGCGGTGCAGGGCTACCCCGGCCTGCGGGTCTACAACCTGAGCGTCAATGGCGCGACCGCCCAGGTGGTGAGCTTTATCACCCGGCAGCTGTTGGCCCCCGACCTGCACCCCCGGCTGATCGTCTGGGCCGAAGGCTCGCGCGCTTTCAACAGTGGGCGATTTGACCGCACCTTCGCCGAAATTTTGGCCTCCCCCGGCTACGCCGCCGTGCGCAATGGGGCCACTCTGAGCCTCACCTCCCCATCCCCAGACCATGTAGACCAGGCAACCCCGGCTGCCGATGACTCTGAGGGTGATGCCGCCGGTGCCCATGCCCAGTATGGCACCGTGCCCCTCAGCGCCATCAACTCCCTGGGTTTTTTGGCGGTCAACGACCAGTTCAACCCGGCGGTGTATTACCGCACCTTTCCGCGAGTGCTGGGTCAGTATGACAATGCCTACCGCCCCTTTCGCCTGACCGGGGTGCAGACGGTTTCCTTTGAGGCCACCGTCCAGTTTCTGCGCAGCCGAAATATTCCCCTGGTGTTTGTCAATCTGCCCCTCAGCAACGACTATCTAGACGGCGTGCGCCTGGGCTATGAGCGGCAGTTTCAGCGGTTTTTGCAGGGCTGGGCCAACCGGGGCAGCCTGACGCTGGTTGACCTGCTCGAAGACTGGCGCTGGCAGTCGCACCTGTTTGCCGACCCCAGCCACATCAACCGCTATGGCGCGCGCGAAATTTCTAGCCGACTAGCTGCCGATGGGCGGATTCCGTGGGGGTGGTTGGTGAGAGAGTGAGTGGGCCAGGCCGGCCTGGGCTGGCTTCACCGGCTCACCGGCTCACCGGTTCACCCGGTTTGACCACAGCGGCTCACGCGCAGCAGCATGGCGTCGAGCCGGGTCAGGTCGCCAAAGCCAGCCCCCTGACCAGTGGAGAAGCCGCCCATGCGGATTGAGGTCAGGCCCGGTACCTGCCAGTACCACAGGGCGGGCAGATGGCCTCGGGGGGCGTCGAGATCAAACTCTAGCCAGTTATAAAATCTGAGAAACCCGACGGGTCGCAGGGGAAACAGCATCAGCCAGCCCACTGCGGCAAAAAATGGCTGGGGGTTTGACCAGTTGTGCAGGGCCGGATCAAAATCTACTGTGGCGAGGGTTTCTTGGTAGATCTGAAGCTGGGCCGAAAAACCAAAGTGCCCACCACTGGCGGCTTGCCAGCGATAATCTAGGGCGTGGATCAGCTGGCAGGGAATGCCTGCTAAGGTTTCGGCGGTCAGCTGGGGGCGGCGCGGTGGCTGGCCGTTGTCAACCCTCTGCCCCACGGCCAGCAGCAGCAGGTAGGCGGTGAGGCGATCGGCGGCCTCCCACTCTTCGTCGTAGAGCAGCAGGGTGAGATCGTCTAGGGTTTCGTCGAGTTCGCTGCGGGAGTTGCTAACTAGCACTGGCTACTTCTCTGGCGATGGGGGGTTGATCGAGGGCAGGCGCTGGTGCCGCCTCTAGGGGCAGGCACTGGTTGAGGTGGGCCATGACGGCTTCGACCATCTCAACTTCGAGCCCGTAGCGATGGCTCAGGCTAGGGCAGCACCAGCGCCAGGTGGGCAGATGGCCGGGGGGGGCTTCGAGGCTAAAGATCAGGCCATAGTAGGGCCTAAAGCCGCGCGAGAAGAAGGATGGCTCGTCGCGCCACCCCACCGCATGCTGAAAGCCATGCCACCGCTGGCGCTCGTCTTGCTGAATCTGTAGCTGCCCCCGATACACCTGCTGCTGGGCCTTAAACCCAAACCGCCCGCTGCTGTAGCGCTGCCACAGGCCGTCGATGGTGGCTAGATCGAGGGCGGGCAGGCGCTGCACCGTGGCGGCGGTGATGGGCTGCATATCTAGATCGAGGGCGCTGAGCATGACGGCTTCGGTTTCGAGGTCGGCGGCCTGCCAGGCCTGCTGGTGCAGCAGCGATCGCAGTCGCCCATAGTCGACCCCAACAGCCGAGGCGATGCCACCGTAACGCTGATCGCGCGCGGCTTCCTCCAGCCCTAGGGCCGTTTCGGCCGACAGACCGATCAGCCGCCGCGCCTGGTCGAGGCGGCCCTGGTCAAACTCAGAGGGGTAGAGGCCGTTGGCCAGGGCCTGGTGGCACAGGGCCTGGTACTGATCGTGGTGCGATTGGGCCTGCTGAATCTGCTGCTGGCGATCGGCCTCGGCTCTAGCCTCAGCGGCCAGGCGGGTCTCGGCAGCGGTTTTGCTCGCCTGCTGGTCGGCCTTAAGCTGTAGGTCGGCTTGGTAGCGCTGGCGATGCTGTTGATACAGCGACTCGGCCTCGGGGGTGGGCAGGCCCAGGTTTTCGGCTAGCTCTTGCAGCACGGGCCAGATATCTTTGGGGGCGATGGGCTGGCCTGCGTCGTGCGATCGCAGGCGGCTAAACTCAGCCTGAATGGTTTCTTCAAAGTGGCGGCGCTTTTCGGCCTGGGTGCGGTAAGGCCCGGCGGCGCGGGTATTGAGCAGCTCAGCCGCCGCCACCGAGAGGCCCAGGCGCTGGCGCAGCAGGTTGAGGTTGTCTAGCTCAGTGGGCGACAGTTCGCCGTGGGTGCGGCTGTAGGTTTCGGCCTGGGCCAGGTAGTCGCGCACCGGAGAAAACAGCAGCCCGTCCTGGGTTGCCGCCATCAGGCCGGAGAGATCGTCTGCCTCGTGGGTTTCAATCTGTAGCTGCAGGTCTAAAATTTGGCAGCAAAACCAGGTTTTAATGGGCTGGTAGTAGAGGCGATCGCGCAGCCGCCGCAAAATCGACTCCAGCTGCCCGG
Source organism: Leptolyngbya sp. DLM2.Bin27 (assembly GCA_007694115.1). GTDB lineage: Bacteria > Cyanobacteriota > Cyanobacteriia > Phormidesmidales > Phormidesmidaceae > Nodosilinea. The sequence continues at coordinate 1,625 of RECJ01000121.1, read as the reverse complement.
CATCGGCCTCAAACCCAATGCCCACCTGCACCTCAGCCACATCTCTAATCTCTAAATGGGGCTCAAATCGGATCTGACTCATACCGTCTAGATCGCGCAGATCCTCAATTAGATAGCGCACCTCGGTGACCACCTCATCGCTCTTGAGCTGAGGATCGACCACTTTGATTAAACATCTCACCTTCTGCGTCAAGCCAACACCTCACAGACCCACCCAGCGCTGGGCCATAGCCCATAGTTTTGACCTCTATAGTAAGCCAGATAGCAAATACAGCTCATCTAAAATCGACTGCTCTACTACCTCGATCTCAGGCGGGCTGAGGTGATAAAACTCGCGCGCCTGGGTCAAGCGGCCCCGGCTAAACTCGGTCGCCGCCAGGTGCGTCATCACACCCTGGCGAAAGGCCGCCGCATCGGCAGCAGAAATGTGCGGGGTGAGGTTGTCTAAGATGATCTCGATCAAGGTTTGACGGTAGTCAGCCAACCGCTGCTGCTGCTGCCGCTGCCGCTGTTGCTCGGCAGCGGCAGTGGCCTCGGCCTGCTGACGTGCCTGCTCAGCCTCAGCACGCAGGGTGCGCAGCCGCTCGGCCTTGAGAAACTCGACATCGGTATCGGGCAAACTCATGGTGGTAGCCTTGTCCTGCATAACCCGCCAAAAGTCGCCCTCTAAGGCACTCTCCTGCTGGCAGGCCAGTAGCTCACTGCGAAAGTGCTGGTATTTCTCTGTCAGGGATTTAAGCGGCCCCATGGCCTGGGCATTGAGGTCGTTAGCCACCTCCCGAGACAGCCCTACTCGATGGCGTAAAACCGCCAAGTTGGCCTGGGCCGCCGGGGTAAAGTCGCCAAAGGTATCGATGTAGGCCTGAGCCTTGGCCAGGTAGACCTCCTCGGGCAACAGCATTGCCTCTCCCAGCGGCAGCAGCTGGGCTAGCGACTTAGCTTGGTCGGTCTCGAGAACAAGGGTATAGACCTCGGGAATGGTCAACTCAAATCGAGTTTTGCGCTTGGTCTGATCTAGCCAGTTGGCCACGCACCGCAACACTACAGTGAACTTGTCGAGGGGAGCCTCAAACTGCAGACCAGTATAGGTTGTGCCCCCAGAGGCATTGGCGTCGAGCGGACTGCCGCTGTCTCGCGGGGTGCCATAGAAAAAAGAAAAAGGGGTTTGATCGAGGTTGCTCAGGGCTGAGATAGTACTGCGTAACCCCTGAACTGCTGCATGCACAGCCCTGAGCTCTAACCCTGGCTCTAGAGATTTACCCGACTCTACAGATTTAACTGAAAGGCTAAAACTCTTAACTGGGCTGGGGTTTTTGACCATTGTGGCTAAGGACGATGGCTCAAGAGAGGCTGACCTAGTATATCAATGCCGATCATTTACGGTTCCACAGCCGTAGATTTAATCTGGAGATTGCAACGCCGCTATTAAATTCAGAGTTAAGCAAATACGGCTCACGGCCCATGTTGAACCCGCAACCGTGAACCGCGCACCATGGTAGCCTGACATCTTGAGCTTGGTAGGCTGCTAGTAGTCGAAGGCAGAAATAGCTCCCCTATTCCCGAAAGGCGCAGTCCCTGGAATACAGAGAATCCCCTTTCTGCCTTCTGCCTTCATCCTTCTGCCT
>RECJ01000046.1 GCA_007694115.1 Leptolyngbya sp. DLM2.Bin27 | reverse complement strand
AATGGCAGCCCGGCCCCGGTGGTGGCGGCAATCACGGCAATACAAAACAGGCTAATGCCCACCGCCAGACCCACCTGCACCTGCCCCATCAGCACATAGGCCAGCACAATCACGGCGACACCTAGCAAAATGCCCAGCATGCCTCCGGCCAGCGACTCGCGTAAAATTACCCAGACGGTTTTACGGTGTTTGAGTTCGTCAGTGCTAAGGGCGCGAATTACCACCGTCGATGACTGCGCCCCGACGTTGCCGCCAGTGTCGATTAGCAGGGGGGTAAAGAAGGCCAGGGCTACGACCTCGTCGAGAATTTCTTCAAAATTGCTCATCACAAAAATAGTCAGCACGTTGGTGAGCAGCAGCACCGACAGCCAGGGAATCCGCTTGCGAGTCACTGACAGCAGGTTAGATTGAAAATAGCTTTTGCCCTCCGATCGCACCGCCCCCATCGTATAGATGTCTTCGGTGGCCTCGATTTGCAGCACATCCATGGCGTCATCTACGGTCATCACCCCCACCAGGTTGTGCTCACGGTCAACAATCGGTAGGGCGGCTAGGTCGTAGCGCTGGATCAGTTGGGCTGCCTCTTCTTGGTCGGTATCGGTCTGGGCAAAGATCACCTCGCGATTCATCACCTCCCGCAGGGTGAGGCTGGGGTCGGCCAGCAGCAGGTCGCGCAGCGAAATCACCCCGGTTAGGGTCTGAAACTGGTCGGTGACGTAGATGTAGTAGCTAACTTCGCGATCGCGCGCCAGTTCCCGCACTGAGTCCCCTGCCTGGGCCACGGTTAGGGTTTCCCCCAGGGCAATATACTCTGGAGTCATCAGCCGCCCGGCGGTTTCGGCTTGGTAGCCCAGCAGTTGAGAGGTGGCCGCCCGCTCTTCGGGGGTGAGCTGGGCCAAAATTCGCCGCACCACCTGGGGGGGCAGTTCGTCAAACAGACTGGCCCGGTCATCCGGAGCCATACTGTCGACGATGTCGAGAATTTCTTGATCTTGAAATTCTTGAATCAGCGCCTCTTGCACGTCAGTGGAGCAGTACTCATAGACATCCACTGCTTTGCCCCGAGGCAGCAGCCTAAAGGCCACCAGCCGCATAGCCTGAGGCAAGCCGCCGATGGCGTCAGCGACATCCACCGCCTGTACTGGCACCAGCAGCCCCTTGGCTCCTTCTAGATTGCGCTGCTCAATCAGCAGCCGCAGCTGCTCGGTGATAATGCCACGCAGCTCAGTGCGCGATCGCGACTCGACGGGTTGAGATGATGTCATGATCCTGGGTTGAGCACTTTAACCCTGTCAGAGTAAGACAAAACTGACTCCTCTGCTCGTTAGCTCAAACACCTAAGTGAAGATATTTGACCCCGCTATCTCTAGCCAGCCTACAAACTAAAAATTGCGGCCTGCTTGCATCAGACAATGCGAGGGGCTGTCATCAATTAGTCGTCTATGGCCCCAGCATCAAAGGTTACAGCCCCTAGCCTGGGATTTGGGCTTGGGGTTTGGGGCGAGCGTGGTAGGGCTTAGCCCCTCAGGGTTTGGTTGTAATTGATGGCAAATCCTAGGATTTGTGATGCTCGGGGCGATACTCTCGCAGCCAGCAGCGTTCTAGGTAGCGCACCTGGTGCATGTACCAAAACCGCCAGGGGTTGAGCACGGTTTTGTAGCTGCGACAGAAAACAGGTTGATAAAGATAAGACAGAATAGGAAACCGCATGGTTCTAAATAGGGTGATAAATAGCGCCAACGCCTCTGTGGCGAGCGCTCTAACGGCTTACTTTGAGGGCAACACAGCCTGCGACCTGAGCCGCTGTCCTCAGTATAGGCAGATGAAAAAAGAGACCCAACACTGGGTCTCTCACTTGGAAAGATATTTAATAATCGAACATAGAATTTATAGTCTAGATTAGCTATCTCAGTCTGCCGACTGTTGCGCTTAGGTATCGTGTTTTAATGACTGTTTTTGAGGGCTGCATCCAGCCGCCGCTCAAGCCAGGCTAAGGCCCAGCCCCTCGATCGACAATTACATCGACAATTACCGATAAAGTATAAAGCACCTCGGCTAGGCCGGGGTGCTCTAAATGGAGCTGACGGGAGTCGAACCCGTGTCCGCTTTGAGTATTAACACACCACTCATTCACAGGCTTAGTCCCTCTAACCCTAGGGACAGGAACCGCCACTTATCCCGGACGGCGGGATGCTCTGGCTAAGTCTTAGTTAATGGATCCACCAGAGGAAACCCATTAAAGCATCCGTTGGGGTTTTGTCCATAGCTCTTAACGGAGTCAAACTATAGACGCTCACTAAACGAGGTTTAGTTAGGCAGCAACAGGTGCAGCCTTACGAGCAAAGGGTACGATGTTGTTCGCATTTACGTTTGTTTTGAGCCTTGATTTACGAGAGTGGACTCACTCTCGACCTGAATCACAGCGTGACTTTCGTCAAAACGTCGAAACCGTTACAGCCCCGCGTCGTTGTGTCTACATCAATTATAGATCATTGGATTGGGGATCATGGCAACTTTTCTATGGCCCCGGCCCTAGTACTGCAAGGCAGAAGGATGAAGGCAGAAGGATGAAAGGGGATGCTAAGACACAAAGGGGTTTCCGCCCTAGCCAATTGGCGGAAATAAATCCACCAATTGGCTAACGCGCGAAAAATTGTGCTTCCTGTCGAGGGCGCAGGCCCTACGCTCCGACATCGGGGTATCTTCTTTCCCACTGATCTCCTCAGGACTGGAGTCTGATCCCTGGGCTCCGCTATCGTCGCCCCCAGTCAGCACCGGGATCAGGAGGCCAGCCCCTAGAGCCTACCGTCCAGGCTGAGCGAGTCTAAGCCAAAACCACCGTCGGCTAAGGGCGGCGGTATAAATTGCTTATGTTCGCAATAACCTTTCGTAATCTCGATGGTGTAGCCATCAAAGTATAATACTTACTTTAATAGTCCTGTTTTTGGTGAGGGTTGTCTATGGGCAGCGTGCGCCTAGACGGGCTTCAGTTAATCCACTCATTTCATATTCCATCAGCATTTTGCCCCCTGGGCAGCTGTTTGCAGCACTAAGGACTTTTACCCCTATGACCACCACCAACTCTGGCAACGGCAGTGCCGAAACCCCTGAAAAAGAGCCTGCCGCTAGCCGCCCTGCTCGGGGTAGCCGCACCAAACGGGCGTCATCGTCGGGAGACTTGGTGAAAGCCAACTCCGAAGGGCACAGCGTGCTCGTACTAGCCGACAACAGCCGCATGATCGAAACCGATAGCCTACCCAACCATCGGCCAATCTCCCTGGGTACCTTTGAAATTGTGGGTACCCTAGATCGCGCCGGCACTCGCCCAATTGGTGCCAACACCTTCGAAATTTCTACGGTTGATACGCTGCCCGGCCACCGCCCGGTGGGCGTCAGCACCCTACACATTGCCGATATCCATACGCTGCCTGGCGATCGCCCCATTGCCCCCAACGACGAAGTCGATCCGCCAACGGGGGAATTGATGGGCTATCTCGATTAGTGAATGGCTGAGCCTGCGAAGCCTTTACCTAAGAAGGCTTCGCAGGGGCTCATCTCTACTGTCAGATTCTCCGCACAACAAAAAGCCCCTTGCCTTGCAAGGGGCTTTTTGTTGTGGGTTAGCAACGAGTCTAAGCTTCAGCCCCAACGGCGACAGCCGCCACGGGGGGATAAACACTGACTTTCTTGCCGTTTTT
>RECJ01000184.1 GCA_007694115.1 Leptolyngbya sp. DLM2.Bin27 | reverse complement strand
ATCTGCGCTGAAATAGCCTTGACTTCTAGCCTAATGGTTTAACCTGTCACCAATGGGTAAGGCTATAGCCCTCGCTGGCGGCGGCTTCGACCATGATCAGGTTGGCCACCGAGCCAAACAGGGTGAGGTTGCCCGCCAGGGTAGAGCCCGCCGCCAGCAGCAGCCAGCTCTGGGTGTCGTCGGGGGCAATGGCGCTCTGGATCAGCAGCACGGCGGGCACGTTAGAAATCACGTTTGACAGCCCCGCCGTCACCGCCAGCAGCCCGGCGGGGTGGGCCACCCAGGGGGCCACTCGGTCGAGAATGTGGAGCGATCGCACCGCCTCGGTCAAAATAAACAGCCCCGAAAACAGCACCAGCAGCGACCAATCGACCGCCCCCAGTACCCGCTGGGGCTTGAGGCGGCGGGTGATGAGCAGGGCGGCGGCGGCGACAAAGGCCGACTCGGCTAGGGGCAAGCCGACGACAAAGGCTACCAACATGAGCGACGCCACCAGCAGAGTCTTGACCAGCAGCGGGCGGTGAACCCGCAGCGGGGGGAGATCCGGTGGGGGGCAGGGAGTGCGCGATCGCACCTCCGGGTACAGCAGCCACAGCCAGCCCACTTGCAGCGCTAGGCCTGCGATCGCCACGGGCAGCAGCGCCTGGGCAAAGGCCAGGTAGCCCATGCCCGAAAACGACCCCACCAATATATTCTGCGGGTTGCCGCTGAGGGTGGCCAGCGAGCCCAAGTTAGTGGCTCCGGCGATCGCCAGCAGGTAGGGCACCGGGTTGAGCTTGAGGGTGCGGGTAAGCCGCAAAGTCAGCGGTGTGCTCACCAGGGCCAGGGTGTCGTTGAGAAACACCGCCGACAGCGCCCCGGTGCCCACCGTCAGCAGCACCAGCAGCCCCAGGGGGCTGCGAGTCAGCCGCAAGAGCTGCACCAGGGCCAGCCCAAAAAACCCGGCGTAGGAGAGGTAGGCATTGACCACCATCATGCTGAGCAAAAACACAATGGTGTTGGCGTCGATCGCCGCCCAGGCCTGATCTAGCGACAGGGTGCCCAGGGCCACCAGCACCGCCGCGCTCACCAGGGCCATGGTGGCCCGGTTCATGCGTAGCCCTGGCACGTAGCCCAGGGCCAGCCCCAGATAGCTGAGCGCCAGCACCAAGCCCTGGGCCAGGGTGAGCCAGTCGAAGGTCATGGTCATGGTGGAAGCCAGGTTCAAGGTTTTGGGTTTTAGGCTGCGGGCGTGCCCTCATACCAATCGTCCATGCCGCTGGCGCAGCATGGACGATTGGTATTATCTAGGATCAAGATGGCCGTTGGTGAGGGTCTTGCGCGTCCCGTATCACCCTTCTCCCCCAGGCCGATCACTCCGCCGCTACGACGCAGTTGCGCCCGGCCTGCTTGGCTTGGTAGAGGGCCGTATCAGCAGCCTTGAGCAGATCGCTAGAGCTAGTGCCGTGCTGGGGAAAGCAGGCCACGCCTAGGGATGCCGTCAGGGGCACGGCCTGATCGAACCAGGTTAGCGCTGCGATCGCCTGGCGGAGAACCTCGGCTCTGGCCTGGGTTTCGGCCAGGGCCAGCCCCGGCAAAATCAGGGTGATCTCTTCGCCACCGTAGCGGCAGACGATGTCTGATCCGCGCACGCTGGCCCGCAGCAGCTGGGCGACGGCTTGCAGGGCGCGATCGCCTGCGTCATGGCCATGGGTGTCGTTAAACTGCTTAAAGTGGTCGAGATCGAGCATGATGATGCCGATGGCATGCTTGTGGCGCTGGGCCGCAATCAGTGCTTTTTGCAGCGCTTCTTCGAGGTAGCGGCGGTTAAACAACCCGGTCAGCGGGTCGCGAATGCTCTGGTGGCGCAGGGTTTCGCGCAGGTGCAGATTGGCCAGGGCCAGGCCCAGCTGCTTAACCACGGTTTGAGCCAGCTGCTGCCGAGATAGATCGAGTCCCTCCGGGGTGGGGCTAGTGAGGTGAATCAGCCCGAGGATCTCGCCCTGGGCCACAATCGGCACGCAGAGGGTGGTGAGGGTGTCTGAGCCCTGGGCCAGATCGCCGCAGCACCGATCGAGCTGCCCTGGGGCACCCCAGTGACTACGGCGATGGCGGATGGCCCAACAGTCCTGGCTGTGAAACCCCGGCGATCCGACGGTCGCCCCCCAGTGGGCCACCCTGGCCAATTCTCCAGGGTCGGCTGGGGCTTCGACGGCGGGTCGCTGGGCGACCACCACCCCACCGCCACAGTCGGGAAACAGCGGTTTGATCAGCTCAGCTAAGGCTCCGTAGGCATCTTTCACCGTGGGGCAGGCCTGCAAAAAATCGCTCATCTCGCCCAGCAGCCGCATTTCGGCGTTGTGCTGGTTGAGCTGGGCCACCTGCCGCTCTAGCTGCTGGTTAGCCGCTTGCAGGGCCAGTTCTGACTGTTTGACCCGGGTGATGTTGCGAAAGGTGATAGCAATGCCATCCCCCAGCTTGACCGCGACCACGTCATACCAGCCGTCGATCTGGTCGCAGGAATAGTAGATCTCTTGTCGGTGGGGGGCTCCGGTTTCGACCACCTGCACGTAGTGGTCAAAAATACCGCTGGTTTTGTTGCTGGGCAAGACTTGCAGCATGCTTTGGCCCGCCAGGGTGGAGGGGGTGAGGTGCAGCAGTTCGCAGGCGGCGGGGTTACCGATCAGACCTTCAAAATCGACAATGCGCCCCGACTCGTCGCGGCAGGCACGGCAGGCCACAATGCCGTCAAGGGAGCTGTTAAGCAAGCCGCTGAGCTGCATCTCTGAGGTTTGTAGGGCCGTCTGGGTGGCCACTAGCTGGTCGAGGCTCTGCTGCAGATCGCAGACGGCCTGCTGACGCTCAGCCTCGGCCTGTTTGAGGGGGCTGATGTCGATCACCACGCCGTACCAGGCGGTATCGCCATTGGGCCGACGCTGGGGCTGCGATTGTCCCTGGAGCCATTTCACCTGGCCAGAGGGGGTCACAATGCGCCACTCGTGGCAAAAGGGCGCTAGGGTGTCTCGGCTCTGCTGAACGGCGGCGGCGTAGCCCGCGCGATCGTCGGGGTGGGTGTGGTCACGCAAAATGGTGGCATCGGCTAGCACCGCCTCCACAGGCACCTCATGGATCGCCTCAACGGATTGGCTCATGTGCTCAAAGTAGAGGCTGCCGTCGACTCGCTGCACCAAAATATAGATGTTGGCCGGGGATGAGTCAGAAATTGCCATAAACCGCGCCTCACTCTGAAGCAGAGCCAGTTCGGCGGCCTTGCGATCGCTAATGTCGCGCACCACCAGTAGGCCTTGATCGTCTCCGTAGGGAACTAGGCGCACTTCCTCGTAGCAGGGCCGTCCGTATTTGATCAGCTTTTGCTCCCAGGTCTGCATTTCCCCGGTGACCAACGCTCGATTGAGATGGTCTAAGCAGGTGGTCAAGAGATGGCTCGGCAATATTTCGGCTATGCTGTGGCGGATCGGCAAAAACTGATCGGCTGCCCCATGCTGAGGAAAAACACAGTCGTAGCAGGTGCCATCGCGCCCAACCCGCAGCAGCAGATCGGGCAGGGCGGCCAAGATAGCGCGGGTGGTGGTTGCGCTTTGGCACAGAGGGGCTTCTGCGGCGGGCAGAGGCAGCTGGGCCGAGTCGGCTTCTGGGGGCGACAGCGGCTGAGGGACAGCCGGAACCGGATCTACCGAGGCTAGGAAGTCTGGCGCAGCCGCAGGGGCAGCAGCCAAATCGGGCGAGCAGAGCTGCCTCAGCCGCTGGTTTTCGGCCCGTAGCTGAGCGATCTGGGCCTGAAGCAGGGCAATGTTGCGATCGCAGGGATCGGTGGGTTGCAGGTTGCTTGGAACCATAGGGCACCTATTTCCATCCAATTGATTTGCCTAGACTAAAATCTGCTCCCCTGAGACCTGGACAAAGCAAAACCCGCCAAGTTGCATTGAGTCACTCACCCTGGTAAAACTTGCCAATAAAACTTGGATCAACCGCAGGGCAAGACAGAGAGCCTGGCCGCTTAAGAGACTGGCCAGCAAAGCAAGTCCCAGCGCCATTGCCGCGCGGCACCTGCCCCCGCGAAGGTATAGGGCGGGACTCCAGCCTAGGGCATCTACCCTCTCTGGTACCTGATTTCGATACAAATCCCTAACTCGTCACGGTGACGAAGGCAACCTACATTGACATGCTCTCACTTAAATGCCCCGGATAGGGATACCTGATCGACCGGATTAGCCCTGATCGCTCGGCCAGCGCTAGCGTTCGATCCGCTGGGGCCGAGCTGACTGGGGCGGGTTGAGCTCAATGGTGGCCACCACCTGGCCGTGGTCTGACTGCCAGGGCTCGATATTTTCCTCCAGCAGGGTTTGGTCAAACAGGTGGTCGTTAAACACCGAGACATAGGTGACGCGGCCAATGCGATCGCGGTTTTGGGCCGAAAATTCTTCGCTCACCATGATGTGGTCAAGGCTGTCGTAATGGCCGTTGTGAATGTGGGTGTAGTAGTGGTCGCCGTAGCCCAGCCGGGCCTGAATGTCTTTGACTTGGTAGAGCAGCACATCCCACACGGGGGCTTTTTTGCGGTAGGGCCAACATTCCCAGGGGGGGGTGCCGGCCACAATCTGGGTGGTGACGGCGGTGTGGTTGTCGTTGACATCGCCTGTGACGATCACGGGGTAGTTGCGATCGCGCAGCCCCTCCATCAGCAAAAACCGCAGGGCAGCGGCCTCGGCGGTGCGGCGAATCAGCGAGCGGGCGTGGCCCTTGGCAATTTCAATCGGGTCGCTGCGGTCGGCCCCGTTGGCGATCATGGGTCGCTTAGACTTGAGGTGCACCACAAACACCGTGCAGTGAATCGCTTCGGTCAGGGCCAGATCGACCGCCAGCACCGGGTGCGAAAACCGCCGAATCGGAATCTCGGCTCCCTCTAGATCTAAAATGCCCTCAGCCGGAAACTCATCGTAGATCCGCTGCCCCAGCACCGGAAACTGCGTGGCCAGCGCCAGCCCCGGCCCCCGGCCAAAGCCCTCGGCCATGACGATCTCGTGGTTTTGGTGATACTCGCTGCGGTGCAGGGCTTCTTTGAGCGCCCCCCGGTGAAACACCTCCTGAAAGCCAATGATGTCGGCCCGCATGCGATCGAGCTGAGCCCCAATCCAGGTGAGTTTTTTCAGGTAGTTTTCTCTAGAGCAGGTCTCGCCCTGGTAAAACTCGCGATCGGGCAGCATCAGGTTGTTGAGGTTAAAGGTGCCGATGCGAAACTGATTGCGATCCATGGCGGTGGCGGCAGGTGAGCGGTGGCAAAGGAGCGGGTGCGTTTAAGAATAGCGCCGTTGCGTTCCCAGAGGGTATAGATCAAGCCTGATGCCGCTTAGAGTGATCCGTGAAAATGACTATGCGTCTGGCCCTCAGCCCCCCATTCCTGATCCCAAGGGGAGACGGAGGGCCAGACTCAGCCCCTCTCCCCCAGGGACGATCAGGGGTGAGGCCACAGATCCCTGGTCGATAGAGAATGATGGGCCTGGAATCATCACGGCATCGCACCCTGCCAAGCGGCAGCAAAAAAGGCGAGTTCGCAGTCCATGGCGTAGCGGTAGGCGGCCTGGTTGCCGGGGGTATCGGCCGCCTGGGCATCGATCAGCGCCTCTAGCTGGGCGGCCAGCGGCTCAAACTGGTCGCTGCTATAGGTGTCAATCCAAGGGCTGTAGGGGTGGGTGGGCGGGTTGAGCTGGGCCAGCGACTGGCCCAAAAAAGCGTAGAGCCGCATGCAGGGGGCCATGGCCACCGCCGTGGCCCCAGGGTCTTGGCCCCAGGCGGTGCTGAGCAAAAAATCGGTATAGCGGCGAGTGGCGGCCCCGGGGGTGACGGTGGCCAGGTCTACCCCCCAATCGCGGGCGTAGCTGCCGTGCAGGGTCAGCTCAGCCAGCACCCCATCCGCCAGCTGGTGAAATACCTGAAAGGCTTCCCAGGTAGGAGCCTTAGCGGCGGCAATGCTGTAGGCGCGGGCAAAGGCTTCGAGGAAAAAGGCGTCTTGGCCCACGTAGTAGGCAAATTTTTCTTTTGGCAGGGTGCCGTCGCCGAGACCTTGCACAAAGGGGTGGTGCAGGCAGGCAGTGGCGAGGTCTTGGTTAGCGTGCCAGAGGGCGTGGGAGAGGGGCATGGGGAATGGGTGGGGGGTAGGGGCAGACCTATGTGTCTGCCTGGGGTGGCGTGGGGAGGTTATTGATGATCATAAGCAGATAACCCCTATAGGGGCGCACGGTGTGCGACCTGGCAAGAATTTGAATTCTGAGGCATTTGTTGTCAGATGGGTAGGGTGGGCATTGCCCACCATGGCACGGGCTGTGAGAACAGGCTTAAACCGCTGGATCAACCCCGAGACGGCAGCAGGGTCTGGGCCAGATCTAAAGAAAAATAATAGGCCTGGGCAGCGTCGCCGTGGAGCACCTCAAAGGGCAGGTTGGGCTCGCCCAGGTGGTTGATCACCAGGCGGGCGCTGGTGAGAGCCTGTTTGCGGGTGTAGTCGTTGACGGTGACCACGGTGGTGAGACCAGCGGCGTTGGCCGCCTCTAGGCCCTGCTGGCTGTCTTCAATCACTAGGCAGGCGGCGGGGTTGAGATCCATGGTGCTGACCACCAGGTGGTAAATATCGGGGGCGGGCTTTTTAGCGGGCACCATGTCTCCGGCGGCAATCGCCTCAAACCAGCCGGGCGACTCTGACCCCAGCAGCTGCTCTAGCAGCGGCATGACGCTGTCTTTGGCGCTAGTGGTGGCGATCGCCAGCCGGATGCCCTGCCGTCTCGCCGCCTCGATCAGCCGCCGCACCCCAGGCCGCAGGGGAATCACATTGCTCTCGACTAGGGCTTGAAAGTGCTTGGCCTTGGCCTGGTGCAGCGCCATCACCAGCCCGTCGATATCTTCAGCCTCAAACCTGGGCTGGTAGCGGTGTATGTAGTAGTGAATCCGCTCTTTGCCCCCGGCTACCCGCAGCAGCTGCCCGTAGAGGCCCACCGGCCAGTGCCAGGGCAGGCCAAACTCTTCAAAGGCCTGGTTAAAGGCGACTCGATGGCCGTCGCGCTCAGTTTCGGCCAGGGTGCCATCGACATCAAAAATCAGCGCCTCAAGGGTTCTCATCGTCACAGGGGCAAAAAGCGATTGATCGGGTTGTTTATGCAGTAGTGGGCCATGGTGCCGCCTGGCCCTAGGGCAGCCACCAGGGCTCCAGGGTCTACTCTCCCAGGAGGGAGATTTAGAGTGAGACCATCCCTAGCGCTGCATTCCTAAGGGCCGGGTCGGAGAATGCGATCGCAGCCCGACCAATCCCTACCCAAAGAACCGCAGAAAGCACCCCGATTCTAGCCGAGAAGCCCGCCGTTTCACCGTAGGATGAAGGAGAGACCTGTGTTAAACAGTTGGGTCAGAGTTGGCCCCAGCGCTGCAGGCGGTTGTCAACGGTTACCAACAGCATGGACATCAAAAACGGTTTTGTCGCCACAGTGGGCAACACCCCCCTGATTCGCCTCCACAGCGTCAGCGAGGCCACCGGCTGCGACATTTTGGGCAAAGCAGAGTTTCTCAACCCCGGCGGGTCGGTCAAAGATCGCGCGGCACTCTATATCATTCAAGACGCCGAAGCCAAAGGTTTGCTCAAGCCCGGCGGCACGGTGGTCGAGGGCACGGCGGGCAACACCGGCATTGGCCTGGCCCACATCTGCAACGCCAAGGGCTACCGCTGCTTGATCGTCATCCCCGACACCCAGTCCCAAGAAAAAATCGACCTGCTGCGCACCCTGGGGGCCGAGGTGCGGCCGGTGCCCGCCGTGCCCTACCGCGATCCCAACAACTACGTCAAACTCTCGGGCCGCATTGCCGCCGACCTCGACAACGCCATCTGGGCCAACCAGTTCGACAATTTGGCCAACCGCCTGGCCCACTACGAAACCACCGGCCCCGAGATCTGGGCCCAGACCGAGGGCACCGTCGATGGCTGGGTGGCAGCCACGGGCACCGGCGGCACCTACGCCGGTACGGCCATGTTTCTCAAAGAGCAAAACCCTAACATTCGCTGCGTGGTGGCCGACCCCATGGGCAGCGGCCTCTACAGCTACATCAAAACCGGCGAAGTCAACATCGAGGGCAGCTCGATTACCGAGGGCATCGGCAACAGCCGCATCACCGCCAACATGGCGGGGGTGACCATTGACGACGCCATTCAAATTGCCGACCCCGAGGCGCTGCGCACCATCTACGATCTGCTCTACCAAGAGGGGCTGTTTATGGGCGGCTCGGTGGGCATCAACGTGGCGGCGGCGGTGCAGCTGGCCCAGCAGCTCGGCCCCGGCCACAAAATTGTCACAGTGCTGTGCGACGGCGGCTCGCGCTACCAGTCGCGCATCTACAGCCGCCCCTGGCTGGAGGCCAAGGGGCTGTGGTCTGAAGATCTAGCCCCGGCTGTAGCCGACGAAATTGCGTCGCAGATCGCATAGCTTCAGCGCCTGTGGGCCTAGCTCTCAACCGTCCACTGGGGTCCCATGGTTGCCAATTAGATCGACTACACTAGGACAAACTTAGCGAGTATGGTCTTGCTGACGGTTTGCCTTGGGGTTACTTAAGTCGGCTTTTGTCTATAGTTTCGGGGATACACCTGTGACCGATCAGTCTGATAAGTCTTCGCTACCGCCCGATGCTGCGCTGGACAATGTTTCAATGCCAAAAAAACCAATTGCCCAACCTAACCCCTGGATCGAAGGGCTGCAAACCATCGGCCTGAGCGTTGTGTTGGCCCTGGGCATTCGGCATTTTGTGGCCGAGGCGCGCTACATCCCCTCGGGCTCGATGGAGCCGACCCTTCAGGTCAGAGATCGGCTGGTGATTGAGAAAATCAGCTACCACTTTAACCCCCCTCAGCACGGCGATATTATTGTTTTCTGGCCCCCCGAGAGCCTGACTATTCCCGGTCAGCGGCGCGATGCCTACATCAAGCGGGTGGTCGGGATACCCGGCGACGTGATAGAGGTGCGCGACGGGGACGTAATTCGCAACGGCGAAGTGCTGGTTGAGCCCTTTATCAAAGGTCCGCCCGAATACCAGTGGGGCCCTGAGGAGATACCTCCGGCCTCTTACATGGTGCTAGGTGACAACCGCAACAGCAGCTTTGACAGCCATTCCTGGGGCTTTGTACCCGAAGAAAACATTATTGGTAGGGCAGCGGTGCGGTTTTGGCCCCCCGATCGCCTGGGCTTAATCGGCAATGATTAGACCCAACTGGGCTGACTTAGAGGCCCAATTTGGGGCATCTGAGTAGGGTTTTGAGGCGCTGCCACCGGGGCGATCGCACCTGGAATCAAGCGCAGATGCTTAAAACTTCTGGGGCTTATTGAGGGAACTCTAACATCACAGGATAGAATGCAGGCTGTTGTATAATTGCCGTCCTTTTTACTCCTCAATTACCCTGAGAGAGCGCTTAAGAAGACGGGGGCTAGTGACCTAGCGTTTTTTGGCGCTGCTATCCTGAGTAACTAGTAGATAGAGCCACTAAACTGATGTTTTAGTGGTCTGGCTGCCGGTTTTACCGTTGTTTTTCCTGCCTCCTAGGAGGTTTGATTGCCTCAATTGTTCTATGAATTCAAACCCTGTCGATAACCCGACCTTTGCAATCACCACCCCGCTGTACTACGTCAACGGCTTGCCCCACATTGGCAGTGCCTACACCACCATTGCCGCCGACGTAGTCGCTCGATTCTATCGTCTCATGGGCCATCCGGTGCTAATGATCACGGGCACCGACGAGCATGGTCAAAAGATTCAGCGCACCGCCGCAGAGCGCGGCGTCATGCCCCAGGCCCACTGCGATGAGTTTGCCGCTGGGTTTGTGCGGCTGTGGGAGCTGCTGAACATTGACTGCGATCGCTTCATTCGCACCACCGCCCCGCGCCACAACACCATCGTCAACGAGTTTTTTCAGCGGGTGTGGGATCAAGGCGATATCTACCAGGGCCAGCAGCAGGGCTGGTACTGCGTCTCCTGCGAAGAATTCAAAGAAGAGCGCGATCTGCTGCCCGACCAGCGCTGCCCGATCCACACCAATAAGTCGGTGGAGTGGCGTGACGAGTCCAACTACTTCTTTAAGTTATCCAAATATCAGGATCAGCTTGAGCAACTCTACGCCGAGCGTCCCGACTTTATTCAGCCCGAGGCTCGCCGCAACGAGGTGCTGAGCTTCGTCAAACGGGGGTTGCAAGACTTTTCGATCTCACGCATTAACCTCGACTGGGGGTTTCCGGTACCCGTTGACGCTGACCACACCCTCTACGTTTGGTTTGACGCGCTGTTGGGCTACATTACTGCCCTGCAAGACCCTGACGAAGCACCCAGCCTAGACCAGGCGATCGCCCGCTGGTGGCCGATCAATATTCACCTAATTGGCAAAGATATTCTGCGGTTTCACGCCGTTTACTGGCCCGCCATGCTGATGTCGGCCGGGCTGCCGGTGCCCGATCGAGTCTATGGCCACGGCTTTTTGACCAAAGACGGTCAGAAAATGGGCAAGAGCCAGGGCAACACCCTCGACCCGGTTGAGCTGGTAAAAAAGTACGGTGCTGACGCGGTGCGCTACTACTTTATGCGCGAGATTGAGTTTGGCAAAGACGGCGACTTTAACGAAACCCGCTTTATCAACCTGCTCAATGCTGACCTAGCCAACGACCTGGGCAACCTGCTCAACCGCACCCTAAAAATGGCGGCGCGCTACTGTGGAGATCGGGTACCTGAAATTGACGCCGAGATCTTCGGCGACGATCATCCTCTGCGGGCCATTGGGGTCTCCCTGGGGCAAACGGTGTCGGCAGCCTATGGGCATCTGGCCTTTAGTCAGGCCTGTGCGGCGGTGTTGGCCCTGGTGCAGGCCAGCAACAAGTTTGTCGATGACCAGGCTCCCTGGAGCTTGTTTAAGCAGGGCAAGCAGGCCGAAACCGAGGCTGTTCTCTACGCCGTCCTAGAGTCAGTGCGCCAGGCAGCCTACCTGCTGTCGCCGATTATTCCCGGCGTTAGCAACCAGATCTACGCCCAGCTGGGTTTGACTGCTGACTTTAACGACAAAGCCATTGGCCAAGGGCTCAACTACTCCGACCATGTCGCCTGGGGCTACCTGCCCCCCGGTCAACCCCTGGGCGTTGCTGCTCCTGTATTTCAGCGGCTGGAGCTGCCCGAGCTGGTGCCGAGCTCCTAGCCCCGGGCCAGCAGCCTTTTAGCCCGCTGCTCGGTTGTTGCCATCTCTCTTTTTAGTAGTCTTTGTTTGATTTTTTGTTTAACACACCCTGTAAAAAAACCATGTTAGATACCCACGCTCACTCTTTACTTAGCGACGATTCTGTCTTTACCCCCGAGCAGGTGCTCGACAACCGGGGCCGGGTGGCCATTTTTATCGATGGCTCTAATCTGTTCTACGCCGCCCTGCAGCTGGGCATTGAAATTGACTACACCAAGCTGCTGTGCAAGCTCACCGCTGGTTCGCGGCTGTTTCGCTCGTTCTTCTACACCGGGGTAGACCGCACCAATGAAAAGCAGCAGGGTTTTTTGCTGTGGATGCGGCGCAACGGCTATCGGGTGATTGCCAAGGATTTAGTGCAGCTGCCCGACGGCTCTAAAAAGGCCAATCTAGACGTAGAGATTGCCGTTGACCTGGTGGCTCTAGTCGATTACTACGACACCGCTGTGTTGGTCAGCGGCGATGGCGATTTGGCCTACGCCGCCGATGCCGCTAGCTACCGGGGGGCCAGGGTCGAGGTGGTGAGCCTGCGCTCTATGACCAGCGATAGCTTGATCAACGTGGCCGACCGCTACATCGACCTCGACGGAGTCAAAGACGACATTCGCAAGCTGCCCCGTAGCGCGACCCAAGGCTACACCTACCGACCGCTGTCTAACGTGGCCGCTTCCCCAGCAGCCACTGACGATGGCCTGAAGGTCAGCGAATAACCTACAGGCGCAACGGGATGACAAAGTGGCGACCGTGGATGATCGGTGGAGCTGCGATCGCAGCCCTAGCGATCGGGCTGATTGCCCTGATTACCCCAGGCCCTCGCCCTGGGGATCTGGCCAGCCCAGATGGTGACGAGCCAGAACCTGGCCTCACCCTGCGCGATGTCACCCTAGAGCAGCCTGACGACCAGGGGCAGCTGCTCTGGCGGGTCAGGGGTAGCGAAGTTACCTACAGCTCTGACCAGGGGGTGGCCTTTATCACCCGCCCCGACGGTGAGCTGTTTCAAGACGGTGAAGTGATCTATGAAGTGGTAGCCGACAAGGGTGAGGTGCGCGAGAACGGCAGCGTAATCCTGCTGCGGGGTAACATCGTCGCCACCGGCGTTCAGAATGGCTCGGTTTTGCGGGGCAACGAAATGGAGTGGCGACCGGACGATGATGTGCTGATCATGCGCGACCAGATCACCGGCAGCCACCCACAGCTGCGGGCGGTGGCCAATGAAGCTCGGGTCTACAACCGCGAAAACCGCATGGAGCTAGCGGGCAACGTGGTGGCCAACACCGTCGCCGCCGACCCCCAGAGCGATCCCTGGCTCAAGCTTCAGGCCCAGGAGCTGACCTGGTTTTGGCAGGATGAGCGGATTGACAGTGCCCAGCCCCTGCGGGTAGAGCAGTTTAAGCAAAATGTGATCACCGACGTGGTGACGGGGCAGCAGGGCACGGTGAATTTGGCCAATCGGCTGGTCAGGTTGCGGGGTCGGGTGGCAATGCAAATGCTGGAGCTACCGCTGAACATGACCAGCGAAGCCATGGACTGGCAGGTGCCGGAGGAGCAGGTGATCGTCAACCAGCCCCTCACCCTAGTACAGCCCGCAAATAATATTCGAGTCACCGCCCGCCAGGGGCGCTTGGACTTGGCCAATGAGCAGATCTATCTCTCCCAGGATGTAGTCGCTGTGGGGGAAGTTAATCAGGCCCGCATGACCAGCGATCGCCTGACCTGGAACGTCAATACCCAAACCGTTGTCGCCGAGGGTCAGGTCAACTACCGCCAGGTCAACCCCACCATCAACCTCAATGGCTCCCGCGCCGTGGGTCGCCTCGACGATCAGACCATTGTGGTTGACGGGGGCCGAGTGGTCACCGAGATTGTGCCCAACTAGAGGTTCATACTTCAAGGCAGAAGTGAGAAGGCAGAGGGCAGAACGGGAAATTCATAACCATTATCAGTGGAGGATTTCGCCTACCCCCATAGGTGATTTATTTCCGCCTCAAAGCACTACTCAGGTGGCGATCTGAGGTGGCGATCTGAGGTGGCGATCTGGGGTCAGGAAACCACCCTAGGCCCGCAACGAGCCCTGTTCAGTGGGGAGGTCAATCGGGCATTTGTTGCCCCAGCCGACCCAGCTGAGGCACGCGCCCCAGGCGGCCGGTCATCAGCCGCAGCGCCAGCCGTCTGAGGGGAGCCAAGGAACTCAGCACCCACAGCCCGCCCCGCCGCAGCGCCACCAGCGGCAGCACCCGATTTGAAAATATGCGGGTCAGCCCATCGGTAAAGCTGAGAATCACCCAGTTTTCGAGGCGTCGCCAGCGTTCGTAGCGACGCAGCACAGTCACGCTGCCCAGATTTTCGCCCCGCTGGTAGGCCGCAGTCAGCACTTCTGCCAGCGCCGCCGCATCGCGGATGCCCATGTTGAGCCCTTGGCCACCAACCGGGTGACAGCTGTGGGCCGCATCGCCCACCAGCGCCAGGCGGGGCAGCACGTAGCGATCGCACTGCATCAGCTGCACCGGAAACATAGCTGGGGCCGTCAGCCGCTTGAGTTGGCCCATGTGGTGACCGTAGCGCCGCTCTAGCTCGGCCATAAACTCGGCCTCGGGCAGGGCCAAAATAGCCTCAGCCTCGGCGTGGGGGGCCGTCCACACCACCTGGCAGCGCTGACCCGGCAGGGGCAAAATGGCAAAGGGGCCGCTGGGCCAAAACCGCTCGTAGGCGGTGTTTTGGTGGGAATGCTCGGGCTCTAGTACGGTGGTGACACAGGACTGCCGGTAGCGCCAGCCCACGTTGCCAATGCCAGCCCGCTGCCGCAGCAGTGACCCTTTGCCGTCGGCGGCGACCATGAGGTGCGATCGCACCGTGACCACAGCCTCCGGCGTTGTCACCGCCGCCACCACCCAATTGCCCTGTTCGCGGGTCTCGCCCAGGGTAGCCGAGCAGAGGTAGTGAACGGTGGGGGCCGCTGCGATCGCCCCCTGCAAGGCCGCCATCAGCACCCCGTGCTCGGCCCCGTAGTACACCGCCTCGGTGCCCAGGTCAGTCGGCAAAAACTGCACCACCCTGCCGTAGTCGCCATCGGAGAGCTGCACTTTGTCAAAGTGGCAAATGTGTGGCCCAATCTGCGGCCACAGCCCCAACCCCTTAAAAATATCCCCCGAGGTCAGCGACAGGGCATAGGCCCGCTGACGAGAGGCCGCCGCCGCCGCCGTTTGCGCCTCAATTACCGCTACCTGCATACCGCTGGCGCTCAAGGCCGCTGCCAGGGTCAACCCCACAATGCCGCCGCCAACAATGGCCACATCCACCGTTAGCTCCGTCTGGGGGGCACTGAAGCTGAGCTGTTCTGACGGAGTAGGAGACCGAAATTGCGGAGTGGTGGCAGTCATAGGAGCAGATATTCGCCGTTGCTGTAGTTTTATTCTGGCCTGATTTTCTTGCGGAAATCAAGGGAAATCAGTCCCTGGGGCTTGGGCTGATCGGGCTACTCCTCTGGATCTAGGCCCGCCGCCCGCAGCTGGGCCGCCAGTCGTTCGGCCCGCTGGTGCTCCTGCTCAGCCCGCTGGCGCTCCTGCTCAGCCCGCTGGCGCTCCTGCTCAGCCCGCTGGCGCTCCTGCTCAGCCTGTTCTTTGCCCCAGGGCAGCAGATCCCCCTGCTCAGTCCACCAGCGCAGCCAGTAGCCAGTGCGATTTTCGCGGCTGCCCTGCCAAAGGCCCAGATCTAAATCCAGCTCGTCAATCCGGTAGCGCTGCTGGTCGTTGGCTGGGCTGAGCCTGTACTGGCCCGCCGGGTCGAGGCGGTAGACCTCCAGTAGGCCGCTGGCAGGGTCAAAGATGACATAGTTAGATACCCGCAGCACCTGCTCATAAAAGAACCACTTGCCAGGGGGATAGGTGGGCTTGACGGAGTATTCACCCCCCTCGGTGTCGGAGAGAAATTCCATGACCACAGCAGGAAAATCGCCCTGGAGCTGAGCCGTATAGCTGCGGATCACCGCGTCTCTAGACACTCGAATCTCAGGTACATAACCCCAGTCGGGAGCTTTGACGACAGTTTTGCCGTTTACGGTGGCGCACAGACCGTAGTTCGTTATCACCAGCGACTTAGCGGGTAGCCGACCAGCTAACTCTAGACTTTCGGTAAGGGCGGCGGCGATGGCAGGCTGGTTGATATTATCCACGGGTTCATCGTCGAGGATGAAGTCGTCGGGTAGTTTATCCCAGGTCACCACCAGGGATGTTTGAGGAGCGGCTACCATAGCGAACCTCGCAGACAGCATTGTACGGCTCGAATCTATAGTGTAACCGGCGGCCCAGGGCGAGCACTGGCCATCCACCCCAACTCATACTAGATCCTGCTGCCCACGGCCCGAACAATGTCAAAGTAGCGCACTACTACCTAAGGGATGGGCGTTGAAATAAAGTACCGAACCCGCCGAGGAGAGTAGGGTGCATTCGCGCAGCCATGCACCGGCAGGAAAGATGGCCATTGGCACCTGGTTTTCTGGCGAGTCCCTAGGCGGCCATCGGTAGAGAAGCCTGGGCCAAAATGCCTTGGTAGAACTGGTGCAGTTGACGAGTGGCGGCGGCCCAACCCCAGCGTTCTGCCTCAGCGACGGCATTGCGGCGCATCATCTCCCGCTCGGCCTTAGCTTCAATCAGCCGCCGGGTAGCGTTGATCGCCCCCTCATCATCGGTCGGGTCAAACAAAAAGCCGTTGACGCCGTCGGTGACAATGTCGGGAATGCCGCCGGAGTTGGCGGCAACCACCGGGCAGCCCGCCGCCATCGCCTCTAGCAGCACCAGGCCCAGGGTTTCGGTGCGAGAGGGGAAGACAAAAGCATCGGCAGAAGCATAGGCGGCAGCCAGGTCTTCGCCCGCCAGGTAGCCGACAAAGTTTGTGTGGGTATCGGCGAAGTGTTCTTCTAGCTCGGCTCGGTAGGGGCCATCGCCCACCAGCGCCAGCCGTGCCCCGGGAATCGCCTGGAGCACAGGCTTGATCCGGTCGATTTCTTTTTCGGCGGAGAGGCGGCCAATGTAGAGGAGGAGCGGGGCTTCGGGGTAGCCCTCGGAGAGGCGATCGCGCATCTCGGCACTGGCCAACTCAGGCCGAAACAGCTCGTTGTCGACGCCGCGCTGCCACACCTCAATATGCTCGACGCCGTGGTCTGACAGCTCGGTCTGCATGGCGGTAGATGTAACCAGGTTAAGCTGGGCCTGGTTGTGCATCGCCTTGATCAGCTCCCACATCACCCCTTCGAGCATGCCCAGGCCGTAGTGCTCTAGGTATTTGGGCAAGTGGGTGTGGTACGAGGCCACCAGCGGCAAGTCGAGGGTCTTGCTGTAGTAAATGCCCGCCAGCCCTAAGACTGCCGGGTTGACTACATGCACGAGGTCAGGCTGAAATGCCTCCAGCGCTTCGCCAATAGACGGACGCGGCAGCGCCAGCTTGAGTTCTGGATAGAGGGGCAGCGGAAAGCCCGACACACCGTGAATTTTTGCCCCCCGGTACTCGGTCAGCCCACCTTCGGGGGAAAACACCAACACCTGATTACCCTGGCGCTGCAAGTGATCGACGGTGTGTTTGAGACGGGTGACAATGCCGTCAACTTTCGGCAAAAAGGTCTCGGTGAAGAGAGCAATCCGCATAGCAATCGAGGGGGCTAAGGAAAATGAAATCATCAACTTGCAAATGAGCCAAAATCATGCTGTGATTTTGGCCCACTTACTCACTAATCGCGTCGCCACTGAACCTTGGGCAAGATCTGGTTTTTGTCGACGCGACCTTTGTACTTGACGGCGAAGTTGAGCAGGCTGTCGAGCAGCGAGTCAGACAGCAGGTGGGGCTGTAGACCCAGCTCTAGCAAGTTGGTATTTTTGGCGTTGAAGTAGTGCTCCTCGGCCTCTACTCGAGGGTTGTCCATGTGGTTGATCTCCACATCGAGACCCAGGGTGTTGCCCGCTTTTTTCACCATCAGGGCCAGGTCACCGACGCTAAACATTTCGGTGAACTGGTTGAACACGCGGAAGATGCCGGGGTCGC
>RECJ01000283.1 GCA_007694115.1 Leptolyngbya sp. DLM2.Bin27 | reverse complement strand
TTATGGATTGGGTGAACCTGTACGCCATGGCGGTAAACGAAGAAAACGCCGCCGGGGGCCGTGTGGTCACCGCCCCCACCAACGGAGCCGCCGGCATCATTCCCGCCGTGCTGCACTACTACACCCGCTTTTGCCACGGGGCCAGCGACGACGGTGTGGTGCGGTTTTTACTGGTGGCCGGGGCGATCGCCACCCTCTACAAAGAAAACGCCTCGATCTCTGGGGCCGATGTCGGCTGCCAGGGCGAAGTCGGCGTCGCCTGCTCTATGGCCGCCGGAGCCCTGACCGAACTGCTCGGCGGCAGCCCCGCCCAGGTAGAAAACGCCGCCGAAATCGGCATGGAGCACAACCTCGGCCTCACCTGCGACCCCATCGGGGGCCTGGTGCAGGTGCCCTGCATTGAGCGCAACGCCATGGGCGCAATCAAAGCCATCAACGCCGCCCGCATTGCCCTCAAAGGCAACGGCCAGCACTGCGTTCACCTCGACAATGTGATCAAAACCATGGGCGACACGGGCCGCGACATGCACGAAAAATACAAAGAAACCTCTCGCGGCGGCCTCGCGGTGAACGTGATTGAGTGCTAGGGGAGGGACGGGGAACGGTACACGGTGCAAGGTCTAAGGTGCAAGGCCCGAAACCCAAAACCCAAAACCCGAAACCCAAAACCCGAAACCCAAAACCCGAAACCCTGCACCGTAAACCTTGCACCGCCCCCCTCACATCTGCGGCGCAAACAATTTCTCTAGCTGCTTTTGTACCCAGGCCACCGGGTTTTTGTCGTAGTCTTGGTTGATCAGGCCCAGCTCGCGCAGGCGGCGTTTTTGCTGGGTCAGCTCAGCTTCGTGGCGACCCATCTCTTGCACGATCAGGTCGTAGAGGTGGGGCTGGCTCTGCAAGATCTGCTTAAACCCCTGGGGGCTGATGGCAAATACCGTCGTGTCTTCCACCGCCGCCACCGTCACCGTGCGGGGAATGCCCAACATCAGCGAAAATTCGCCGATAAACCGCCCGGCGGTGATCACCGTCAGCGGTTCATGGTCATTGAGGGTATACCCTACCGCCCCCGACAGAATGATATAAAACGCATCCCCAGGATCGCCTACGCTAAACAGCACTTCGCCTGTCTCTAGGCGGCGGCGGTGGCCAATTTCCACCAGTTTGCGTAGCTCCACCGTGCTGCACTGGGCGAAGTAGGGAATCTGCCGCAGCAGGTCTCTCACCGCCACCGGTCGCGGATAGGCCTCGCTAGAAACCGGCATGGCCCGCTGCACCTGGGCGTGGTTTTCATAGTCGACTGCTGAAGACTGCACCACCACGTTGGGGTTGCGGTGCCACAGGTCGTAGCGGGGCGAGGCCAGACGAATGTGGTGCTGCCGCAGGTTTTGGTCAATGATGAAGCGCAGCGAGCTTTCGGTCTTGTGCTTGAGGTCTACCCGTTTGACCCAAATCCACAGCACAAAGTCTAGCGACGACTGGCCAAAGCTGGTGAAGTAAACCTCGGGCGGATACTCGTAGGAAACCGTCTCCTCCAGATAGGCCGAATCTAGCAGAACTTCAATCACCTCTACCGGGTCACTCTCGTGGGCCACGCTGACGTTGACTGGCACCCAGCCTCTGGTGTCGCGGTAGGTCCAGTTGGTCACCTGGTTGCCCACCAAACTGCTGTTGGGAATCACAATGTGCCGCTCGGTAATCGTGCGAATTACCGTGGAGCGCAGGGAAATCTCGGCAATGTAGCCCGACTGCCCTTCCCACTCGATAAAGTCGCCCACCTTGAGCTTTTGCTCGACCAGCATGGCAATGCCGCTGGTGAAATTGCGGGTAATGTCTTGCAGACCAAAGCCAATGCCAATGCCCAGACTGCCCGCCACCACCGTCACCGAGGCCAGGTTGATGCCCAGCATTTGCAGCAGCACCAGGCCCAGCAACGCCCCCAGGCTATAGCTCAAAATGGTGGCAATCGACTCTCGGGTGCCCTGCTTAAACCCCAGACGACTCAAGATTTGGTCGGCAAAAAACCGCCGAAAGCTCAGGGCCGCCAGCAGCGCAATCAGCAGCACCAGCATAAACTGTGCGATCGCACTCAGGGTCAACGCCCCACTACCAAAATTGAGCAGCGGCGTGTTTAGAACCTGCTGCACCGCTTGAAAAAAGTCACCCATCAATGACCCAAAACCGAGTTTTACCCAATTGAGTTGTGTCAGCTAGAGCCAGTCAACCGATCTAGCGCCCTAGGCTGGACTGGGCAGTCCTCGACCCTGTCGAGAACCAGCCCCTCCAGCATAGGCTCAATTGCCCCTCCAGTTTGGCCTGTGGGGAATCGGGGTGATGTGATTCAGCTTGAGATTGACTAGCTAGCGGCGCTGTCGATCGCCCCTTTGAGAGCCGCAATTCCCTGCTCGACGCTAGCCCACAGACCCATATCAGGCTCTTGACCCGCGATTTCGCGGGTGCCAACAAAGTACAGCACGCCTTTGAGCACCTCTTGGTGGGCCCGATTTTCAAAGTTAACTTTGTTGAGCGGCTCCATGGCATCTTGAAGCACATCGCTCAGGGTTTGGCCGACTTTGTGCAGCACCAAACCCGTCATTACCTGCTGATGCTTCAGCAATTCCAGCTGAAAAAACTTGTCGTATGGGGTCAATTCTGAACCATCCATCATTGTGGTGACGGTCTCAGCCTGTTTTTGGGTGATATCGCGCGGTTCTGCGGCGGCGCTGAGTTGGGTCGCAACCCCTTCGATGGCAATCAGGTTCTCGCGATCGCTCTTGAGCATCCCTTCCAGCCGCTCCCGAATGGTGCTATCACTGGTAGTCGCCATGAGCTTTTGTTCGCTGTCAATCAAGACATGTTGGCAAAGCTTTAGGTCAGCAAGCTGGGTCGCTAAGGTTGTCATATCAGTCATGGGATGTCTTTCCTACCCGGCAGTTGGATACTGTGTTGGCACTTACAGCCTCTATGGTTCCGTAAGAACTGAGGGGCACCCTCTCTCTTGAGAAGGGTTCGATGCAAAAGCGGCCTCGACCGTCTGGCCCACAACCCTCTGGCATGCGCCTCAATCCGCTGATGACAGAAAAATGCCCCACGGCTTGAATCTGCCATTCGGTGGTTTACAGGCCCTCTAAACCTGGTAGATTGTCTTGGTATCGGTAAAACGAATGAAGCATTGATATGAAAGTCCTTGTAATTGGCGGCGACGGCTATTGCGGGTGGGCAACTGCCCTATACCTCTCCAATCGCGGCTACGAAGTCGGGATTCTTGATAGTTTGGTGCGGCGTCACTGGGATGCTCAGCTTCAGATCGAGACCCTGACCCCCATTGCTCCCATTCAAAGCCGTTTGCAGCGGTGGAAAGACCTCACCGGCAAGCACATCGACCTCTACGTGGGCGACATCAACGACTACGCTTTTCTAGAGCAGACCATGCTGGCGTTTGAGCCAGGGGCCGTGGTGCACTTTGGCGAACAGCGCTCGGCCCCCTTCTCGATGATCGACCGCGAGCATGCCGTGCTGACCCAGGCCAACAACGTACTGGGCAACCTCAACCTGCTCTACGTGCTGCGCGATCACTTTCCCGACTGCCACCTGGTCAAGCTGGGCACCATGGGCGAGTACGGCACCCCCAACATCGACATCGAAGAGGGCTACATCACCATTGAGCACAATGGTCGCAAAGACACCCTGCCCTACCCCAAGCAGCCCGGCTCGTTCTACCACCTCAGCAAGGTGCACGACTCCCACAACATTCACTTTGCCTGTAAGGTGTGGGGCCTGCGCGCCACCG
>RECJ01000150.1 GCA_007694115.1 Leptolyngbya sp. DLM2.Bin27 | reverse complement strand
CTTAACAGACTAGCTTGGATGCTTAATTAATTAGCCTACCCCAAGCTCACTTTGCCTTGGTTTGCCCTGACGGGGGTATACCTGGGCCTGGGGCCGGGTTGCCTGCCTGTTTAGGCCGTAGCGTAGATCAGCGTATAGATCAGCACAGCAGGATCTATCCTATGACCTGAGAGTTTTGGTAAGCGGGTATGAAATTTCAGCGCAGTACATTGATTCTCGTCGGGGTCGCTTTTTTGCTGGGGGCCGGGGTGTTGATTGCCGAGTCGCAGCGATCGCAGCCCGGCTCCCCCACCGCCCAAACCGACACCGCTGGCCCGATCTTCACCTTTGCCGAGAGTGACGTCGCCACCCTCACCATCGATCGCGGCAACGAAACCCTGGTGTTTGAGCTAGACGCCGACGGCAATTGGCAAATGCTAGAGCCAGAGACTGCCCTGGCCGAGCCGGGGGCTGTGGCCTTTCTGCTCAGTCGCCTGATCACCGACTCTGCCCTGCAAACCGTCACCATGACCGCCGATCAGGCCGCCGATTTTGGTTTCAATGCCCCAGTGGGCATCGTCACCGTTGGGCTCAACGACGGCACCGAGCACGAGCTGATCTTGGGCGGCCCCGACTTTAGCGGCAGTGCCGACTACGCGGTCATTGACCCCGACCCCTGGCCCCCGGAGGCAGGGATAGAATACTCGGTGCTAGTCGTCACCCGCGACGTGGCCAACGGCATCAACCGCCCCTTTGAAGAGTGGCTGATGCCCGTCGAGACACCAGACACTGAAGCTGGGGAAGACGGTGCGGCCACCCCCGGCGAGGGCGAAACCCTAGATAGTCCGGTTGATCTAGAAGAGGCTCCCCCAGGCTCAGCCGAGCCTGCGGCCCCAGAGACCGATGCCACCCCCACCAACTGATCGGGGTTGAGAATGGTAGTCTGAGCCCACCCGATCTGTTGGGCGATCGCCCCAGGGAATCTCTGACATCGCCTGATTAGGTGGTGGGCAATGCCCACCCTACGATCCGGGCACCTACCTATATCCCCCGCGAGGGCAGACACATAGGTCTGCCCCTACCAGCCCATCCATCCCCCCGCCCACCCATCCACCCATCCACTCCCCTACCCCCCCATGGCCTCTCCCACCGCCATCCTGCTGTTCTCTTGCCCCGACCAAAAGGGGTTAGTAGCCAAGATCGCCAACTTCATCTACGCCAACGGCGGCAATATTCTCCACGCTGACCAGCACCGTGACCCCGAGGCGGGGCTGTTTCTCTCGCGTCTGGAGTGGGAGCTAGAGGGGTTTAACCTACCGAGGGAAATTATTGGAGCGGCCTTTGGTGCGATCGCGCAGCCCCTTGGCGCTACCTGGCAGCTGCACTTTTCTGACGATGTGCCCCGCCTGTCGATCTGGGTCAGCCACCAAGACCACTGCCTGCTCGACCTGCTCTGGCGGCACAAAGCGGGCGAGTTTAAAGCTGAGATTCCTCTGATCGTCAGCAACCACCCTCACCTGAGGCCCATTGCCGACCAGTTTGGCATCGCCTTCGAGCATATTCCCATCACCAAAGACACCAAGGCCCAGCAAGAGCAGCACCAGCTCGAACTGCTCAAGCAACACAACATCGACCTGGTGGTGCTGGCCAAGTACATGCAGGTACTCAGCTCAGACTTTTTAGATCAGTACGATCGCGTGATCAACATTCACCACTCGTTTTTGCCCGCCTTTATGGGGGCCAACCCCTACCAGCGCGCCTTCCAGCGGGGAGTAAAAATCATTGGGGCCACCGCCCACTACGTCACCAGCGACCTCGACGAAGGCCCAATTATTGAGCAGGATGTGGTGCGCATCAGCCACCGCGACGACGTCAAGGAGCTGATCCGCAAGGGCAAAGATGTGGAGCGCATTGTGCTGGCCCGCGCCGTGCGGCTGCACCTGCAAAACCGCACCCTGGTCTACGGCAACCGCACGGTGGTGTTTGCCTAGGGCATTGGTTCAGTATTCGCTGCCCCTCGTTGAGGCTTGGCATAACTACCCTGTCCTATCTCCCTTGCCCGCCGCCTAGCCAGGTTTGAATCTGATCCCAAATGACGCCGGGGCCGAGGCCAAAGAGAAAGTAGAGCACCAGCAGCAAAAAGACCACCAGCAGCACGGTTTGAATGGTGTTTTTAATCAGCTTAAACACCCAGCCAAAGATGACAATGGCAACGACGATCGCCCCCAGTACAATCACGAGTTCCACAGGCTTTCTCCTATCCCATCGAAACGACGGTGGCTGGGGTGAGCGACTCGCTGACGCTGGTGGCCTCGGCCCTGGCCCACTGGTCGGCGGCGAGAATATCGGCCAGCACCGGCTGGGCCACATTGTGGGAACGATGGCGATCGCACACCCCCTCAATCACCTTGGGAATCTCCAAAAAGTGGATCCTTTCGTCTAAGAATAGCGCTACAGCCTGCTCATTGGCAGCGTTGAGCACGGCGGTCATGGTGCCGCCCGCCCGCCCGGCAGCGTAGGCCAGATCCATACAGGGGTACTTGGCGTGGTCGGGCTCGCGGAAGGTGAGATCGCCCGCCTTGACCAGGTCGAGGGGCTCCCAGTCGGTGGCGATGCGATTGGGCCAGGAGAGGGCGTAGAGCAGCGGCAGGCGCATGTCGGGCCAGCCCAGCTGGGCCAGCACCGAGGTATCTTGCAGCTCAATTAGCGAGTGAATAATGCTCTGGGGGTGGATGACGATGTCGATCTGGTCGTAGTTGACGCCAAACAGGTAGTGGGCCTCGATCACCTCAAGCCCTTTGTTCATCAGGGTGGCCGAGTCAACCGTGATCTTGCGGCCCATCGACCAGTTGGGGTGCTTGAGGGCGTCAGCCACCGTCACCTGGGCCAGCTTTTCGGTGGGCCAGTCGCGAAAGGCTCCGCCGGAAGCGGTGAGCAAAATTCGCCGCAGACCACCCTCGGGCACCCCCTGGAGGCACTGAAAAATGGCGGAATGCTCGGAGTCGGCGGGCAGCAGCTTGACGCCGTGCTTGGCAACCAGGGGCAGCACGGCGGGGCCACCGGCAATCAGAGTTTCTTTATTGGCCAGGGCGATGTCTTTACCCGCCTCGATCGCCGCCAGGGTGGGCAGCAGTCCCGCACAGCCAACGATGCCCGTCACCACAGCCTCGGCATCCCCGTAGCGAGCCACCTCGACAATGCCATCGTCGCCGGCCAGCAGCTGCGGCATGGGGTCTAACCCGGCCAGGGCGTCACGCAGTTCGCCCAGCTTGTCGGGGTTGCAGATGGCGACGATCTCGGGCTTAAACTGGCGCACCTGCTGGGCCAGCAGCTCTACGTTATTCCCTGCGGCAATGCCCACTAGACGAAACTGGTCGGGGTAGTGCTCTACAATGTCTAAGGTTTGAGTTCCAATAGACCCGGTGGATCCAAGCAGGGTGATGGCTTTCACGGCAATCCTCGACGGTGGTGAGTGCTATCTTTAAGAATCTCACGCTAAGGGCATTGCCCCAAGGTCTAGCTTAGATCTTGTCTTCAACCCAGGGGAAACCCTATGGGGATCACTAAGCAATTGACCAGATTTGATGACGGCATTGCTAGGGATAACTGCGAAAATAAAATAGTTGTTAAGATTACTGAGAATCGTTGGCACTATACCCGCGCCTTAACCCCATACCCTAATGGACTCTGTAGAACCGGTTTCAGTTGAAGTCGTACAGCAGGTAGCTGAATATTTCAGCGTTTTGAGCGAGCCCATGCGGCTGCGAATACTCAACCTGCTGCGAGACGGTGAAAAATGTGTGCAGGAGCTGGTAGACGCCACCCAGACTAGCCAGGCCAATGTGTCTAAGCACCTGAAGGTCATGCTCCAGGCGGGTATCCTTAGCCGCCGCACCGAAGGCACCTCGGCCTACTACAGTGTGACCGACGAGCTAATTTTTGACCTGTGCAGTCTGGTGTGCGATCGCCTCGCCTGTCGGATTGAAGCCCAGGCCCAGCATTTTCGCAACTTTAGCCTCACTAGCCGCACCTAGATCGTCCTATTCAGCGGCTTCTCGTTCGTAGCCAAAGTAGGCTTCGAGCACCTGGAGAGCCATGGGGGCAGCCACCCCGCCGCCGCCACCGCCGCTGTTTTCAGCAAAGGCCACAACTACTATTTCGGGGTTGTCTAGCGGGGCGTAGCCGCCAAACCAGGCGTGAGATGGCCCCGGCGGGGCCTCGGCGGTGCCGGTTTTACCCGCCACGGGAGGCAGGTGAGAGACATCTAGCACTCGAGCAGTGCCGCTGGCAACCGCCTGGCGCAGCCCCCGCTGCAACACGTCAAGGGTGGCATTGCTCAGCTCAACCGATTCTTTCCAGTTGCGGTGGGCTTCGTTGTCTTTCAGCAGGTGTGGGGTGACCCGGTAGCCGCCGTTGGCCACGATCGTAAACATATTGGCCACCTGTAGCGGTGTCGCTCTCATAAACCCCTGGCCGATAGACATATTGATGGTATCTCCGGGCACCCAGGGGGTGTCTAGGGTTTCGCGCTTCCAGGCGTCGTCGGGTACCAGACCAGCGCTTTCTTCGGCCCCGATCTCAATGCCGGTTTTGCGGCCAAAACCAAAGCGACGGGTCATTTCGATCAGGGTAGGCCCACCAATGCGCATCCCCACCTGGTAGAAAAAGGTATTGGCACTCTGGGCCAGGGCTCCGGTAAACCCCAGGGGGCCAAAGCCGGCTCGGTTCCACTCGCCAAACCGAATGCCCCCTACCTGAACATAGGCAGAGGTCGACAGCACTGTATTTGGTGGGTATTGACCCGACTCTATGGCTGCCGCCGCAGTGACAACTTTAAAGGTGCTGGCGGGGGGAAAGGCTTGCAGCGATCGGTTTAGGAAGGGCTTGTCGACTCCCTGTAGCTGCTGCCACTGGGCCTCGCTAATGCGGGCGGTAAAGATATTGGGGTCGTAGGTGGGCCAGCTGGCCATCGCCAGAATAGCGCCATTGCGCGGATCCATAGCGACGATCGCGCCCTTGCGGGTGCCTAGAGCGGCCTCTGCAGCTCGCTGAACGTCTAGGTCGATGGTGAGCTGAACATCTCGGCCAGCGGTGGCGGGCTTGTCGCCCAAAATGCTGATAATGCGCCCGGAACTGTCAACCTCGACCTGTTGCCCGCCCCACGCGCCGTGGAGAGTACTCTCAAAAGCGGCCTCGGCTCCCATCTGGCCCACGACATCGCCCAGCCGGTACCCCTGCTCGCGGCGGGCTTTGAGCTGCTCGTCGGTGAGCTCACCGGTGTAGCCAATTACGTGGGCGGCCAGGTCACCGTTGGGGTAGTTGCGCACTGCCTCGGCCTCTAGGCGCACCCCCGGCAGCTCGTTGGTGTACTCCGCTAGGGCGGTGGCCTGGGCTGGGCTAATGCCCCGGGCAATGGTGATCGACTCAATCGACTCGTAGCCCGCCTGCTCTAGGCGCGACTGAATTTCGGCAGGGGGCACGCTGAGCACCTCCGCTAGGCGGTCAATCACCATGGGCCACTGGTGGCGGGGCAGGGCAATGGGCCAGACCGATACGGTGTGTGACAGGCGGCTACCGGCCAAGATTTTGCCGTTGCGATCAAGAATTGTGCCTCGGGCCGGGCGTTTGGGCACCAGGCGGATGCGGTTGGTGTCGGCCAGCTGCCGGTTGCGATCGCCATCCACCACCTGAAGCTGAAACAGCCTGAGCCCAAAGGTACCGAGTAGCAGTACCGTGGCCAGCGCCAGCAGAAACACCGCCTGAAAGCTGCGCCCCACGGTGCGCCCCCGCAGGGTATCTGGTACCTGGGGTAATTTTTGGAGTAGAGCCATAGGTAAACCAAATCCAAGTCCCGGAGTGACAATTTGCCTGGGGTAACGCTAGATCCTGAGACGATTTCTGCTCAACAACCATCCGTTTTACAGCGGCACAGCCGACCCGGTGGGTGGGTGGTGCCGCTGTTCTGGATGGGTTTTGAGTGGGAACCCGCTCAGATCAGGCTGATATCAATCTGATATCAGCCTGAGATCAACCCCAGGGCAAAATTAGCCAGCCCCCATTTTATCTCTACGGCGCAGATCTAGGGGGCGAGGTGGGGCGAGGTTATTCTGCCAGCGGCGGTATCAGGGCAAACCCCATGGAACCTGGGCACCGCATCGGCTCTGACCTGCGAACAATCGCCAGAGACTCAACCGCCGATGTACAGAGCCCCCGTCGCCAGCACCTCAGTATGGGCGACAGGGGAGGGCAGCCGCAGCCCAATCGCGGTTTTAGGCCGCAGCTGAGTTGGCCCTGGGGGGGCTGGGGGCCGGGCAGACTGGGGGCCAAGCGGCGGCGGGGCAACGGCGGGCTCTGGAGCCAGATCTATCGACCGAGGAGCGGTCACCTCTGGGGCCAGCAGCGGGCTGGGCGCAGCCACTGGGGTCGGAGCTGGAGGAGCGATGTCGATTGGAGCCGGGGCCGCCGAGGGCTCGGGCAGACGCAGCGGGGCAGGGGTCACAGCGGCCCCTGGGGCCGGGGCCGGGGTCGGGGCTGGGGTTAGGGCCGGGGTTGGGGCCGGGGCTCCGGGAATAGTTTCGATCCGGTTGGGTCGGGGCGATTGCCGCAGGCTGGGTCGGGCCGGGGCCGGAGCCGGGGCCAGCGGCGGCGGCTCAGCCTCAACCGGCGGGAGGTTGTCAGTTGTTTCGGCGGGTTCGAGGTCGGCCACCGCTGCGGCGGCCTGACGGACGGCGGCCCGCTGTCGGGCCTGCTGTCGGGCCTGTTCGGCAGCCACAATATCCTGTTGCCAGCCGGCGATCGCAGCACGGGCTTCACCGTAGAGTGTTCGCCCTGAGCCAATGCCGCTAGCTTCGACGATGGCCTGGGACAGATTGCCCGCCGCTGCCAGCGATCGAGCCCGATTGAGGATGGGCCGATCTTCCATCACCTGAATCTCGCTAGTCCAGATATAGATCCAGCTCTGGGCTTCGCCGCGCAGTGCCCTGGGCAGCGCCACCCCCTGGGCGGTTTGAATGGCCGCTTGCAGACCCGCACGGGTTTTGGTGCTGGCCAGCTGGTGGGCCTTGACCAGGTAGGGGCGGTCTTCTAGGCGTTCGATTTCTTGCCGCCAGTGGGCCACCATGGTCTGGGCCTGCACGCGGCGGGGGTGGCCTAGGGGCACCGCTGCGGCCTGGGCAATGGCGGCCTGGAGGGCATTGCGATCGCGCACCTGCCCCACCGCCTGGGCGACTTGAAACTGGGCCAGATCGCCCAGGTGCTGTCGCCAGGTGGCCACCCCCGACTGGGCCTGGGGATAGTAGGGGCTGCTCTTAGGCACGCGGTTGGCCGTCATCATCGCCTGGTACAGCTTCACCACCTGGTCGGGGGAGGTGCGCCAGCCAATCAGGCTCTGCTGGGCGGTTTGGCGAGACTCACTCAGCCAGATCAGCTCTTGGGCCACCTGGGCGCGGCTGGGGTTGAGGGCGGCGCTGCGGCCCAGGGCGATCGCCGTGTCTAGATCTGAGGCATACCACTTGTCTAACCCCAGGGTGAGCAGCAGATCGCTCCAGCGGTTGAGGTAGGGCTGGGCCTGCTGACGGGCGTAGGTGCCCTCGTCGATCTGGCTGGCAATGCCCAGGGCGGCGGCCAAACGATCGCTGCCGCCGGGGGCAGCGGTGGCTACGGCGCGATCAATGAGGTCTTGCGCCTGGCGCTCTTGACGAATCTGCCGGGCCAAAGCCTGCACCTGGCTCACCCGCCAGTGAGAATTTTCTAGCTCTGCTAGAGCCTGAACTTGCTTTGAGGCGGCGGGCCAGTCTTTTTGCTTTAGCGCCTCCTGGGCAGTGGCCATGATCGCCTCCCCCTGTGCCCATTCGCCCTGCCAGAGGGCCATGGTCGATTGAGCGGTGGCAAACACCGAGCTGTCGGCAGGAATGTGGCTCACCAGGGACTGGGCCTCGGCCATGGTGCCATTGCTGCGCAGCTCTTGGTCGGCGGCCTGAAGCACCACCCACGACCACTGATCAACTAGGGGCTGTACCTCGTAGTGAAGGGGGTGATCCGCTGGCCAGGCGTTGACCAGGTCTAGGGCCGCCAGCACATCGGTCAGTTCCCCCGACTCAGCGGCGACTTGGGCGCAAAATAGTCGAGCGCGATCGGTGCTGTTGGTGGCCGTCTGCTCGCAGTTGGCGGTGGGGGGCAGATTGATCAGCCAGAGAAACGCACCGACCGCTGCCCCGCTGGCGGCAAAACAGCTGAGCAGCGAAATCACCAGCAGCCGCCAGGATTGGTTGCCGCCCGCTGGGGTGGGCGGCATCACCTCCGGCAGCGCCAGGGCTGAGTCAGCTCCGTCTATGACCAGATGAAATTGGGGCGCTAGACTGTCTGCAATGGGTTCTCCCGGTTGGGATTCAGACCGTCGCTGTCGGCTCAACATATACCCGCAAACTCCCGCAAAACCACCTATTCCCACTTTACCTGGGATCTCTAGACGGCGAGAAGCGGGGGCTACAATTTCTGAGCACCGGCGGGAACCGATCGCCAAATATGTCGCCAAATATGTCGCCAGGTATTGGCCTGCCCCCTAATCGGCCAACGTCCACCAGCCCAGCCCAGGCCCCACAAATCTCAGGGTGATCCAAAAGGCGATGATGATCACAATCGATCCCCAGGTGCCTCGGCTGGTCCACTTCATGAACTGTTTTGACTGGTCTTTGGTGATGGGTAACCAAGACAAAATCGGCTCTGACTGGCCATACTGATCGCCCAACTGTTCTTTGCGTCGTTTTGATTCGCCCATGGGTTCAGGCTCCTACACTCTGCGCTGACAATAGCTACGCCTTTATCATAGGACGGCCTCGCCCCCACCCACCTACCCATCCAATCCCCTCACTCCCCCCACTCCGTCGGCAGCGATCGCAGATAGGCCGCCGGGCTCAGCGCCGCCAAAATCTGCGCCCCGTAGCTGCGATAGTGCACGCGGCTATCGAGCAGCGCCACCATACCCTGGTGCTGCCGCGAAGGAGCGATCGCCCGCTGTAGCTCGGTCACCGCCGTGGGAAACAGGTACAGCCGAAACCAGTCTTGTCGCCGTCGTTTGTGATAGGCCACCCGCCCGGCCACCATGGGGTTTTCGAGCGAGGGTAGGGGCAGGGTGGCCACAATCAGCAGGGCCGGTGGGGGCAGCAGCGCCCGGTGCTGTCGCCAAAACTCCCAGCCGCTGACCAAAATGCTGTTGGGGCCAATCTCGGCCTGCTCCACCTGCACCCGAGAGCCCAACTCCCCCGCTAGGGTGGCCCCCAGCTGGCCCTTGAGCGGCAGGTCGTCAAGCAAGATCACCGTAGGCCCCAGTTGGCTAGAGCCGGGGTGGGGCAACTGGGGCGGGCTAAGCAACCGGCGAATTTCCTGGTGCAGCGCCCCCTGAAACTGAGGCGTATTGGGCAGCGGCAGGTGACTGGGCAAATAGAGCTGAATGGCGTCGTTTTGGCGGTGGGGGGTAAATTGCAGGCAGGTGAGATCGTCGAGCCCCAGGCGCTGGCGAAAGTTGTCGGCCCCGGCGTCGGGGTCAAGGGCCGCGCCAATCAGCACCACGGGCTGCCGTCGCCACACCGGGGCCAGGGCGGTGGCCAGCTCGACTGGGGCACAGTGCAGCGCCATGTGGCCGCGATCGCGCTCTACCGAAAACCACAGCAGGTGGTCGGGCGGGTTAAACTGCCGCCAAAACTCAGCCCACTGGGGCGGCATTGGCCCCTCGGCCTGGGGGGCGATCGCGCGACTGGCGGTCAGCACCTGGTGCAGCCGCTGGAGCTGCTGCACATCGCCCTCCTCTAGTAAGTAGCGGTGGTAGGGGTTGACCGGACGCTGAAAAGCAGCATGGGTCAAAGCCACGTGGGTGTCTTGAATTAGCCCCTGGTGGGCAGGGTAGGCCAGGGCCAGATGGTTCCAGTCGAGGGGGGCCAGAGCGACGGTGAGCTGCTGCTGCAGCCAGAGTTCTAAATTGTCGGCATCGTCAATCAGCGTGGGAATGCCGTCGGGGAAACAGCTGCCGTCGCCCAAACGATCGCCCAGCCAGGCCCCAGGCGAGGTGATCAGCAGGCCATTAAAGCCGCTGCCGGGCCAGCGATCGCCCATCTGTACGGGCTTGCGCAGGCCCAGCTTTTCTTGCAGCCGAGGGATATCAACCATCAGCACCCGCTGGGCGGTGGGGTCGGGGGCCACCACGACGGCGGGGCCAGGCCACATCATCAGCGCAATCAGGTAGCTCAGCCGGTACTCACCCTGGTAGGCCGACAGCCCCCCCACCTGGAGCAGGGCGCTACGCCCTAGCCGCAGCGCCCGTGCCACCAGCCGCGCCAGGGTCAGGTGGTGGGGCCAGCTAGGCTCTCCCCATTCCCGCAGCAGGGCGCGCAGTTGTTGGTGTACTTGAGCCTCAATCACGGGTAGGAAGCTGTAGAGGGTGGATGCGATCGCTTGCAGAGGTTGACGATTTGGGCGGCCAGGGAGTTGCCTAACCCAGGCCTAACCCAGGCCTAATTCAAGGGATCCTAGGCGAGGTCAACCCAAGGGACAGGCTCCTATTGTCGCATAGATGATTCGTCGCCACCTTTGGGGAGCGAGGGGCGAGGTTGAGGGCGCGATCTCCCCACCCACCCACTCACCGCTAACTTCCCAACGCCTGATCGAGCACCTGGCGGGCTTCCTCAGCCTGGGCGCGGGCCGCTTTGAAGCGTAAGTTGCTTTGGGCAAACGATTTCAGCACCTTAAACCCGTCTTTCAGCTCGGTGAGCTGGTCGTCGGTGATGGGCTCATCGGTAAACAGCAGATCGACTAGCTCACGCACCTGGAGCGCTTGATCGCGAACCGACTGTACCTTGACCTTGAGGGTGGCCAGCTGGTTCAGCACCTGGATGGCTTCGACGACAGCGTCTTCTTGTTGTTGCACAGGTTCAGAGATGATGGGGGGATAGACTTCTACTAGTTGCTCAGCGCTAAAGCCATCGGCTAGGGCGTTGGCCAGCTTGCCCTCCTCGATCAGCACCATGAGCTGATCGAGGGCTTTTTCACGGGCCTTGCGAGAATCTTGACCAGATACCGTTAAAACGACCTCTGGGCTTTGGGCCAGGGTGTATTGAACCATTAATGTAGATCGTATGTACTATTTTATTATACAATACGAGGGGTGCTGGCCAGGGCTTATTCTCGCATGCCGCCTTTGACCACCGCCCGCAGCCGTTGGTGCAGCTCTGAGCCATCTTGGCGGGGCACAAAGGGCTGAATTTCATCGGTCGGTGGCCGGGCTGCCTCTGCCTCTGGCTCTAAGGGGCGAAAGTTGGGAATGATCTGGCTGCGATCGACGGGGGCAGCGGCGGGCGTGACTGCACCAAAGGGGTTAGCAGGGGTGGGGCGGGGCGGCTGAGTTGGAGAGACGACGCTATCGGCTTCTACCTCTTCTATCCCTTCTCCTTCTTCTATCCCTTCTCCTTCTTCTATCCCTTCTACATCAGCCAGATGGCTCTGGGAGATGGCCATTTGGGCGGCTAGGGCGACCTCTGTGGCGGGAGCGGGCTGTCTTGGTTGAGGGGGCGAGGGGCTAGTCTGGCTCTCGGCACCGTCGCCATAGCCCGTCGGGCACAGCAGGGTTTGACCCAAAATAATCGATTCGAACTCGCGGTTAAAGTGGCGAATGGGCTGCCCCCGGCGCTGCCACAGCTTGAGAATTTGATCGATGGAGATAATTTTGTAGCGCCCCTGATACAGGGCCTCGGTAATGGCATGGCTGACCCAGACAGAGCCATACTGCTCTAGCCACCCAGCAATTACAGCATCGGTGGCATGGGCATCAACATCAAAGCTGTAGCCGTCGAGCAGCTGATACACCGGTTCGATATCTGGAGAATGACTGAGGTGAATCATAGTAGTTGCTAGACGCTAAGCCGGGTTGGCCGTCGTTTTGAGTGCAGATCAAATTGAGTGCAGATCAGATGCGGGTTGCCTTCAGCTTAATTCTAAGCTAGTCCAACGGCCAATGTTGCCAGGTTGATTACTGGGCGTGTGAGTCAGTGTAAGACCTCGATTCGGGGCAGTTGGCGATGATCCGTCTACCCATCAGGAGTCCGCCTAGGGCGGGCAGACTGAGAATCCTCGTTCCTTTAGGTCGGGGAGGATGGCAAGTTAGGGCTACTGGACAATGACATCGCTGGGGGTGCCGGGGGCCGCATCAAAGGGGGCGGTGCGCCCCACCCAGTCAAAGGTGCTAATGCGAAAACCCAGGAAGCCAGTGTCTTGGGTGGGGCTATAGCTGAGTAAGAGGCCGTAGGTGCGGCGACGGTATTCAAAGATCAAGTTAGTGTCAATGACGCGGCCAGTGTCGAGGTTGAGGGCGGTTTGAAAGCCCGCCAAAAAGGGGCCATAGATCTGCTGCACAATGCCCCCAGACAGTACGGTTTGATCGATGAAGCGATCAAACAAAAACGGGGAGCTATCGCCACCGATAAAGCTGCGGCTAAAACCGAGGTTGAACTGGGTGTAGTCAAAGGTGTTGCGCTGGAGGCGACCCAGCTGCCCAGATAGCGATACTCTGCCCTCGATTGACTCTTGCAAGTCGTCGCTGCTGTAGTAGGTGGCAACCCCCCGCATCCCCACGCTGAGCCCCAATCTGGGCACTAAAGGACGATCGGAGTAGCGCAGCCCTGCAGTGGGGGTAGCGGGCAAAGGCTGGCCCTGCCAGAGCACAAAACTGCGGCTGAGGTCGGCGGATGCCTGAACCCGAGCTAGATCGGTTAGCCCCACACCAACCCCTGGGGCCAGCAAATTGGGCCGGTCGGTATTGGCGGTGATGTATTGCCCTGAGACCTGGTAGTTGAGGTTGAGACCTGTGGTGCCCAGGGCAATGTTGGGCGACTGGAGCAGCAGGCCCAAGCTGCTCTGCACATCTTGAAAGCCGAGGGAGCCATTGAAGAGGCGATCGCGGTAGGTATATTCCAGGTTGAGGCGGTGGGTGCCGATCTGCCGCTGCCCACGAAAGCTAGCCCGCAGGCGGTTTTCTAGATTGGCCAGATCTAACCCAGACAAACTGATGTTGCCCGTGAGCGACGTGCGCGCCCCCAGGGGGCCATTGAGGCTGGCTGTCAGGCCAAAGTTAGCCGGGGCAGCCAGGTTAAAATTAGACTCGCCCAGCCAGCGCCCGACCAAAAACTGGGGGGCCAGGGAGATAGTCCAGGGGCCGTCGATCGGCAGCGGAAACTCAGCCTCAAAAAATAGACCGTCGCGATCGCGGCCATCAATACCCACGCCAGCGGGCAGGGGGTTGAGGTCTTCGACGGGCACCTGCCCCCGCTGTAGCACAATGCGCCGTCGCCACAGGGGAATCGTCAACCCCTGGTCAAACACCAAGCGAGGGTTAGAAAACACCAGCTCATCTTCAAATTCGTTGAGGGGCGTTAGGCGAGCGTTGCTGGCCCGAAACTCCAGTTCGGGGGGTGAAAAGGGGTCATTGGTCAACCGCAGATCGTCGACATACCAGCCTTCGGCATCGAAGTAAAGGCGATTGCTCTCAAACCGCAGCCGTCTCAGGTTTTCGGGCTGGCCGCCTAGCAGAGCCGCAGGATTGCCAGTGGCGGCTGCCACCCGGCCCGTGCCCGTCACCTGAGAAATCGTCCCCTGGGTTTGCAGCCGGTAGTCTAGCGGGCGGCCATCACCGGCCCCCAAGGCGGGGCCGGACAGGTCATCGTCGAGGGTAGACAGCTGTAGCTCGCCGCGAGCGTTGATCAAATCGCCAGCCCCCTGCAAGAGGTTGTAGGTGACTGAGTCCCCTTCGATAATTTGGTTGTTGCGGTTAAAAAAAACGTTGCCCTCAGCCCGCAAATGGCGGTTTGCCAGATTGGCCCATAGGCGATCGGCGGCAATTTGGTCGGTGCCAAACTGAATCAGCACATCGCCCGTGGCGGTCACAATTTGCCGGATTGGCTCAAATACCTGGCGATTGGCCCGCAGCAGAATAGCCTCGGCTTCCTCTAGGGGGAACGCTGCCTCCCCAGGCGAATGATCTAGATCCGGAGGATCCAATTCAGAGTCTTGGCCAGGGGTTTGACGAGCAGGGTCACTGTCTTGGCCTGAGTCTTGGCCTGAGTCTTGGCCTGAAGCCTCTGGCTCTGGGAAGTCCTCTGGGGCCTCTGGCTCTGGGTTGGCTCCGGGAACCACGTCTAGTTGATGGTCCTCAGGGACGGGGTGAATGGGGTCAACGGGTGAGACAGGCGGCAAAAAAAGAGGGGTCGAGTCTACGGCCTGGGCCAGCGGCAGCAACCAGGCGGCCCCAACCATGGGTGTGACCTCAGTGGTGATCGGCGCTGGCACCGCACTGGGTACCTCCAGCCAGCGGCCTTGCTCCGCTGCCGCAACTAGCGCCACTTCGGCTAGTTCGGCGGTGGGGGGCACAGCAGGCACAATCAGCGGCAGAGGCATAGGCAGGCATGACCAAGGCAAAAACAAAGCCCGACAAGCGGGCTAAAGCAGGCGATGACCGAGCGGCCATCGCCGTGAGCAAACATGCAGTTGAGTTGTAGTCTAGGGGGGCGAACTTAGACCCCGCAGGTTTCAAAGACTACATTTTGGGCGACAGGTTCCATTCACCAGCGGCCAAGACAGCCTGCCGCCCCAGCGCAGCCTACTCCATGTCTTGACGACCGGGGTTGCGGGAGGGATCGCCGCTCAAGAGCCCAAAAATAAACAGCGACACAAAAAAGGCAACTACGAGATAAACCACGATCTTGAGGGTCAGCATGAGTTGGGTCTCCAATCGGCTAGCACAGTAGGCGCAAGACCTGCCCCAAACAGCAACAGCATTTTACTTGGCGGAAACGGCCCGGTGCAGGACTAAGCTTGCACTATCATATCGCCAAACGTTCGCCTCCCTCGTTTGCGTCTAGGGCTCAACGGCCTAGCCCCCTGCGACCTACCAATGCTGTCGCAACCATGCGCCCAGCCGGCGCAGCCAGGTTTCTAGCTCGTAGAGCAGCCAGTCTAGGCCACGCAACAGGGCCGCCAAGGGATGGTCGACATAGTTGACCTGCACTACCCTCACCTCTAGAACATTGGGGTCGGCCAGCAGCGGTTGGGCTGATCCGGCTAGAGCCTCAGGCGGGGGAATAACTCCGGTGGTGGGCCGACCTGCGGCCTGGGGCGCAGCGGGCAGGTTAGCCTCCTGGGCACCGCTAACGGCCAGAACCGCTGAGGCAGAGTGAGGACTCAGCTCAGGTGCCAGGGTTTCTGCCACCGCGCCAGAGCTAGCCAGCACCAAGGCTACAGCTTCTGCCACAGAGGTGGTAGCGGTCAGGATCGTCTGGGACTCTCGCTGCTGGGTCGCTTCGCCAAACAGGTTGGTGGCCGCAGCCAAGGTGCTGGTCTGCATCCACCGCAGGCCGGTAGCGATCCACCGCAGGGGCAAAAATAGCGGGGGCTGGGGCTGGGGTAGGGGCAGCCCTGGCTGCTGTAGGTGCTGATTGCGCCTCAGCTGATGGCACCCACGGGCATATTCGGCCACCATGAGGGCGATCGCCTGCTGCAGCCGGTGCTGCTGGTCGTCGGTCAAAGCATCAAAAGTATGGTTGTCAGCCGTCACCAGCACCAGCTGGCGGGTGGCCAAGTCTGTGGCTATACCCTGCACGGTCGCCCCCAGCGGCAACCGATGCCACTGACCGGGGGTTAATATTGCTGCCGCCTGGGACTGTCGGAGCCAGCGGCCATAGCGATTCACCAGGCTCAGGCCACCGGAGCGCACCACTGACGAGGACAAGGTCGGCGGCTGAATCATCGACAGCAGCGCCCGAATCGGCGTATCTGCCCCCACCAGGTCGGGCGGCTGCCTGCCGACCAGCTTGGCCCAACTCTGCTGCCCCAGCGGCGAGGCCCGCAGCTGCCGATATCCCAGGCGCACCCCCTGCACAGCGGCATAGATCGGGTATA
Organism: Leptolyngbya sp. DLM2.Bin27; assembly: GCA_007694115.1. Lineage (GTDB taxonomy): Bacteria > Cyanobacteriota > Cyanobacteriia > Phormidesmidales > Phormidesmidaceae > Nodosilinea. Next base: position 1,717 of record RECJ01000150.1, on the reverse strand, counting down.
CGACTACCTGCAAACCCCACAGCCCCCCCTGTACCACCACGGTGCGCCCCTGGCGCAGCCACCGCCCAGCGCCATGGGCTATGTGGCGATAGCCCGCCACCAGGCGAGCCACGGTCTGGCTTTGAAATGGGCGCGACGAAGTCGCCATAACGCTGCCTACATTCTCTGCATAAACTGAGGTGACTGCCCTCAATCATACCGGAGCCATGCCCCCCGCCCCCGCCACCCCGCCGCAGATTTTAGCCACCCTTGACCGTCTCCGCTGTCTGAGCCAGCTGGATGTGCGGGGCACCTGGCACCGCTGCCCTCACCCAGTAGACGGTGAGACTCTCCCCAGCGACACCGGGGCTGCCTGGCCCCTGGCCCCGCTCAACAATCGCGGCCATATCTTTTGGCCCCAGGGCCAGGTGCCGCTGGGGCTGCACCAGCGCTTCACTTGGCCTACAGACCTGAATGGCTATCCGCTGGCGGGGCTCAGGGCGCGGCTGGCGCTGCGGTGGTGGGCCCACCGCGCCGATGTTTTTGTCAACGGCGAGCACCGGCAAACCGGGGATATTTTCGACTGCTGGACGCGCATTGTGTTGAGCGACAGTGTCGTGCCCGGCGAGTCGGTGGCGGTGGCGCTGAGGCTGATCAGCCCTGGCCACGACGAGGGGGCCTTGGTGCAGGCCGAGCTGGTGTTTGAAACGGTTGAAGAGGTTTGGTCAGACCTGGGGCCAGAACCCGGCTTTGTGGCCGATGAGCTGGCGGTGCTGGCTACCTACCTCGCCCAGTTTGACCCCGCCCAGCTCGATTCGCTGACCCAGGCCCTAGGGGGCATCGCCTGGGATGCGGTGGCGAACCGGGAGCAATTCCATCGGTCTTTGCAGAACGTGCGCCATGCCCTCAAGGACTTCTCGCCTTGGCTCAAGCAGCGCACTCTGCACTGTCTGGGCCATGCCCACCTCGATCTGGCCTGGCTCTGGCCCGTGGCCGACACCTGGCAGGTTGCAGAAAACACCTTTCGCTCGGTGCTGGCCCTGCAAAAAGACTTTCCAGAGCTGACCTTTACCCACTCTTCCCCGGCGCTGTTTGCCTGGATCGAAGCGCATCAGCCAGACCTATTTGCCACCATTCAGCAAGCCGTCAAGGCGGGGCGATGGGCGATTGATGCCGGGCTGTGGGTAGAGCCAGACCTAAATTTGCCGGGGGGCGAGGCGATCGCCCGCCAGATTCTCTACGGCCAAACCTACTGCCTGGAGAAATTTGGGGCGGTGAGTGCGATCGCATGGCTGCCCGACACCTTTGGCTTCACCTGGCAGCTGCCCCAGCTGCTCACCCAGGGCGGCATTCGCTACTTCGCCACCCAAAAACTGCGCTGGAACGACACCAACTCCTTCCCCCACGATCTGTTTAGCTGGCAGGGGCCAGACGGCAGTGCGATCGCAGGTATTACCCTACCCCCCATCGGCAGCGACATCGACCCCGTAGCCATGGCCACCTGCGCCTGCCAGTGGGAGGCTAGCACGGGCCACTGCGATGCCCTCTGGCTCCCCGGCGTCGGCGACCACGGCGGCGGCCCCACCCGCGACATGCTGCAAACAGCCCAGCGCTGGGCCGCTTCCCCCTTCTTCCCCACCCTCACCTGGGGCCACGCCACCCCCCTCTTTGACGCGCTCACCCACGATCCCAGGGCTAAAGCCACTGGGCTAACTCCCCCATCTCCCCATCCCCCCAT
>RECJ01000015.1 GCA_007694115.1 Leptolyngbya sp. DLM2.Bin27 | reverse complement strand
GGTCGGGGCGGTTGGTGGCGGCCAGCACAATCACGCCCTTGGTCTGGGCAAAGCCGTCCATTAGCCCCAGCAGGGTGGCCACCAGGCGCTTTTCCACTTCGCCTTCGACCTTGCTGCGATCGGGGGCCAGGCTGTCGATCTCGTCGATAAATACCAGGCAGGGGGCGGCTTTTTTGGCCTTCTCAAAGATCGCCCGCAGCCGCTGCTCGGCCTCACCGTAGTATTTGCCCATCACCTCGGGGCCGACGATGGCAATGTAGTTGACCCCCAGGTCTTCGGCCAGGGAGCGGGCCGTTAGGGTTTTGCCGGTGCCGGGGGGGCCGACCAGCAGCACACCGCGAGTGGGCTCTAGGCCCAGCTTGGCCAGCACATCGGGGCGCTTGAGGGGAATTTCCACCAGTTCGCGCAGCTCTTGCAGGGTGGCGGCAAGGCCGCCGACATCGGCCATGGTGGGTAGCCCGGTGGTTTTAGCTCCGGGTGATGTGGGTGAAGGGGGTGGGGTGGGTGAGGGGGTGCCGTCGCCAGCGGGGGGTGGGGTGATGATGACTGCTTCAACGGCGGGATCATGCTCGATGTCAGCGTTCTCGGGGTTGCGGTTCATGCGGCTGACGCCGATGTCGGGGATGTTGCCCTGGCGGGGAATGCTGCTGAAGCTGCGGCTGTTGATCTGCACGTTGGTCTTTAGCTCACCGCTCTCGGCTTTTTCTTCGAGGGTTTTGGCCAGTTCGAGCAGTTGTTCAAAGCCTTTAAAGAAGTCATTCATGGCAGATTTTGGGCAAACGGCAGGGGCGATCTCTAGGGTGCCCCGGCTCCAGGGTTCACTACCGGCGGGCAAAACCCCAGGTCCATGGTCAAGCCGTCATAAAATGTGACAAGGCGACCACAATGGCCGGCCCAACCAAACACAGGTGGAGACAGTTGCCTCCACCTGTGTTTTAAAGTCACTGTAGGTGGGCAGTGCCCACCTTTAGGGAAACTATTTTCCAGCAGTCGCCTTAGCGCACGGCAACCCGCACCGCCTGGATGCTCTCGGCCAGCTGACGCACCACGGCCACCATGGCCAGATCGTTGTTGAGTTTGTTGACGGCAGAGCCCACGCCGACGCCAGCGGCCCCGGCGGCAATCGCCATGGGAGCGGTGACATCTGACAGGCCCGAGGCGCAGAGCACCGGCACAGAGACCGCCCGGGCGATCGCATGGGCGGCTGCCAGGGTGGGGGCCGCTTTCTCAATCAGCCCCAGGGTACCGGGGTGAGCGGGCTGGCTGCTGGTGCCGCCCTCGGTTTGGATGATGTCGGCTCCGGCTGCGACCAGCGCCTCGGCCAGGCTCACCTGTTCGTCGAGGGCCAGAATATGGGGCACGGTGACCGATAGGGTGATCTCGGGCAGCAGGGCGCGGGTGCGGCGGGTGAGTTCAAGCACCTCGGGGGCCTCAAACCGGCGACCCTGGGCATAAAACGCGTCGAAGTTGCCAATCTCGATCAAGTCGGCCCCAGCGGCGACGGGGGCGAGAAACGCCTCGGCCTCTACGGCAGAGACACAGATGGGCAGGTTGGTCTCGGCCTTGGCCAGACGCACCAACTCGGCATCGGCAGCGATATCGACCAAGGTGGCCCCGCCCTGGTCGGCGGCTTTCACCACGGCCACCACCCGCTGGGGGTCAAAGTTGGTCAGGCCGCTGATAATTTTGAGGGCACTGCAGGTATCGAGGGCGCGTTGTAAGTCAGAGCGCATAGATCTATCTCTCAAGGGTGGGTCAGTGGCCCAGGCTGGCACAATTCGCAGGGGCAATCCCAGCGAGAACTGCCCTGGCTTGGGCGCTAATCTGACCTATTGTCGCATTGTGGGCCAAATTGCGGGTACCCATTGCGGGGATCAGTTTTTGCGATCGCACCACCGCTTTAGGAAGGTGCTTTTGATCTATTCTCGGCCCCGGGACTGGGCGGTCGCCACCGCTGTCGCCACTGGCGCTGGGCCATATAAAACGGGCTGACTAGACTGTAGCAGTACATCGTCAGCTCACAGGCGGTGACGGTGTCGCTCACCACCTGCCCCCGATACGTAATCAGATGACGCAGAATTTTTCGCAGGTCGTTGGCCATATAGAGGAGTGTGATCAGCGATCGCAGCCAGGCGGACACACTGAGCATCCGGGTGCGGTGACGGCTCAGGCCAATGCCCTGGAATAATTTCAGTAGGTAATCTCGCTCAAACCGACTGGCCGGAATTTCGTGCTGCATGCGCATCGCTGGGTTGTACCAAATCTCCCAGCCCTGGCGCTGCATGTAGAGCACCACCTCTAGATCTTCGCCGACGGCCCTAAACCCAATTGCCTCGGCCAGGGAAAGCTGCTCCGGCACACTGTCAAGCCAGGCCTGCCGCCGCACCACCAGCCCCGCCGCCGGGGGCAAGATTTTTTGTTTGGGGCTGTAGAGTAGCGGCTTAGGGCCGCGTTCTGTTAGCGCCAGCATGGCCCCAATGCGCTCGAAGTGGGGCGGCGGGGCGGTTTCAAAATCGCCCTGAATGCGGCTGCCGTAGGCCCCCGCCTGGGGGTGGGCCTGGCCAAACCGATAGGCCGCCGCCACCCACCCCAGGGCCGGATGGTTGTCGTCGTCTAGAAAGCCCACCAGGGGGCTGCGGGCCAGGTGAATCGCCTGCTGGCGGGCATAGCCCACCCCCTGGCGGGCCTCAAAGGCGTAGCGCAGGGGAATGTCTCTAGGCCACCGCTGCTGGTAGGCGGCGACGACCTGGGCGGTGTCGTCAGTACTGTTATTGTCAACGACAATCACCTCCCAAGCTAGATGGTTTGCGCCCAACTGGGCCAACAGGCAGTCGAGCACCTTGGGCAGGCGATGCTCACCGTTGTAGGTACAGACCACCACCGACAGATCGAGGGTTGCTTGACTAAGGGAAGCGTTGGCCAACGTCAACCGCAGCTGCCGCAACAGGGGCTGATTGTGGCTGGGCAACGATCGCCGGAGCCGCCCCCCCCGCCCTCGATCACTCGCTGCACCAGCCCCCGGGGCGGTGCGGCTGGCCTCGGCAGCAGCTAGCGGTGCCGCCATTCTAGCGATAGAAAACTCAGCTACAGAGGCAAAATCCATGGCTCTACTGGGTGACGCTAACCCCAGTTTGCCCGCCGCAGTCAATCGAATTGCAGCTCGCTGAGCAGCTCACTGACCGCTGAGGGACACACTAAAAAATCAGGCACCCACGGCCAGCTGTTCTATTGGTGCATTGCTGCGCGTGGGCGAAGCCTCGCCTTAGCGTTATGCACCCTAGGGTGATCAACGTTTTGGGCACTAATTTAGCCGCCCATCCCCTAATGCAGCCCCGGCTCAATTTGGTTAATGGGCACAAAGCACTCGTTGGGCAGCAGCACCGGGCGACCGCCAAAGATCAGCTTGCCACGATGGGTTTTGGTGCTGATGGCAATGCCCATGGGGCGCTTCACATCCTCGGGGTGCACCTCATAGTAGGTGCGATAGATCTGCCGGGCCGACTTTAGCAGGGCCGGGTTGAGCGCCGAGGGCAGGGGGGGTACCTCCGGTAGCTGGCCAGGGGGAAGGCTGGAAGAAGGGGGTTGCTGTAGACCGTACACGGCTCACCTGTGCGCTAATTAGAGAGACTTTAATCGATCTTGCCAGGGGCCGCAAACTCTAGACGGACATCTAGAAAGAACTTTACGCCAGGGCGCTCAGCAGGGCTTCGCCCATGGCTTTGCAACCCACCTGGGTCATGGTTGCCGCCATGATATCGCCAGTTCGATAACCCTGATCGAGGACTTTTGTCACGGCTTGCTCAATGCGATCGGCGGCGGCGGGCT
>RECJ01000088.1 GCA_007694115.1 Leptolyngbya sp. DLM2.Bin27 | reverse complement strand
TCTCCTCTCTTGGGGGGCACATAGGGCTCCAACATCCTGCCCCCCTTTCCTAATTCTGCTGCTCAATTTTTATCAGGTCAAATCAGGACAAAATTCTCTATGACTCAGATTGGTCTATTTTTTGGCACCCAAACCGGCAATACCGAAACCCTTGCCGAGGCTATTCAGGCGGCGTTTGGCGGCGATGGCGTGGTTACCCTGCACGACATTGCTGACGCCAGCCCCGACGACTTTATCCAGTACCCCTGCTTGATCATCGGCTGCCCCACCTGGAACATTGGCGAGCTGCAATCGGACTGGGAAGGTTTTTTTGACGAGCTAGACGAGATTGACTTTAGCGGTAAGCAGGTGGCCTACTTTGGCGCGGGCGACCAGGTGGGCTACGCCGACAACTTTCAAGATGCCATGGGTATTTTGGCCGAGAAGATCACCAGCCTGGGGGCTACCACCGTGGGCCAATGGCCCACCGATGGCTATGAGTTTGATGACTCTAGGGCGGTGCAAAACGGCAAGTTTGTCGGGCTGGCCCTCGATGAAGACAACCAGCCGGAGCTGACGGGCGATCGGATTAAAACCTGGGTCTCCCAGCTGAAATCGGCCTTTGGCGTCTAGGTTGCGGTGCATTGCGGCCCAAGCAATAAACCTTTTGCCCAACAATCATTTCAGGCCGCAATGCACCCTTGCCCCCTCTGATCCACCCCTTTACCCCTTCACCTCCATGTCTCTCTCCACCTGCCCCGATGCCCTCTGGCTCAACGTCAGCCCCAGTTTGGAACGCTTTGATCACAAGCTGCTGGGCGGTCTAGCCCGCCATCTGGAGGTCGCCCACTGGGCCTACCGGCAAACCCCCGACGAATCCAGCTCGCTTGAGATCGCCGTGACCCTACTGCACGACTATCTCAAGGGCCACAACCGGCCTGTGCATCTGCTGGGCCACGGTACTGCCGGGCTGGTGGGGCTGCTCTATGCCCGCCAAAACCCCCACCGGGTCAAGTCGCTGACGCTGCTCTCGGTGGGGGTTAACCCCATGGTCGACTGGCAGGCCCATTACTACGCCCAGCTCGAACGGTTGCCCTGTTCCCGCCAGATGGTGCTGGCCCAGATGGTCTATAGCCTGTTTGGCCACCAGGCTCGGCCACTGCTGCCCGGCTGGGTCAATTTGCTAGAGCAAGATTTGCTCCACTCGGTATCGCCCCACTCGCTGTTGAAGCGGGTCAGCCTGTGCCCCGGCAGCGTGGCGGTGCCTCTGCTGGTGTGCGGCGGTGCAGAAGATGCTGTGGTTGACCCGACCCAGATCGAAGGCTGGCGGCCCTGGCTCAAGGGGTGCGATCGCATTGCCCTCTGCCCCGGTCGCCACTTTTTCCATGCCGCCCATCCCCAGAGGGTGGTCAACGAGATTTTAAGCTTTTGGGGCACCACAGAACGGCTGCTGGTGTCGCCCCAGGGGCTCAAAACCGCCCTCTAGTCCTTCAAGCAGTAAGCAGGCAGAAGGCAGCGGCACATAGTCGGTCACAGCCTCAACGATCGCGACTGAGGGCAGGTGAGCTGAGTTCCTCTGGGGGGTTAGCTGGGTTAGCTTCAAACACCTCTGGCACACCGCTGTTGAGAACGGTAATCACCTGGGGCGGTGTGGCATCGGCGGGATAGATCAGATCGATTTCGACATCGTGGCGCGCCTCGGCTGGAATATTGAGCCTCAGCAGAGACTCACTTTCTTGGCCACGACGCTGCACTAGATGTACGTAGTGGGTGCGCTCTACCCCCAGCTGATTCCTAAACTTGAGCCGTACGGTGCCCCGAAAAAAGATCCGATCTTCGGGGGGTCGCCGAAACCGCAGCCCCTGCCTGAGCTCTTCATCGCGCAGGGGGGTCTGAAACTTGAGCGTGATGGTTTGCTCAGAGCCCCGGTTGTTGTATAGGGGAAGCCTGAGGTTGTAGCGGACACCGTAGTTGCCGTGGGCGCGGTAGGCGGTGTCGGGGTAGCGGGCGATCATCGGGGCACTTTGAATTTGCCCGGTACCAAAGGTGTTGCGGTCTACGGAGCTAATCACGTAGGAAAAGGCGTTGCCCGGTGCCGGAATGGTCAACACATCGGTATCGGCATGATCGGTAAGGGTAGCTCGCCAGCTAGAGCCCTTGGCCACCCCGGCCACGCGACCGTAGTAAAAACGCCCAAATCGGTGGGTCTCAGGGTTGGAGGGGGGGATATCGCGGGGGCCAGCCAGCCGGCCCTGTTTCAGCACCTGTAGCCAGTCTTGAAGGGAGGGGACACGCTCGTTGCCGTTGGGCAGCAGATCGGCGTAGCGGGCCAGACTGGCCACATGTACAGGGCCACTGCTAGAGAGATACATCATCGCTGTGCGGCCATTGCTAGGCAGGGGGCGCGTAGCCGTGGGGCGGGGTGGAGCCCCACCGTTTTCGCCAGTTCCGACGTTGATTTGGGCCTCAGCGGCGGTGAGCGTGACGGGGCGCACGGGCGGCTTGGGAATCATGCTGCCCTGGGGGTGGCTGCCGTTGACGGGCACCGTCAGCTGCCGCAGGGGAATGGGGGTATTCATCAGCAGCTGCACATGGCCGGGCGGCAGGGTAATGCGGTTGGGCCAGTGAGGTTGATGGGCTCCCCGTAAAATATCGGTCGCGGTGCGGCTGCCGGGGCCAGCAAAGACGTTGCCATTGGTGCTCAGACGAGCATCGGGCAGGTTGATGAAAGGTGCCTCTTGGCTGAGGTAGCTCACGCCCTGGTGAATGGTGATCTCAATGGGTTCGCTGCCGGAATTGTAGACCACAACGCCCATAAATAGGGTGCGACGATCGTCGGGGTTGACGCCGCGAGCAATGTGGTGGGCAAAGATGTCAAAGCGGCCATTAAAGGCATAGTTGAGGTGGGCATTGGGCGAGGCCATGCCGTCTGGGGGAAAAGTGGACAGCAGAATACCGTTTTGCTGCACGACTTCGGGGCTGTTGCTGTTAAAAACAGGCACCTCGTCAAGACCACCGGGGAGAGGGCGTACCTCTTGGTGGCGGATCACCTCTGCGTAGGTGCCATCGCGGGAAACGATCACCGTCTTAGCTGCGGTGGTGGGAATTGCTTCACCCTGGGGTAGTTGAGCAAACAGCGGAGACAGGGTGACAGCAGCTAGTGCACTCAGCATGGATAACCCGTGGAACGACCAAAAAGTAGTGAATTCGGCATGCCTAGATGGCACAGCCCTGAGGCAGTAGATGCAACCCTCTACCTGGGCTGATGGCAGATGGACTGACAGGCATGAGTGAAGGGATAGCGTCTGGCAGAATGGCTTGACCTATATTCCTTGGCGATGGCGCAGGGATGACTCAATGCCGTTGACGGTATGGCGTATTAGAGGCGCATTAGACAATACCAGATCAGACAGCGGGGGCAACAGTAGACGATTTCCGGGTCAACCCGATCCACAATAGCACCTCGGGGGGCCGGGTATTTCGCCCTGCTTTAGGGAAAAACATGGGATCTTCATAGACTGCTGGGGGGGTGATTTAAGCGGCTACTGGCCACGCAGGGGGGCGTCGAGCACTTTGGCCATGCGATCGCTGATGTCATCTAAGTGGGCCAGGGTGGCGGTGTCTAGCCGTTGCCCCTGGCGGCTGAGGCGGCGGGCGATCGCTCCTTGGATCTGCCGCATCTGGTAGCGGGCTAGCACCCGGGCCTCTTCGGGGGCACCAAAGGTAAACTCCTGGGCCACAAAGCTCAGCAGGTCAGTGACCCCGTCTCCAGAGCCGTGGTTGCGCAGCACGAGGCCGGTGAGGGTGTTGAGGTAGTGGCGCTGTAGGCCCTGGCGCAGGCTAGAGATCCCGGTGGCCTCGGCCCCTGGGGTCAGCACCTCCGCCCAGATTGACTGGCCTAGGGTGTCAAACAGTTCGGCCAGGGTAAAGGGGTCGGTGGCGTTGCGCTGGTTAAATTCGCTATCGCGCAGACGCGTCAGCCGATAGCCGTCGAGCAGGTTGGTCAGGGTAAAGGCCTGGGTCAGCAAAATGCGGCTGTAGATCGGGTAGTCGATCCGGTCGGTGAAGGGGTTTTGGCCCCAGTGCAGCCAGCGGTCGGGGGCTAGCCGGTTGACTAACTCGGGGGATAGAGCCAGGGCATCGGGGGCAAACACCTGCTGCTTGAGCACCGCCAGGGCGCGCCGCTGCTCTGACGCAGATACCGGCTCAAAGGCTGGCTGACCCCGAGAACTCCAGGGATCGGTGCGGGTAAAGTGCTGCCCGCCAATGTAGTTGGCAATGATATTGGCCTGGGTGTCGTAGTGGGAAAAGACCAGATTGACCCGCTGCCGCAGCTGACCGTAGCCCTCGCCGGGGTTGATCGAAAACCAGTTGAGCCGATCCCAAATAGATTTTGCGATCGCCATTTGGCCCTCGGCATAGCCCAGGGGGTCAGCACTCATATCCCAGGCGCTGGCCCTGGGGTCGAGCATGGCATAGGCATCTTCGTCGGGGGCGTAGGCCAGCTCCGGCGGGCCTGAGCGGTTGGCGATCGCCTGAATTTCCCGCTGGGCGGTGGCGCGGCTGGTAACGGGGCGGTAGCCATACTCGATGGCCCAGCGATCGTAGGCCCCCAGCTGGGTCGGAAAGTAGTCGCCCTGGGGCTGCTCTAGGGCGGCCAGGTTGGGCGGCAGGTAGTCCATGACTGAACTGACTAGACCGTGGGTTTGAGTGATGGCAGGGTCGCTCAGCTCGGCGGGCGATCGCAGGGTGCTGCCTAAAAAGTTGTGCCGCAGCCCCAGCACATGGCCGACTTCGTGGGCGGTCAGCATCTGCAGATATTGCTGAATGTAGGCCGATCTGGCCTCGCGGGTGGTGAAGGGCGGCGCTAGGGTGGTAATCGCCAGGGTGCCAAAGGCATTGGCCTGGGTGCCCCGCAGGGTAGCGCAGTAGTCGATGGCATCGAGTCGTCGCAGGGTAGACCCCGACTGGGCCGAGGCCGATCGGGCCTCAAGGCGAACCATTAAGCGATCGCCTAGGGGATGCCCACAGGGGGTGAGCTGCTCTGCCCCGGTCAGACCCGCCGTCATTCCCTCGGGTCTTCGCCCTGACACTAGCGCGTCGTATTCGTGGCTGAGGTCGCTGACAATGCTGGCATCAAGCACCACATCGGCATCGAGAATCTCGCCGGTCAGGGGGTTGACCCGCGACGGCCCCAGACCGCTGGCCCAGGGGTGCAGCGAGTCTGACCAGCGGATGACGTTGTAGCGCACATCGGCGGGGTCCCAGTCGGCGTTGGCAGGCATCTGGCGCACCTCTATGGCCTGGGTAAACCCGGCCTGTTCAAAGGCGGCGTTCCACCACTCGACCCCGGCGCGAATGGCGGCGCGATAGTCTGGGGGAGTGGTGTTTTCAATCCAAAACACCAGGGGGGATTTGGGGGGCGAGAGGGGGGCGGCGGGGTCTTGTTTCTCTAAATGCCAGCGGTGAATATAGCGCACAAAGGGATCTGAGCTGCCCGGTCGCCCAGGGGTGCGGTAGGCGGTGAGAAAATAGCCCACCCGTTCGTCGGCCAGCCGGGGCAGAAAGGTGGGGTGGTGGGGTATGGCTGAGAGACTGTAGCGCACCCGCAGGTTAAACCCGCGACGGTCGGGAAGGCTGCTCAGCCCCCAGGCAAAGGGCGACGATCCGCCGCCGCCCGTGAAACTCAGCACCGTTGCTAGCTCGATATTCTCAGGGAAGGTCTGCACTGGCCCCAGGTAAGAGGCCTCGCTGTTGACGCTGTAGCTGCCCATCACCCAGGGAAACTGGCCGGAGAGATCGGCTGGATCACGGCTAATTAGAAAGTCCTTGAGATCGAGCAGGATTTCACCGGTCTCCCGGTGGATCGCCTGGATGGGCAGGGTGGTGAGTACCGAGTCACCAAAGGATTCTCGCAGCAGCTGCTGGGCCTGGGGCTGGGGGTTGCGAAAGTAGACGTTGGGGACGACTACCTGGATGCGGTGGTCGGGAATTTGGCGAAACTGCACCATCAAATCATTGACGGGCCAGCCGCGAAAGAGGCCCAGTTCTCCTAAGCCTGACTCTAGGCTGGCCACAAACAGCAGGTTTTGGCCGAGCTGGCTGGGTTTTATCCCCAGCAGCGCCCGGTTGCGCTGAAGATCGTGATAGACCGTGAACAGGCCTGGGGAGACGGTGAGGTTTTTGACCACATCGTCAAACGGTTTGAGGTCGGCGGCGGCAGCGGCGGTCTCGTCGGGGGCGGCGGCGGCGGCGGCGGCGGCGGCGGCGGCCTGAGGGGAGCGCGTCGGGGCCTGGGCTAGCGGCGGCCTCGGCCCCTCTAGGGCGACAACCCCGGCACTGAGGGAGAGGGCAGCTGCGATCGCCAATCCGCAGAGAAATATCAGGCCTAACCGCAGGCTTTTCTCAATCAAGCGCACTCCTTCGACCCTAGGCTAGAGGTGGTCTGTGTTGTCATATGATATATCCCAATTCTCGGTTTTCTAATGCCATGCTGGAGACGGTTTCCTCCCTGATTTCGCCACCGTTGCCTGCGGTCTGGCCTCGGTTTGCCCAGCCTTTGCGCTTGGGGGTGATGGCCTCGGGCAACGGCAGCAACCTAGAGGCGATCGCCGCATCGATCCAGCGGGGCGATCTCCATGGCGAGATTCGGGTGGTGGTCTACAACAACCCTGGGGCCAAGGTGGCCGATCGCGCCGCCCGCCTGGGGCTGCCGACAGTGTTGCTCAACCACCGGCAGTATGCCAGCCGCGAAGCCCTCGATGAAGCTATTGTGAACACCCTAGACACCTACGGCGTCGATTGGGTTGTCATGGCGGGCTGGATGCGCTGCGTCACCACGCGGCTAATTGAGGCGTTTCCGGGGCGGGTGCTCAATATTCACCCCAGTCTGTTGCCCAGCTTTCCGGGCATCCGGGCGGTCGATCAAGCCCTGGCGGCGGGGGTGAAGCTGGCGGGCTGCACCGTGCACCAGGTCGAACTGGCGGTAGACAGCGGCCCGGTGGTGATGCAGGCGGCGGTGCCGGTAAAATCTGACGACACGGTCAATACTCTGCAAGCCCGTATTCAGCAGCAGGAACATCAACTGTATCCGGCTGCGATCGCCCTGGCAGCCCAGCAGAAGTTTAGCCAAGCCCAGCGCTTTTGAGGCGGGCTGCAGAAAGTACCCGCCCGGGTGACGGCAACACCCCCGGGCCAAATCCACAATGGGTTCAACCCCAGCGGACAGCCACGCGATCAATGCAACGCTCTGCCCGATGGGGCATTAACTCATTGTTTAGTGAGCCAATATCCCATGGAAATTTCGACGTTTGAACTATTGGTTAAACGCATTGCCCCGCCCCCTGCCCCATCTACCCTGGCTCGACGGGTAATTCAAGGCTACTTTCTAACAATCACGAATCTGGAAAACCGCAATCTCAACTTTCGGATCGACTTCACGCCTAGCATCCCAGATGCCTCTGCTCCCGACCGTTCCGATCGCCTGTTGCGCGGACGGGCTGATATCCTAGACGATGTGGCCGGTCGCAACCGCAGAACGGCACAGTTCTTTACTGGCGACCGACTAACAGGGATTTTCCCGGTTCCTGCCCAGCAGACGGCGTCGGTACAGCTGCTGCCGCGACTACCTGGCACGCTGCTGGACAATCCTGATCCTCAAATTGAGATTCGTGGGTTTGTCTCGCTCCAGGTGTCTCGTTTCCAGGCCAACCCCCCGGCCCGGGCTAGGGTACTGCTAAACCCAGAAACTCGGGGCACTTTTTTGCCCAATACCTTCCCAGCCAGCACCACGGGCGATTTTGATCAGATCAACTACCCAATGCAGTTGGCCAGCGGCCGTGGGCTCAACACCGTCATGCTTGAACCGCTGGCCAGCCGTGCGATCACTGCCGATAGCGTTAGCCGGGTTGCGGCCAACCTGCTGGACAGCAGCTTTGATCTCAGCCCAGAGGTTAGTCTGCTGGGCCTCAACAGCGACGAACTGGCCAGCGCCTTAGCTGCTCTAGCAGGGCAAATTGAGCCCTCCGATGAGACCCTTGACAATGCCAGCGACCTGCTTTCAAAGCTCAATATTCCCATTCGCATGGAGCGGGTCAACCGCTAGGTTAGGCACCGTCAGACTGGCCATTGCCAGGGCGTGGTGCCAGTGGTTGGGTTCTATCGGCGAGATGCGGGTTCGGCGAGATGCAGGTTGCTGGGTCTCGCCGCCCTCTCAATGGGCGTTGGGAAAATTTCCAGCCCAGAAAATACCTCACCTACGAGTTGTTTTACCGTAGGGGCAAACGGTTGTTTGCCCCATGGAGGGAAGTTCTTTGCGAGACATCACCTGAGTTAATCAAACAAAACAGTGTAATTAGCCATGGCAACTCTGTCACCCGGTCATTTCCAGCCAGTTGCCGCCAGTTGGGTGGCGCTGCACCCCCAGCCCAAGGGCGTGGTGCAGTTTATCGGCGGAGCCTGCTTTGGCTCCTTTCCTACCCTGAGCTATGGTCACCTGCTCCAGACGATCTATCAGGAGGGCTATACAGTGGTGGCCATGCCCTTTCGCTTTAGTTTTCGCCACTGGGGCGTTGCCCTGGGGCTGCTAGAGGAGCAGCAGCGGCTCCAGATCTATCTGCCCGAACTAGCCAGGCGGGCGGGCTACGAGGATGAGATCTACAGCCAGAGCGATCGCTATGCCTGGCTGGGACATAGTCTGGGCTGTAAGTATATTGCTTTGCTAGAGCTGCTCTGCGGGGTTGAGCTTGATCCTACCGATTCTACCCTAGCGGCGGTAATTGGCGAGAAAAAGGCCCGGTGGCTACGCGATCGCCTGGTTCATACCCCCACGATCTGGAATCAGCCGGCTCAGCTCTTGGCCCCCGATATCAGCGATACCACTAGCGCAGTGCCTCTCAAGGCCTTGGCCCACCTGCTCGATGCCCTGGGGCTGGGGGTGCAGCCCACGCGATCGCAGACCCTAGCTCTGATCGACCGCAGCCGCCTGTTCAACCTCACAGCCATGGTGTCGTTTACCCGAGACACCGTGGCCGGGAGTGTTCAAGACCGCTGCCCCGCCACCAGCGATGTGCTCTGGCTCTACCAGCATCTATCCGCTAAGCACCTCATCCACCGAGAGCTAGAGGGGCAACACCTAGAGCCCATCGGGGTGAAAGTTGGTGCCTGGCTGGTAGACCTCAACCCCCTTGACAAGCTGATCAAGCCCCTGGCCCACTGGCCCACTGGCCGCTGTGTCCTCGATTTTTTTCACCAGCTACGGCACCGCGACGACACAGCCGCCGCCGCCCCTGGGGTGATGGCGGCCCCCGCCCTACCTCGCCCCTAGCGCTGGGTCATAGGATTGAGCAGCTGGTTGGCCGGAAATCGGGGGTCTAGCTGAAGCACCATATAGCGCTGATCAACGGTCAACCAGCCCGCCTCTTTAAACTCTTTGAGCAGGCGGGTAACGGTGACGCGGGTGGTGCCAATGGCGGCGGCCAGCTGGTGATGGGTCAGCCGCATGGGGATGCGAATGCCGCTGGGTTCTACTTGGCCAAAGTCTCTGGCCAGCATCAGCAAAAAGTGCTGGAGGCGGTCGGCCACCAGCCGCTTGCCCGAGAGGGCAAGCCAGGCTTCGGCCTGCTGCAAGCGCAGGGTCAGATGGCGGAACAGGCCCGCCATCAGCACCGATGACCCCTCAATCTCGGCCATGGGCAGGGCCAGCACATCTACATCGGTGAGAGCGGTGGCCCAGTAAGGGTCGACGGCGGTGAGGGGCAGACCCACGGGCATCGATGGCCCGGCCAGACCCAGCAGGGTTTCGCCGCCGTCGGGTTGAATGGTGAAGAGTTGCACAATCCCCCGGCAGATGATCAGCACCTCGTTTGTCCGCAGGGGCAGAGATCGCCCCGCCGGGTAGGGCACCAGGGCACGCTCACGATACAACTGCTCTAGCAGCTGAATGAAGCTGGGGTGGCTTTGGCCCGCCAGGGTGCGATCGCGATCAGGTGGCGTGGTGACAGAGGGTGCGGTGACAGACATGGGGATACCTAGAGTTGGCCAGGGTGGGCTGCCGTTTGAGAGAAACTGCGATCGCAGCTCTTCTCGACCATGTCTAGACATCCTCAATCCGCCGGATCTCTGACATCTGACAACGCTCCCGATTCCATAGTCAATGGCCTAAATTAAGAAAATCCCCAGGCTAGGTTAAGCCCAGGGAAACAGTTCATTAAAGTTTGTGATTGGCCCCACCAAAAGCCGCGCTGCCCGCGCTCTGCAACCCTGCCTCCAAGGCTAGGGGCTAGCTCAACCCACCCCAGACTAGGCCGATTGAGACAGTCCGTGAACCGTATCCCTCAACCCACATCCCCCCTGCCGATCAGCTTGAGCTGGGCCAGCTACCTCGCCCCTAGGTAATCGCGCACGTCAGTCACCTGGCCCGCCACCGCCGCCGCCGCCACCATCGCCGGGCTCATCAGCAGCGTGCGCCCCGAGGCCGACCCCTGCCGACCCTTAAAATTCCGGTTTGAAGATGAGGCGCTGATCTGGCGACCCTGGAGCTTGTCGGGGTTCATGGCCAGGCACATCGAGCAGCCCGCCTCGCGCCACTCAAAGCCCGCCGCCGTGAAGATCTGGTCTAGCCCTTCGGCCTCGGCCTGCTGCTTAACCCGCTCAGAACCGGGCACCACAAACGCTTTTACCCCCTCGGCTACCGTACGGCCCTGGGCAATCTTAGCCGCCTCCCGCAGATCGCTAATGCGCCCGTTGGTGCAGCTGCCAATAAAGCACACATCCACAGCGGTGCCCTTGAGGCTCTGGCCGGGGGTGAGATCCATATAGACGAAGGCATCCTGGGCCAGCACCTGCTCTTCGTCGGGGAGGGTATCGGGCTGGGGCAGGGTTTCGTTAATGCCAACGCCCTGGCCGGGGGTAATCCCCCAGGTCACCGTCGGGGCAATGTCGGCGGCGTCAAACACCACGACATCGTCGTACTCGGCCTCGGCGTCGCTGCGCAGGGTGTGCCACCAGGCCACCGCCTTGTCCCAGGCCTCAGCCTGGGGGGCAAAGTCACGCCCCTTCAGATAGTCGTAGGTGGTCTGGTCGGGGTTGACGTAGCCGCAGCGAGCGCCACCCTCAATCGCCATGTTGCACAGAGTCATGCGCTCTTCCATAGACATGGCCTCGATTGCTGTTCCGGCAAACTCGTAGGCATAGCCCACGCCGCCCTTCACCCCCAGTTTGCGAATAATGTGCAGCACAACGTCTTTGGCATACACCCCCGGCAGCAGCTCGCCATTGACCTCCACGCGGCGCACCTTGAGCTTGCCCAGGGCCAGGGTTTGAGAGGCCAACACATCGCGCACCTGGCTGGTGCCAATGCCAAAGGCAATGGCACCAAAGGCCCCATGGGTGGAGGTGTGGCTGTCGCCGCAGGCAATGGTCATACCCGGCTGGGTCAGCCCCTGTTCTGGGGCAATTACATGCACAATCCCCTGACTGCCCGAGCCAATGTTGTAAAAGCGAATGCCGTGCTGCTCGCAGTTTTGCTCCAGGGACTGCATCATCGCCTCAGCCAGGGGATCGGCAAAGGGTCGGGCCTGGCTCTCGGTGGGCACGATGTGGTCAACGGTGGCCACGGTGCGCTGGGGGTACATCACCGTCAGCTGACGCTCGCGCACCATGGCAAAGGCTTGGGGGCTGGTGACTTCGTGAACCAGGTGCAGCCCAATGAACAGCTGGGTCTGCCCCGAGGGCAGGGTGCCAACGGTGTGTAAATCCCAAACTTTGTCGAACAGCGTACCCTTACTCATAGCTGACCTGGGGGCGATAACGGTTGGAAAGACAGTGCAACGAAAACAGTGTGACGAAGACAGGGTAACGAATGCGTTGTCAGTATTTCATCTTAGCCCAAAGCCTTTACCCCTTAGCCCACTGTCCTATTCTTAGCGACTGACCAAGATGCGATGGGTTTCAAGCCCTGCCCTTTAGGGCACAAGAATGGTAAAATTGTATCAGCGGCAGGGCATGCCGACTTTAATGGGCGGGGAGGACGTGTAAGACTGGCTTGCCAGCAATGTCCGTTGAACCGTCTAGCCATCCGTACAGTGAGCAACTTAGGTTGTTCGCCTAGCCGGAGAATCCCCGTGCCTTTAGGTCGGGGAGCATGTCAATGAGGCCTGGGCTACAACTGTGCCCCAGGATGCTTGGCACCCCTTTATCAATCCTTTACCATTTCCTGGTACGTTCCAACCTGGTATGGCCCCAGCACCGGGTTAAGGGCCTCTAGCCCTTGCCAAAACTGGTTGCCCAGAGCAAATCTGGTTTGATTGATTGCTCATTCATTTCGAGTCATTAAGGAGATAGAACATGGGTTTTTTAGGCAAGCTGTTTGGCAAAAAAGAAGAAGAAAAGGCTAAGGCCACTCCCAGGGTCAACGTCAAGCAGGCGGCCACTACGGCCAAAATCGACGCCGCTAAAGTGGGCATTGATGGCCAGTTCGACGAGAGCGGTTTGGCCAAGCGGGTGGCTTTGGCCTTTGACCAGGCCGGGCTGACTGACAATGTCGGCCTGTGGGTGGCGCAGACCGGCTCTACCGTGGTGCTGAAATATAACCCCGATGCGGCGGGCGTGCTGGAGCAGGCAAAGAAAATCGCCATGACCGTGGACGGGGCTACCGCCGTCAACGCCCAGCCCAACGCCTAGGGTTGTCCAGCTCAAACGACTGATTTTAGCGCCAGAGCCAGTCCCTTGGACTTGGTTCTGGCGTTTTTGATCACGACTTCAATGAAAAAATGGACGAAACCTAAAAATTGTGCTTCTTCCCGAGGGCGCACAGCGGTGCGCCCCTACAGGTTGGCCGATTGCCAATCGGGGGTATGGAATTCGGATTCGGTATAAGACAGGCCCGATGAGACCATCTGAGAGCACAGCTGGGGCTGTTTTTCTACCAAAAGTTGGGCGCTAGCACCAGGGGCTAGACCCACAATCTCAATCTGGGGAATGGTTTTTTTGTGGCGATCTAGGTCATGGCGATAGGCGCGATCGTAGTAGTCAAGGATAATGGCACAGGCTGCGCGCAGGTTTCCGGCCTGGATGTGTTGAATGGCGGCCTGGGTGCGATCGCCCCCCAGCCGCTTACGAATTCGCTCCGTCGCTGCCACCAGCCCCGCCGTTGAGGCCGCTCCATAGATCTCCACTAGCAGGTCAAGGCGTTCGTCGAGCGATCGCACCACCTCCACCGCCGGGGCCGCCTCCATCTGGGCAAACAGCTCGCTGGGGATGCGGCAGGTGCCCACCCGACGGCTCTCGGCCTCGATCCAGATGGGGCGTTCGTCCCCAAACTTAACCCACTGCTCAGCCAGCAAATTCTCGTAGTGCTCCGTCGAGGGCTGGGGCGGCAGCAGCAGCGCCCCAAAGCTGCTGCCCCGGTGGTTGGCCAGTCCCTCTAAATCCAGCACCGGCTCTCCCAGGGCCGCCAGGGCGTGAAGAACCTGGGTCTTACCGCTGCCCGTCATGCCGCCGAGGATCACCACTGGCTTGGGCGTGGCCAGAGTCTCCCGTACCCAGCGGCGATAGGCTTTGTAGCCCCCCTCTAAACTATGCACCGTAAACCCAGCCAGCTCCAAAATCCAGCCCATGCCGCCGCTGCGCATGCCGCCGCGCCAGCAGTGAACTCGCAATTGGCGGTCGGGGGCCAAGGCCTTAGCCGCGCGAATAAACTCCCCACACTTGGGGCCAGCGATGTCGAAACCCAGCTCCACCGCTGCCTCGCGGCCCACCTGTTTGTAGCAGGTGCCCACCTGGGCGCGTTCGTCGTCGGTGAAAAGGGGAAAGCTCACCGCACCGGGGATGTGCCCGTGCTCATATTCTCCCGGGCTGCGCACGTCGAGGATAGGGCTAGAGCCTTGCAAAAAAGTCTTGATAGCCAAAGGCTTGGGCATGGTTTAAGCCGGTAAACCCTTACAACAAACGTGATCGATCAGCCAAATCCAAGTTTAGAAAGAAGTTTTGCAAATACAAAACGACCGTTTCCGAGCCTGACTTGGTATAGCTTGGGCACTTTAAGCCCCTGCTATAGACTAAGCAGCTTTACCAACTTACCGTAATGCTCGCAAGAGCATCGCCCGCACTCGGGTGTCAGGTCAATCGCCGTCCCATCCTTGGCCCCAAGGCCGAGGCACCGAACCTGAGTTAGAGCCTGCGTCGAGACGCCGCGCCAATAGCTCATTCCGCTAGATCGACGTAGTCTCTCCGGAGGGCGCGCCGATACAGGCGCTGGTTGACCCTGGGATAGTCACAGATGTCGAAGTCTAAGCGCATGCCGCCCATTAAGTAGACTAGATCCTCCTCAAAGGGATTGCTCAAGCTATGGGCTAGGCCGCCCGGCACAAAACCCATAAAGTCGCCGGGGCCAACCTCCACGGTTTCCTCTCCCAGATCCGCCAGTCCACGGCCCGAGAGAATATAGATAAACTCCTCTTCGCCCTGGTGGACGTGATACTGGGTAGAGTCATACCCCGGTTCGACCCGCACCAGGTGGATGCCAATATGGTGCAGGCCGGTTTCGTCCCCGAGCGATTTGCCGTGGCGGATTGCCCTAGGATTGAGAGGGTGAACAAACACCGCTGCGGGCAGGGCGGCGATCGCCTCGGCGGTCAACAGTGGCTGGGGTAGGCGAGGGCTAGTCATGGGCAGCTAAGAGAAAATAAGGATTTTGGGAGCGCTCTGGGAGCCATAGGCGTTAGGGTAAACACATCATGAAGTCTACACTTGCACAACTTACCGCCCGGTTCGACCAGGCACTAATCGCGACATTTGGTGAAGCGCTGGCGGGTACCGACCCAATGTTGGTGCCCACTAGCAATCCCAAGTTTGGCGACTACCAGGCTAACCTAGCCATGTCGCTGGCCAAGCCGCTGAAGCAAAAGCCCCGCGACATCGCCACCCAAATCGTTGAGCACCTTGACCTTGGCGACCTGTGTGAACCGCCCGAGATCGCTGGCCCCGGTTTCATCAACCTGCGCCTTAAGACCGAGTATTTAGCAGATCAGCTGCGGGCCATGCAGGCCGACCCACGCCTGGGGGTCGCTCCGGTCAAAGCACCACAGAAGGTGATTGTCGATTTCTCCAGCCCCAATATCGCCAAAGAGATGCACGTGGGGCACCTGCGCTCCACGATTATTGGCGACTCCATTGCCCGGGTGCAGGAGTTTATGGGCCACGACGTGCTGCGGCTCAACCACGTGGGCGACTGGGGCACCCAATTTGGCATGTTAATCACGCAGTTAAAAGAGGCCTGCCCCGAGGCGTTGGCAGCCGACTCCGCCGTCGATATTGGCGACCTAGTCGCCTTCTACAAACAGGCTAAAAAACGCTTCGATGAAGATGAAGATTTCAAAACCCGCTCCCGCGAGGCCGTTGTCGGGCTCCAGGCCGGTGAAGAAACCTCGATCAAGGCCTGGCAAGTCCTCTGTGAACAGTCGCGCCAAGCATTTCAGCAGCTCTACGATCGCCTTGCCATTTCTATCCAAGAGCGGGGCGAATCTTTCTACAATCCTCTGCTGGCGGGCGTAGTGACGGATCTCGATGCCCTCGGGCTGCTGGTAGAAAACCAGGGCGCTAAAGTGGTCTTTGCCGAGGGCTTCACCAATAAAGCCGGCGACCCCCTGCCCGTGATCATTCAAAAAACCGACGGCGGCTACAACTACGCCACCACCGACCTGGCCGCTATTCGCTACCGCACCCAGCAAGACGCCGCCGACCGGGTGCTCTACGTGGTCGATGCCGGTCAGGGTAACCACTTCGCCCAGGTGTTTCAAGTCGCCGCCAAGGCGGGGTGGATTCCCGACGGCGTCGAGCTCACCCACGTGCCCTTTGGCGTAGTCCAGGGCGAAGACGGCAAAAAGTTTAAAACCCGCTCCGGCGACACCGTCAAGCTCAAGGATTTGCTGGATGAGGCGGTCAGCCGCGCCCGTGCTGACCTCGAAGCTCGCATCCAGGCTGAAGAGCGCCAGGAGTCGGAGGCATTTATCCACAACGTGGCCGAAGCCGTGGGCATTGGCGCTGTCAAATACGCCGATCTCAGCCAAAATCGCACCAGCAACTACATCTTCAGCTTTGACAAAATGCTTGCCCTCCAGGGCAACACGGCTCCCTACATGCTCTACGCCTACGTGCGGGTGCAGGGCATCAGCCGCAAGGGCAACATTGACCTCGATCACCTGCCTGCCGAGGCCCGGGTTTATTTGGGTGACGATACCGAGTTTGCCCTGGCCCGCCATCTGCTCCAGCTCGATGAGGTGCTGGGGGAAGTCGCCCAGGATCTCTACCCCAACCGTCTCTGTCAGTACTTGTTTGAGCTGAGCCAAAAGTTTAATCAGTTCTATGATCGCTGCTCAGTGCTCCAGGCAGCAGAGCCCCAGCGCACCTCCCGCCTGCTGCTGTGCGATCTGACCGCCAAAACCCTCAAGTTGGGTCTTTCGCTGCTAGGCATTCGGGTACTAGAGCGGATGTAAACCTCATCTAGGGTCAGAAGCTGGGTGATGTCTAGGGGAAACTACAGATCTCGGCTTGGCGTTGATGTAGGGAGCCTAGGCCCAAACGGCATGTATCTAAGGATAGGGGGCAACCAGATTTAAATGTGGTTTCCTCAATGTAGGGTTAAAAAAGATACCAAAAATAAGTGCTAAAATTAAAAGATACTTAGGCTGAGCTCAAACTTAGCTCCTCTAAGCTAACTCTACTTTTTTTGAGGTCAAGCGTAGACTAAACGCCCTAAGTATGGGCTTGATGAATTCATTTGCATAATCTGCAGGGCTCAATTCATCAAAAAGATACCTTTTTAAAAAGGTTGTGATCTCGATATTGTCCTCCGTTGAAGGATATATATCTAGGGGAAAACTTATTGGTGCATCTATCAGGAAGTCTGTTACTCTTCGGTTGAAAATATTTTGATGGCCTATGCGTTTTTTGGTCATTACAACGTAGGTTTGGTCTGCTTGTCTTTAGGGATTGCCATCTTGGCCTCCTATACCACCTTGAATCTCAGTGATCGCATCTTAGCGACCACTGGATGGCAGCAGTGGCCCTGGCTTTTGGGTGGTGCTGTAGCCCTGGGTAGCGGCATTTGGACGACCCACTTCGTCGCCATGCTGGCGCTAGAAATTCCTATACCGATCACCTACGATCCTTTCACCACAGCGGTATCGTTGATCTGTGTGATTCTGGCGGCGGGAGTTGCCCTCTGGCTGGTGAGTCGCCCCGGGCTGAGTTGGTTGAGTCTGAGCGCGGGTGGGGTGGTGATGGGGGCGGCGATCGCCTGGATGCATTACGGCGGTATAGCGGCGATGGAGATGTCGGCCCAGATTCACTACCGATGGTCGCTAGTGGTGTTCTCTGTGGTGATCGCAGTCGGGGCTTCGACGGTGGCGATGGGCTTGACCCTGTGGTTGCGCCGTCACCCCGACTCCGGCAGCTTTGGGCTCTCTAATCTGGCGGTTTTGGCCCTGAGTTTTGCCGTTGTCGGCCTGCACTACACCGGCATGGCCGGGACGGTGTTTGAACCTGAGATGGCGCTCAAGGCTAACGCCGCAGGCGATTTAAATGCCCCCTGGTTAGGGCTAGGGGTGGCCTTTGGTGCCGGGCTGAGTTTGGCGATCACCCTGGCCATCCTCAATTTAGGATCATGGATTCAATAAGGTGTCATACTGCCGATTGGGCTCTTATGCTAGGGA
>RECJ01000017.1 GCA_007694115.1 Leptolyngbya sp. DLM2.Bin27 | reverse complement strand
CCTACTACAGACTTCCCCATTTCCCTCAATCGCCTGAATAGAGGTGAGAAGTCTGAATCTCCTGTTGCGAGAACAATCCACTCTAAGTCAGGAATACGAGCCAGATATTCCATTACATCAACAACAATTTGAATATCAGCAGAGTTCTTCCCTTTTGCCGGATGGTAGACGTGGACGAACTCAAAACCCAGAAGATTTAGCTCTGTTTGACGAGCAATTACTGCTGAAATACTAAAGTCTCCGTAAGCTCGACGAACTACAACACGCCCAAGCTCGTTAGCGCGTTCTAGTAAAGTTTCTCCCCCGTCCGATTTTAGCCAGCCTGATAAATTCTCAACATCTAGAAAAATGGCAACTTTATCTGTCATAAGATATCGGAACTATGGGTTATGAGTTACTACCCTTGGGATTCCCATAATTCCATAAACATCACCTCCCATACCAGGCGGGGCTGCACAAAGCGGCGCAGGTAGCCCTTGGCGGCTTCTAGTTTGGGCAGCCAGCGGGGGCTTTCTGCGGGGTAGCTCTGCCAGTACCAGTTGAGCAGGTAGTCGAGCAGCCAGAGCTGCGATTCGGTATCGAGGGCTTTGGCCACCTGGCGGGCCTGCTCTAACGCCTGGCGCAGGCTGCGGGGGGGCTGGTGCAGGGCGCTGATCAGCTCGGCGGGAATGGTTTGGAGCTGGTTATAGGCTGCGATCGCACTTCCCGGACTGCCCTGGGCCATGGCCAGCATCTGGGGGTGCTGAAGGATCTCGTCCTGCCCCGCCCGGCTGAGCACCGTCGCCATATCCGCCGCATTCAGCCGCTGAAAGGGAATCGTCTGGCAGCGAGACACCAGGGTCGGCAGCAGCGATTGCGGGCCAGGGGCCAGCAGCATAATGGTGGCCTGGCCGGGTTCCTCCAGGGTTTTGAGCAGGCCGTTGGCGGCCCCCTCGGCCATGGTTTCGGCGGCCTCGATCACCACCACCGCCTGGGGCGCTTCCAGGGGCGGGCGGCCCAAAAATTGAGCGATCTGCCGCACCTGCTCTAACCGAGTTTGGGGCGGGCTCTTGCGGCTCAGCCCGGCCTCAGCGGCCTGGGCGGCGGCGATGAGCTTGCCCTGGTGCAGGTAGGTGGGTTCGACCCAGAGCAGGTCGGGGTGGTTGCGCTGGGCAATGCGACGGCGCAACGCTGGAGATAGCTCCCTGGTACCGGAGGTTAAGAGAACCTCCGCAAAGCGCTCAGCGGCCAGCCGCCGACCCACCCCCTGGGGGCCAGCAAATAGGTAAGCCGGAGCCACCCGCCGCTGATCGACAGCGCGCCAGAGCAGTGCTACAGCGGTGTCTTGGCCCACTAAGCCATCAAATTGGGTGTGTACCACTGCTGTAAATACCCTTCTACGACGGCAAAAATGTCGGCGGCTACGGCCTCTACGGGGGCGGCGGCATCGATTGCGACAATGCGCTCGGGGTGCTGCACCGCCAGGGTCTCAAAGCCCCGCTGCACCCGCTGGTGAAAGGCCAGATCGGCCTGCTCCATGCGATCGGCGGCCCCCCGCTGGCGGGTGCGGGCTAGCCCCGTAGCGGCATCGAGCTTGAGCCAGAGGGTGAGATCGGGCATCAGCCCCCCGGTGGCCACTAGGTTGAGCTGATCGATTTGGGCGAGATCGAGCCCGCGACCGTAGCCCTGGTAGGCCACCGTAGAGTCGATATAGCGATCGCACAATACCCAGCTTCCCGCCGCCAGCGCGGGCTTAATCACTGCCTCGACATGCTGGGCGCGATCGGCGGCGTAGAGCAGCAGTTCAGCCCGGCTGACCATAGGGGCCACGCCGTGGTAGCCCAGCAGCAGCTGCCGCAGGCCTAGACCCAACTCGGTTCCCCCCGGCTCGCGGGTGACCAGCAGCTGGGGCAATACTCCCTGCCGTTGCAGCTGCTGAAAGCTGCCATGCTGGCGTAGCGCAGACTGCAACTGCTGCAGCTGAGTCGACTTGCCGCAGCCTTCTACGCCTTCAAACACCAATAATCTGCCGGGCATAGTCTTGCATCACAATCTCAAACCTACAGGCTCAAGCTTACAGGTACAGCCGCTGTAGCCGCAGCCTGGCATGGACTATTGCCCTGCGGCCCAAAAAAAGTGTGGTATACATTAAGATACAAAATCGAACTTGTGCCTGACTAAGACCGTCATCAGTGGATATAGTGATTTTTGATGTCATCTCATCCGTGATTAGGCACTGATCGAATCGTTACGCTAGTCTCAGCACAGGATACCTATGGCTCGGTATACTAACTCACTCCCGGTCTCCGCCGCCACCGCCCGGCTACGAGACTCTCTCGTCAGCACGCTGCAATCCTGCGGACTAAATATGGTCTACGAAACCAAAGACTATCTGGTGGCCAAAGAGCAGCCAGGTCGAGTATCCATAGCTCAGCTCACCACCATTGAGGTGCTGATCAACCCACCGACCGTTGCCGCTGACTCTACTTGGGTTAACCTCGTGGTCAAAAACGAAGAGCTACCGCTCAAGCGCAACAACCACTGTGAGCAAATGTTTAGCACCATTAGCGAAGCGATTGGGGCAGCGGTTTAGTATTAGCTGGCAAAAATATAACCACCCTGACTGAGGCTGTCAGGTGCTAGTACTTCAAGGCAGAAGTAAGCCGGCAGAACGGGAAGCCCCTAACAAGTAAGGGGTTTTGCCTAACCGACTAAGCGATTTATTGCTGCCTCAGGGTACTAGGCTGCGGGTTTTGGGAGGAGTTGGCCGACTCATGCCACAGAGTACTAGCTGTCATGGCCATATATTCTGCAGGCTCGTGAGCTCAGGCTGGCCGCTAGCTCCACCTGAGAAAATACCTTTTTCTCCACAAATTTTCTTCACCCATGAATTGAGCAAGTGGGCAAGGGCTATAGGCGAGCTACTAGTTGGCTAGTAGTCATTGTCGTCGTCTAGCTCGTTACTCTCTTCTTCCCCCTCTTCCACCATGTTTGGGCTGATCAGGGTGATGTCAAACTCGTCGGGGGGCAGGGTTGACTGGCTATCGCGCTTGAGCTGGTAGTATATGGCGCGAGCCTGGGGGCCAAATACAATTTCGTCTTCGTTCTTGAGGTCATGGGCCTGAAGTTTGCGCCCGTTGATTAACATGCCGTTAGCGCTCGGCTTGCCCTTGAGGTTGCCGTCTACGATCCGGTAGTAAAAGGTTTCATCATCCTTGGGCAACTGCACCAGGGTGGCGTGGTGCCGCGACACAAACTGAGACGACAGCCGAATGTCGCACTTGGGATCGCGCCCAATGGAGTATACCGACCCGTCTAGGACAATTTCTCGACGCCCTTTACTGTCTTCAACGATAAGTATGTTACTAAGTTTGGTATGGAGTGGCATGCTCTGACACTAGCAAAAACAAGGCCTAGAATTGATGCAGTAGGGAACGCAGATATCGGCGCAGAGCACCAGAGAACCTATCTTGAGGACTCGTCTCAAAGCTGCGATCGCCAGGGTGAAGTTGGTGTTGCCCAATTGGACTTGACTAATTGGTGTTGCCCAGTTGGTCTTGACCATAGGTTTGCACCCAGGTTCACCGATAACCGACGATCGTGGCCAGGAGGGAGGGTTGTCCGTAGATACGTCAAAACGACTGCTCTACAGTGTACCCCTAGTTGTCTTGCCTGAATCGTAGCAAAATCCTTGGCGACGGATTGCGCCATGGATTGCTCAGCGGCAACTTCCGACTCGCATCGGATTGTGCCCTTGGCCCCGCCGCCAGGGCTTAGGTCTAACGGCTCAACGGCATTCTACTCTGTGCCGTCTACATCGATCTCTTCCCAAGGGTTAGAGTTTAGGTCACGCAGGCGTTTAAG
>RECJ01000018.1 GCA_007694115.1 Leptolyngbya sp. DLM2.Bin27 | reverse complement strand
TAACTGGGTCAAATGGCTCTAGAGGCTATTATCCACCTATTTCACAACAGGTCTAATGAATACGCTGTTATAGCGTCTCAGTAACAAGACTAAAGCCAGACCGATAGCGCAACCCGGCAGCCAGCGCACTGCGATCGCTGGGGCCAGCAAAGCGGGTAAATTCGCCAGATCAAAAAACTGATCCGTCATCACGTTGAAGGCACCCTGGGCCAGTAGGTAACCCGTGCCTGCGAGAAAGCCACCCACGACTGGATAGGGAATAAACCGAATTAAATTGCCCAGTTTGAAGGAGCCGATTAAAAAGCAGACAATGCCGACGCTGCCGCTAGCGATCGCCAACCCCATGATGACCGTCGGCAACAAAGCCGGATCAGCGGCTGAAAGTTGAGTGGCAATGGCCCCTGCCATGATCGCTAAAATAATCGCCAGAGAATCCTGGGGCATCGTCACGATGCCAGGCATCGAGTTGGTCAATGCCACAACCACTGCGGTCACAATCGCTGTAAACAGGGATAAGCCAATCCCTACGGGAATAAACTCTGCTAGGGGACCGGTGAAGATCAACGCGGCCATTGAGATGGCGTAAATCACCAGCAGAACTCCCGTAATCAACCCGGCTGTCAGTGTGGGGACAAGCCGATCTGGTTGCAGTTCCTGACGCAATTGGTTGCCTAGGGCTAATCGGTGGATTTGGAAATCGCTGGAGGAAATTTTCATGGCTAAGCCAATATTGAAACAGGGCAAGGTGGCGAACTGTCTATGTTGATGACAAAGTTGTTAGTCACCCCCTCGTAGAGAGCCATCTATTTAGGTCGCCATGACCCGATCGGCCACCTGGTGATAAACCTGAGTTAGAGAATGGTCGGGATAGTGCAACGAGAATAAACCACTACTGGCGAGCTGCATCATCTCATCGCAGTTGGGTAGCACCCCGACAACAGGAACTTCATATTTGGCTTCAAGCTGCTGGCGCACCATCTCCGGGTCAGAATTTTGCATGACCCGATTCACCACCATGAAAATTCTGGGCACCTTCAACCTGTGAGCCAAATCGACCATGACGGCAGTGCCCTGAAAATCTTGACGGTCAGGGCGCAGAATCACCACCAGCGTATTAGCCACGGCGATGCACAGCAGGGTTTCTTCATTGAGTCCCGGATGGGTATCGACGAAGATATAGTCCAAATCCAGCGCTTTAATCAGGTCGCGAAAGCCCCGTTTCAGCAGGCGCACATCATAGCCTTCGTGCAATATGCGGGTGATGTCGCCCGCATCGCTACTGGAGGGCACCAAGAACACTTGCCCCCCACTCTGTGTCACCGCATCAGGGCTGACATCATGGGCCACCTCTTCTATGGGGCAACTGCCCCACAGATATTGGTTGAGGGTGGCTTGCGGGTTCACCTGCTCCATGCCGAACAGAATATGAATCCCTGGGGATTGAATATCGGTGTCAACAACAGCCACTCGTTTACCCGTGCGGGCGATCGCGGTCGCTAGATTAGCGGTGGTATTGGATTTTCCGGTGCCACCCCGAAAGGAATGGACTAATACAACTTCGGCCATGGGTTAACTCCACTAATCGTCAAAATTTCTCAGGTCGTCGGCTTCGGCCATCAACTGCTGGAAATAGTCAGTTGAGGCAATTTCAGCGACCTGGCGCTCTCGCTGCTTGTGATCAATCTCGAACTGCAATTCCTTCAACTGCTGCTTCCAAGACGCTTCCTGCTGCTTGCGTTCAGTAATGTCCTGCACAATACCTTCGTAGTAGATAACTCTACCATTACCGTCGGTGACCACACGGGCATCAATTTGAGTCCAGATAATGCTGCCGTTTTTACAGTAGCTACGGTATTCAAAATCCTTGACGGTGCCGTATTTTTCAATAGCGGTGATGAATTCTGCCCGTCTTTCCGCATCCACATAGAGCTGTTCTGAAATATTGGTAATGCTTTTGATCATGTCGCGGGGTGAGTCATAGCCATAAATCTTGGCTAGGGCTGGATTGACCCTAATGAAGTAGCCCTCTGGGGAGGATTGAAAAATTCCTTCGAGGGCATTTTCAAAGATGCTGCGATAGTTTTCTTCGGCGACGCGTAGGGCTTCTTCGGCCTGTTTGCGCTCGGTAATATCAATGCCCACCGAAACCGCCGCTGTACCCCGCTGATACTTTTGCACCGCGACGAGAAAGTAGCGAAGTACACCTTTAATTTTGACTTCGATCGTGCGGGTGTCTGATTTACGGGAATTTGTGAGGAACTCCTGCAAAAACTGGGCCAATTGGACGTTGCCGTTGAGGGAGTTAACGCTGCGCCCAATAAATGCTCCTTGGGACATGCTCCAGCTATTGGCCAGGTACCGATTGACGCCAATATAAACGCCGCCCGAATCAATCCATGAGATGGGGCCAGGTACGGCGTCTAATACAGCTTCTAGCTGATCTTTGGCGGTGTGGAGCGCATGTTCTGCGGTGTTACGAGCTTTCAAGTAGCCCTGCAAGACCTGTAAGACTACCCACCAGATCGGCAGCAAAATTAGCAGGCTAAGGGCTGTGATCGCACTCGCAAGAATCAGCTGCTGAGCAAAATTTTTCTGGTTCTCGAGAATCCGCTTCTGGGTGGTTTCGAGTCCCCGTTGAATGCCCTCGGCGTAGATCACTTTTTGTTGTTCATACTCGGCACTAAACAGCAAATCGGCGGCGGCGGCCTGCTGTCCGTTGCGCACCAAGTCAAACGACTGCACTTCCATGGCGACCAGCTTTTGGTTAGCAATGTCAGTTTGCGCAGCGCTTTCCCCTTCATAGGTGTCTGGGGCGATGGCGATCGCTTCTTTGATCACAGCATCCAACTGCGGTTCAAAGTCTTTGTAGCGCCCTTCCCATCGGGTATCGCCTGTGGCAGCATTCATCCGGGCTGACATGGTCAGCACTTCATCAAGATGAATAATTGAGCCCACTAGATATTGCAGGCGAAAATCATTAACGATGACGTTACTAAAGGTTTGGTATGCATTCCAGGCGCTCCACCCTAGAGGTAAAAACAGCGACAGCGTCAAAACAATCGCAACCAAAACGGTCGTAACCGGACGATTAACTGAAATTTGAAACAGATGAGCCAGATAGCGTTTCACAGTGATGTCAACTCCAACATCTGTTCAGGTTCAGCTTTTCTAACTTTTGTTTAGTGATTTAGCACCTTTTCGGTTTGCTCAGATTCTAAGCAAAACAGACTGTAAATGCCGGGAGAGGGCAGATCGGTATCGACTCCTCCCACCCGATAGCCCTGGGCCACGACTGTCGTTGCCAGGTTGGTGGCCGTCGAGTTGGACTTCCCCGTACCTCTGCGAAAGGAATGGACTAATACAATGTCGGCCACTGGTCACCCTCATACATCGTCAAAATTTCTCAGGTCGTCGGCTTCGGCCATCAACTGCTGAAAATAGTCAGTTGAGGCAATTTCGGCGACCTGGCGCTCTCGCTGCTTGTGATCAATCTCGAACTGCAACTCCTGCAACTGCTGCTTCCAAGACGCTTCCTGCTGCTTGCGTTCAGTAATTTCGATGCAGTTGCCTTCGTAATAGAGCACGGTGCCTTGGGGATCTTTGACTGATCGGGCAAAGACTGAAACCCAAATTTGGGTGCGATCGCGCCGATAGGCCTCAAACTCAAAGTCGCGAGCCTCTCCTCGCTGATTCAGCAGGCGCTTGAATTCAGTGCGTCGATGCGGATCGACATAGAGCTGTCCCGACACTTCCTGAATTCCCTGCAACATGGCTTCGGGGGAGTCATAGCCGAACGGGTGCATCCCAGTCTTGCAAGACTTAGGATGAGAATTGACCATTTAGGTAAGC
>RECJ01000277.1 GCA_007694115.1 Leptolyngbya sp. DLM2.Bin27 | reverse complement strand
CCCTGGTTGCCAAAGGAGAGATAGCCCCACATCAGCACCATCGCCGTACAGGGGGCAATGCCCAGCAAAATGGCCCCGGCAATGTAGGAATCTGCGATCGCAATTTCCTGCCCCCGAATCAGCTCAGTGCCGGTGATCAAAGGCCGAAATAGCTGGCCCAGAAACAGTTGGGCAAACAGCAGCATGGTGAAGGGCTTGATCAACCAGTTGACCACTAGCGTCAGGGCCACGGGTTTGGGGGAGCGAAAGGCCCGATCGATCTGGGTGAAGTCAATTTTCACCATGATCGGATACATCATGAAAAATAGGCAGATGGCGATCGGAATTGACACCTGGTAGATGCTCATCGCATCCAGCGCCACGGCCACCCCCGGCAGCAACCGCCCAATGGCAATTCCTACCACAATGCAGATCAGCACCCACAGGGTGAGATAGCGCTGAAACACACTGAGCTGGGCAGCGGGTGCAGCGGTGGGCGGCTGACTATTGGACTCTGAATGACTCATGGATCCCTCCTGAATTATGCAATTGACTGACTGGAGTCCAAGGCTCAAAGCCGAAATCCTCTGAAGAGGCTGGGGAGCCGAGTTCCCCAGTCTGCTTTAGCAGACTTTCGCTATGAGCCAGGGAGTTCACTCCCTGGTGGTTGTGGCCGGAGTCCCTTAGCCGATGGGCATTTCGGGAATAGTTTAGCCACCTTGACAGGGCTGGGTGGGCACTGCCCACCCTCGGGGACACTCATTTACAAAAGGGGTATGTCCCCTCTGGGGGAAGCAATTAGACCCCTACAGGAACGGCCACCGTCTGTGGGTGAATCAGCTGGCGGAGCCGGTCTACGCCGACGGGTTCTTGTCTCAGCAGGGGCACCACCGCATAGCGCCGGGCATGGCGCTGGGCCACCGCTTCAATTTCAGCTCGCTCGTTGTGGGCACGCTGGCGCAGCAGGGCGGCCTCGGGGTAGGCCTCGGCCACACTTTGGTTGATCACCCAGGCCCAGGGCTCAATTCCGGCCCGACGCAGATCATCCTGCAGATGGGCCGCCTCTAAGACCGGCGTGGTTTCAGCCAGGGTGACCAGCAGCACCTTGGTTTGCCGTTCATCCTGCAGGCGCATCATGGGCGTGGTCAGGTTCGACCCCTGGTCGCCCTGCTGGCGCGTGACTTCGCGGTGGTAGGCCCCGGTGGCATCGAGCAGCAGCAGGGTGTGCCCGGTGGGGGCGGTGTCCATCACCACAAAGCGCTTGCCTGCCTCCCGAATGATCCGCGAGAAAGCCTGGAATACGGCAATTTCTTCGGTACAGGGCGACCTGAGATCTTCCTCCAGCAGCGCCCGACCGGCTGCGTCGAGCTGAGCGCCCTTGGCGGCTAGCACCTCGTGGCGGTAGCGCTCTGTCTCCACCTGGGGGTCAATGCGGCTGACCTTGAGGTTGGCCAACGCATCGCTCAGGGTCTCGGTCAGATGGGCCGCTGGGTCAGAGGTGGTGAGGTGTACCGGCAGACCGCGCTCAGCCAACTCCACCGCCAGGGCCGCCGCCAGGGTGGTTTTGCCGACTCCGCCTTTACCCATCAGCATGACCAGGCCATGGCCACTGGCGGCAATGTCATCCACCAGGGTTGAGAGGCTAGGGGCCTCTGGGCCAGTGGGTGAATCTGGCTCAAGCACCAGGGGCGCAGTTGTTTCTACAAACAACTGCCGCAGGGCATCGAGCCCAACCAGGTTGAAGGGCTTGAGCGCCAGCTGGTCGCAGGGTAGCGTTTTGAGCACCTCAGGCATGGCCGAGAGGGCCACCTGTTCGCGATCGCAGATCGCCGCCGCCAAGGCATCCCGGGCCGCCTCGCTGGGGGGCATGATCCCGTTGATCACGAGGTGTTGCTCCGACAGGCCAATGGTGGCCAGTTCGCCATGGGTGCGGGCCACTTCGCGCAGGCTGGCCTGCTGGGGGCGAGTCACCAACACCAGCCGCGTGCGCTGGGCATCGGCCAGGGCATCGACAGCTGCTTTATACTGCACCCGCTGCTTTTCGAGCCCGGCCAGGGGGCCAAGGCAAGAGGCATCGCCCTTGCCATCGTCTAAAAAGCCGCTCCAGGCACCGGGTAATTGCAGCAGACGAATGGTGTGCCCCGTGGGAGCGGTGTCGAAAATGACGTGGTCATAGTCGAGGGTGAGGGCCGCATCGGTCAGCAGGGCGGTGAACTCATCGAAGGCGGCAATCTCGGTGGTGCAAGCCCCCGAAAGCTGCTCTTCAATGCCCTTGACCACGGCCTCGGGCAGTACGCCCCGCACCGGGCCAACCAGGCGATCGCGGTAGGCTTGAGCCGCCGCCTGGGGGTCAATTTCTAGGGCCGCCAGCCGGGTCACGGCAGGAATAGTTGTGACTTGGTGGCCAATGTCCACGCCAAAGACCTGACCGACATTAGACGCTGGATCGGTGCTGACCAACAGCACCCGCTGCCCAGCCTCAGCCAGTTGAATCGCCGTGGCACAGGCGATCGAGGTTTTGCCGACGCCCCCCTTGCCCGTAAAGAACAAGTAGCGCGGCGGGGTTTGAAGAAATTTCATGGGTGATACCTGGTAGTGCTGAAGCGATGGATCGGCCCGGGGCTAATTTAGCAGCAGCCCTTGGCGGCGGCTGGGGCCGGGGTGCTGGCCGCCGAACTGGCCGCCGGACCGGCACTAGAACCGCAGCAGCCGCTGGTTTTTGGCTGGGGCTCAGCCGCTGGGCTGGGGGCCACCCCAAGCCACGCGCCCAGTTCCTTACGGGTGGGATAGCGGCCCGACAGCAACATTTCGCCATCTCCGAGCACCAGGGGCAGCGCTGCCTCCCCGGTTGTTTCTAAGGCGCTTTTTACCACTGGGTTTTCGGCAAAGGCCAGGGGCTGCTGGGCCAGGTTAAACCGCTCGATCTGCACGCCGGCTTGCTTGGCCCAATCCACATCCGCCGAAAAACTGACTAACGCTTGATCGACATCGGCACCACATACGCCGGTATTGCAGCACAGGGCCGGGTCATACACTTGGATCGTTTTCATTTTGATTCTCCAATAACTATTGAAATAAAAAACACGGTAAAACTTGGCTAATCCAGTCCAATTTTTATGGCAGCTGATCGAGATCAGCTAGCGACAGGGCAAAGACGGCTTCAAGGCGGGCGCGCAGGGGTCGTAGGCCGTGGTCAAAATTTCCCCGCAGTCGGTGCCCAGGGTTGTGCCTCTATCGAGCAATTTGCCTCCCCCAGGTGCCCCTGGGCATTGACCCAGGCTATCTACGCAACATTCCGCCGTTAGGTAGGCGACCAAGTCCATCATCAATGCGGTGTTGGCCCGGTAGCGCTGAAATCGTCCCTCCTGCTCTACGCTCAATAGGCCAGCATGGGTCAGCGCCTTGAGGTGAAAGGAGAGGTTGCTGGGCGGCACGTCAAGCGCTGCGGCAATATCCCCTGCGACTAGGCCCTCGGCTCCCTTCCTAATCAGGAGCCGGAACGCATCGAGCCGCACACCCGAGGAGAGTGCCTCAAAAATAGTAGTAGCGGTATCTCTTTCCATGGTTAAACTATACACCTTATTTTGATATTTCAATGAATATTGAAATAAATACCTTTGAGGGATTTGGCTGGCGCGATCGCGTCTATACCCTGGGCACCAACCAACGTGATGACACCTGGTAGGTACGAGCAATTTGGCTGACGAGCGATCGCTGTGTTTGTATGCGGTGAATGCTGTCGGCCAGAGGTTGCGCCCATTAATGGAAGCTTCTCTCAGCCCGCATTCTAGCCAGTGGCCTTGAACTGTCAGAGTACTCCAAGAAATAAAGTATCCATTTGCTAGGCGGGCTGTGGGGTGATTTCGACGAACCACTTTTCCAAGCCG